>JAAYBF010000008.1 GCA_012718975.1 Solirubrobacterales bacterium | reverse complement strand
TCGAGGTACTCGTCGATGCCCTCGTGGCCGCCCTCGCGGCCGAAGCCTGATTGCTTGATGCCGCCGAAGGGGGCGGCGGGGTTGGAGACGATGCCTTGGTTGAGGCCGATCATGCCTGTCTGGAGGCGCTCGCAGACGCGGAGGGCGCGTTTGACGTCTTGGGTGTAGAGGTAGGCGACGAGGCCGTACTCGGTGTCGTTGGCGGCGGCGATCGCGTCGTCTTCTGTGTCGAAGGCGATGATGGGGGCGACGGGGCCGAAGATCTCCTCGCGCAGTAGGCGGGTGTCGGGTGCGAGGTCGGTGAGGACGGTCGGCTCGTAGAAGTAGCCGGCGCCGTCGACGGGCTGGCCGCCGCACAGCAGGCGCGCGCCACGGTCGGTGGCGTCGGTGACGAGCTCGGCGACCTTCTCGCGTGATGGGGCGTCGACGAGCGGTCCGAGGTCGACGCCGTCCTCGGTGCCGCGGCCGACCTTCAGGCCGGCCATCCGCTTTGCGAGGCGGTCGGCGAACTCGTCGGCGATCGGGGCGGCGACGTGGAAGCGGTTGGCCGCCGTGCACGCCTCGCCGATGTTGCGCAGCTTCGCGACGAGCGCGCCCTCGACTGCAGCGTCGAGGTCGGCGTCGTCGAAGACGATGAACGGGGCGTTGCCGCCGAGCTCCATCGAGGTGCGCAACACGTTGGGGGCGGACTGTTCGATCAGCTTGCGGCCGACCTCAGTCGATCCGGTAAACGACAGCTTGCGCAGCCTCGGATCGGCGATCAGCGGGCCGGTCGTCTTCGAGGCCGAGGAGGCGGTGATCACGTTGAGCACCCCGTCGGGCAGCCCGGCGTCGCCGAGGATGTCGGCGAGGGCAAGCATCGACAGCGGCGTCAGCTTCGCGGGCTTTACGACCATCGTGCAGCCCGCCGCGACCGCCGGCCCGATCTTGCGCGTGCCCATCGCGGCCGGGAAGTTCCACGGGGTGATCAGCAGGCACGGCCCGACCGGCTGGCGCATCGTCAACAGCCGCCCGACCCCATTCGGGGCGGTCGCGAACCGGCCGTCGATCCGCACCGCCTCCTCGGCGTTCCAACGCAGGAACTCCGCCGCATACAGCACCTCCGCACGCGACTCAGCGACCGACTTGCCCATCTCCAAGGTCATCAGCAGCGCCAGCTCGTCCGCGCGGTCGACCATCGCCTCGAACGCCCGCCGCAGGACCTCGCCACGCTCACGTGGCGCGACGGCGGCCCACTCCTCCTGGACCGCACACGCCGCGTCCAGCGCCGCCATCGCGTCCTCCGGCGTCGCGTCGGCCACCTCGCACAGCGCCTCGCCCGTCGCCGGGTCCTCCACCGCCAACGTCGCCCCACCCGACGCCGCCCGCCACTCACCCCCGACCAACAACCCCTTCGGGACCGCATCGACGACCGACTGCTCGCTGCTGGCGACTGCCATGTCTGGACTCCTCGACTCGCTCGCTCGTTCTCCCCGGCCGCTACCCAGCCTACGCGGCCCGACTCCTCTCGCCGGCTCGCCATGTGAGGGGGGCAGCCGGGACCCGATGGATCCCTGAAGGTGCAGTGGCCCCCTCCGATCTCCAACGCCGCTCGCAGCAGCAGCGCTCGCACCGGGTCTGGGCAGCAGCTCGAGGCGCACATCAACACGGCGGACAAGCTCGACCTGATCGATCCCGAGCGCCTACGCGAGGCCGCCGAGGCATATGCCGGCCTCAGAGGGTCGAAGCGCCTGCGAGGCCTGCTGGACCGACGCTCGTTCGTCATGACCGACTCCGACCTCGAGCGCCGCTTCCTGCCGATCGTCGAGCGGGTGGGGCTGCCGCGCCCGCTCACCAGGCTCCGGGTCAACGGCTATCTCGTCGACTTCTACTGGCCCGACCTCGGCCTGGTCGTCGAGACCGACGGCCTGCGCTACCACCGGACCGCCGCCGCCCAGACCCGTGACCGGCTGCGGGACCAGGCCCACACCGCGGCGGGGCTGACTCCCCTGCGCTTCACGCACGCGCAGGTCCGGTTCGAGCCCGGCTACGTGCGGGCCACCCTCGCGCGCGTCGTCCGTCAGCCTGCGCGGCGGCAGGCCGTCGCCCCCGCCAGCCGCCACCCTCGGCCGGACCAAAGTGGAAACCCGAGGGGGTAACTACCGGTCTCCGGAAACAGAGTGGAATCCAGAGGGGCCTGGAGCCCCCTCTCGATTCCAGTCTCGCCGCGGGGCCGGCCGCCGGAAGCCAGGCGCGGCCGCCGCCGGTCAGGTCGAGACGATCTCGGCGCCGAGGTCCTCGGAGATCGCGACGTCGAGCGAGTAGTCGATCGGGAGGACGATCAGCGAGGGGAGGTCGAGGGTGAGGGCGTGGCGGAGGCGGTCGCCGAAGTCGGCGGCGGACTCGCAGCGCCAGGCCGGCAGGCCGAACGACTCGGCGAGCGCGACGAAGTCGGGGTTGGTGAAGTCGACGCCGAAGTGGCTGCCGAACTTCTTGTCCTGCTTCCAGACGATCGAGCCGTACTGGCGGTTCTCCCAGACCACGTTGACGAACGGGGTGCGCAGCCGGGTCGCGGTCTCCAGCTCCTGCATGTTCATCAGGAAGCCGCCGTCGCCGTTGACGGTCACCACGCGCCGGTCGGGGTGGACGAGCTTCGCCGCGACCGCCGCCGGGACCGCGAACCCCATCCCGGCCAGCCCGTTGGCGATCAGCACCGTGTTCGGCTCGAAGGCCGGGAACATCCGGCCGATCCACAGCTTGTGCAGGCCGACGTCGGAGATCAGGATGTCCTCGCGGCCGAGCGCCTGGCGGATCTCCCACAGCGCGCGCGGCGGCTGGACCGGGAACGAGTCGTCGTCGCGGGCGGCCTCGAAGCGGCTGAGCACGACATGGCTGAGCCGGTCCGAGCCGCCGCGGTGCGGGACGTGGCGGCACTCCGCCCCCAGCCGGGAGAGGATCGCGTAGATGTCGCCGACCAGCTCGACCTCCGGCACGAAGTGGGCGTCGGTCTCCGCCGGCACCGAGTCGATGCAGACGATCCGCTTGTCGCGCCCCGGGTTCCAGTGGCGCGGCGAGTGCTCGACGAGGTCGTAGCCGATCGCGAGCACGACGTCGGCGTCGTCGAAGCCGGCCATCGCGTAGTCGCCCGCCTGCAGGCCGACCGCCCCGAGCGCCTTCGGGTCGTCGTAGGGGAGCAGGCCCTTGCCCATGAACGTCTCGGCGACGGGGATGCCCGTCGCGCGGACGAACTCGCGCAGCGCCGGGGTCGCGCCGCCGCGGATCACCCCGTTGCCGGCCAGCGCCACCGGCTTGACCGCCCCGCGGATGATCTCCGCGGCGCGCAGCAGCTCGCGCGCCTGCGGCTCCGGCGCCTCGACGCGGTGGCGCGGCAGCGGCGCGCCGTCGACCGGCGCCGCCATCACGTCCTCGGGCAACTCGATGTGCGTCGCGCCCGGCTTCTCGCCCTCGGCGACCTTGAACGCCTTGCGCACGACCTCGGGGATGATCGCCGGGTCGCTCAGCCGCGCGTTCCACTTGGTGATCGGCCGCATCACGCGCAGCAGGTCGATGTACTGGTGGGACTCCTTGTGCATCCGCTCGAGGTCGCCCTGGCCGGTGAGCGCGACCAGCGGCGCGCGGTCGAGGTAGGCGTCGGCGACCGCGGTGACGAGGTTCAGCGCGCCGGGGCCGAGCGTGCCGAGGCAGACGCCGGCGTGGCCGGTCAGGCGGCCGTAGACGTCGGCCATGTAGGCGCCGCCCTGCTCGTGGCGGACCGGCACGAAGTCGATCGAGGACTTCGACAGCGACTCGTTGAGGTCGAGGGTCTCCTCGCCCGGGATGCCGAAGACGTGGCGGACGCCCTCGGCCTCCAGGCACTCGACGAAGAGGTCGGATGCGCGCCGCTCGGCCATGGCGACGAGCCTAGCGGCGCGGTGTCGGACGGGCGGGGAATCCGTGGTCGCGGCGGCGCGCGCGCCGGGACGGCCGGGCGCGCGCTCCGCGCGAGGCGGCCGGGCTCAGCCGTCCGCGCCGAGCACCGGCTCGGGCCCGCGCGGGGTGGCGATCGCCCCGACCGCGGTCGCCGCCGCCGCGACCAGCCGGCCGCCGCGCTCGGCGATCCCGAGCGGCCCGTCGTCGGCCGTCAGCCCGGCGACCGCCACCGCCGCCACCCGCCGCGGCAGCGACGGCCGCGGGCGCACCGGCCGCGGCGGCGGTCGGCGCCGGCTCGCCGGGGCGTCGGTCGTCGAGGCGGCGATGTCCGGTGGCGGGGCGCTCCCGCCGCCGCCTCCGCCACCGCCGCCGAGGCAGCCGGCGATCGCGTCGGCGAACAGCAGCCCGCGCAGCGCATAGCCGCCGGCGGTCGCGTGGACGCCGTCGGGCTGCAGCAGGCCGGGGGTCGTCGCGGCGACGTCGTTCCAGTCGACGAGGACGACGTTCGGGGTCGTGGCGGCGAAGCGGCGGATCATCGCGTTCTGGCCGTCGATCGGGACCCCGTTGAGCGGCGGCCGGTTGAGCGTCGCGACCACCAGGCAGCGGTCGCCGGCGAGCTCGCGCGCGCCGGCCAGGCTCGCGGCCGTCGTCGCGACCGCGGAGTTGCCGTCGTTGGTGCCGAGATCGAAGACCACGGTGTCGTGCTCGGGGCCGAGCATCCGTGCGAGGACGGGGAGCCCGGCGGCGCTCGGCCGTCCGTTGAGGCTGTCGGCGTCGACCGGTACCCCGCCGAGCGCCGCGCGCAGCGAGCCCTCGGTGCCGACGCCGAGGCTGTCGCCGACGACGACCACCGACGCTCGCGCCGGCGCCGGCGCGGCGAGGGCTGCCGCCCCCACCGCGGACGTCGCGGTCAGCGCCAGAGTCGCCCCAGCGTCAGCGCGCGGGCCGCTGCCCACGGCGGGGCGGCGCGTCGCCCCGGCGCGCGCGTCGTCATGGCGCGGTGGCGCCCCCGCCGTCGGTGCCGCCGCCGCTCGGCGGCACGGCGGGCGCGGTCGTCTCGCCGCGGGCGCGCGCCAGCGGCCCGGCGAGCATCCGCGCGAACGCGCGCCGGCCGGCGATCGACAGGTGGATCCCGTCCGAGCCGGTCAGCCGCGGCCGCTTGCGCGCCCGCTCGGCCCAGTCGACGAGCGCGATGCGGTTCGGCCAGCGGCGGGCGGCGGCGCGCAGGACGGGGGCGTCGTCGGGCACCCCGCGCAGCTCGCGCGGCGTGACGAGGCCGAGCAGCCGGCGCGGCCCGAGCAGCCGCAGCAGCCGGCGCACGTCACGCGTGGTGAAGGTCCAGTTCGAGCCGAGCGCGACGACGACGAGCCGCGGCAGCGTGTCGCGGCGGGCGTGACGGCGCAGCACGCGGATCCCCTCCGATACCTGGCGGCAGCCGCGCACGTCGACGTCGTAGCCGAGCGAGGCGATCTCGGCGGCGGCGCCGAGCATCACCGAGTCGCCGATCGCCAGCGGGGCCGCCGGGCCGAGCCCGGCGTCCGCCGCGGCCGCCCAGCGCTTGGTCTTGCCGCAGCCGGCAGCCGCTCCGGCCGGCACCAGCAGGGCGGCGGCGACGCAGCAGGCGATTGCGATCAAGCCGATCTCTCGCCGTGAGATGGCCACCCAGGCACTGTGGCAGATACGGCCGCCGCGGCGCTTGACCGCCAAGGCCTCTGCCGGTAAGTTTGCGTTTGCAATCCGGAGGGTTCCGGCACTTGCTCCCCAAGGAGGGAAGGGGAAGTGGAGTAGGTCTACGCAGCAGATCGCATCCGTGCGGAGGTCGCGGCGCCGAGCCGCGGTGTGAAAGGCCCCCGGGCGGCTGCGGCAACCACGGCACGCAGGCCGCCCGCGCCCGCGCGCCCGGCCCCGAATCTCGCCCGGGGCCGGCGCAAACGGCGGGCGCGAGGCGACGCGGCAACTCGGAGCCGCGGCCTCCACACAGGATTTCCTCGCTGAGAAGACAAGGGCCCCGGCAGAAGCCGGGGCCCTTGGGTTCCCTACCCGTTGCGGCCGCGGTTCCCCGTCGGCCGCCTCTGTCCGCCACCCTCCCAGTGACCGAAGGGGACAGACAGGAACATGACCTTACTTCGGCTTGTGCACGACGTCAAATT
>JAAYBF010000086.1 GCA_012718975.1 Solirubrobacterales bacterium | reverse complement strand
GGCTGCCAGGCGGTTTGTGGCAAAACTTGTGGCAAAACCCCTGTGCTCGGCCGCGATCGGAGGGGATCGGCGAGCGCTCTCAGCGGGGGGACCAGGCGGGTTGGCCGCTCGTGCATCTGGTGTGGCAGAGGATGGCCACTAGACAGGCTGTTCGAGGCCCGCGGCCCCGAGGAACCGCGAGTCCCCTACTTGCATCCCCCGGGACTGCAGTCTGGTCGGGCGAGTCCTACTGTCCAGCGAGCGGGAAGCGTCGCAGCGTCTCGCCGCTCGGGGACTTCCAAGACAGCTCCGCCGGCTCGTCGGCGCCGTCGAGGTCGATCACGTAGACGTTGCTCTCGACCTCGATCGCACTCTTTGTTCCGTCGGGCATGACGACCTCGACGCCACCTACGCCGTCCGGCGCAAGCCCGTAGATCGACTCGCTACTACATTGCGGCGTCTGACTAGACTTCGAGATGACGCAGCCGCTTAGCAGCGACGCCGGTCCAATCTCGCCGGACTTCACCTCGGCCGTGGAGTTGCAGGCCAGGCCCGCGGCCTTGCTCTCGCCGCCTGCCACAAGCGCCAGGCAGATGCCGTTATCGCCCGGGACCACGTAGCTCGTCCGCCCGTCATCGTAGGTGCCGACCCTACGGGCGAGGTCGTCGTTGAGAGTCAGGTCCGCAGAGACAGGACCAGATATGAGACCGTCGGGAATCGCATCCTCTGGGCCCTCACGGGTCGTGAGGACGGCGAACCTCTCCGCGAGTGCCTGATCGAGGGCAATGTCGCCGCCGTCCGGGTCAGCTCGTGGAGGGTCCTCGGCCGCGGTGCCGATTGCTACCCCAACCGCGCCAGCAGCGAGCGCAGCAGCTGTCAGCGAGGCCAGGAGCTTTCGTCTCATTGATTTCGTCATTGGTGTGGTCCCTCTCGTCTAGTAGAGGGTCGTCTTGGCCCAAGCACCGATCGTGTGGTTGCAGCAGGTATCAGAATGCAAGTAGGCCACCCCCTTGTACTGGAGCGCATAAGTCGGGCCAAAGGTCACGACGGCCGCGCCGTTCTCACTCCACCGACAGCTGACTTTCCCGCCGCGAACGTTGCCGTTGGCCGTGTTTCTGAGGTAGGTGCACGGCTTAACGTGGTGCTGCGGCAGTCCCGGGTAATAGGCGTGGGACTCCTGGAACGAGTGCGGCCATGTGCTGTTGCAGCCGGGTCCGCCCGGCGTGCGCACGATGTCGCAGTAGAAGTCGGTGAATGCGTGGCTAGCAGCAGGCGCGGCGAGCATGACCGCTGTGCAGACGAGCCCGATCACGATGGCCGCCACCCGGCGCGACGCTGTGCGCTGCCTCACCGACGGAGCGAACGGATGTGCTGACCTCAATGGCCCTCCCCTTCCCTCGTTCAGGGCCAATCGTAACCACAAAGCGCGAGTACGGGCAACCCGAACCATTCGCCCGGAACGACTGGTATGACCAATTAGGCGCAAGGGCCTAAATCGTCTCACCGCCAAGACGCACTCCCGCCCCCGTGCGCGCGGCGGCTCGTTCGCGGAACGGTGACGGGCACCGCACTACCAGCAGACCCGACGGCCACCGGGGGCAGGGCCAACGGTCGACACGCGCCGCCCTGGTGAGGGACATGGAGCGTCGCCTCTCGCGATCTCTGCGCTGCCCTGCGGCGAGTTCTCACGCGAGCGATCGGTGGTCCGAACGGCCGGCTACCGGCCTCGCCGGCCGCCGCGCACCCCAGGTCGTGAGCGATCGGGATCAGAATCGTCACGGGCCGGTGGTCTGCCGTGCCAGTCCCACTGGTTGAATCGCGCCGCGGGGCCGTCCCGCCGCATGCGAACATGCGTTCCCGTGATGACGGCGCGGCAACTGCCACCGCACGAAGGACGCATGGCCGACAACAGCGCAATCGAGAACGCAGCCGTTAGGTTCATATCGGCGGAGCCATTGTTAGGTCCGCTCACGGGCCTGGACCTCAGCGGAATCCAGTGGCTGATTGCCGGCGGAGAGTCCGGCCCCAAGCCGGCCGCTCGCATCGCGCAGTTGGCCTAGTCAGGCGGCAGGTGGGCGACCTCTGCAAGTCGGATTCACAGAACCGACCCCGCGCAGAAACTACGTTCGGATGGCCGGACGAAGGAAAGAGGGGGCGAGCGAGACGCTGCGGCTGCTGGGCGCGAACGTGCGGCGCCGGAGGCTGGAGACCGGCCTTACGCAGGCGGAGCTGGCGGATCTGGCCCGGGTGAGCCAGAGCCAGATCAACACCCTGGAGTCGGGGACGCGCGAGGCCGGCGTCGTCGCGTTGGTGCGCGTGGCGCTGGCGCTCCACGTCGATCCGGCGGACCTGCTGCGTGGGGTTCGCTGAGCGGCTACGGGCCGTAGCTGGGCCACCGCAGCCGGGTGCGTAGCGTCCTTCCGTCGGCGAGCGTGACGGCGAAGCGATACCTCTTGGTCGGGATGTACGTGCTGCGAGCGAAGGGGTCGAGGCCGTCGAGCAGGCGTGCTGTTGAGGACGCAGCCCAGATCCGCAGCGGCGTGCGTCGGGGCGCCCATCGGCGCGTGACGCGTGTGAAGAGAGGGCCATTCGGTCCCGACACGGTTGCGCGTACCGCATCGGGGCGCGTGATTCCTACGAAAATGGGGTGCTGCGTGGCAGTCCTGAATATGACCCGACCCGGCCAGCGGGTCAGTGCCCTGCGAGCCGCGCGGGTCGTCACGCAGGTCCAGCGAGCGCGCGCGACGTCAAGCGGCCGCGGATCGCTGCGTGGGATTCCGGCGACCGCGACGAGCAGGCAGATGTCGGGTCCCGGACCGGAGTAACTGATCACGACGCCGCGGCGGCGAGGCTTGTCGCCGGTGGTGAAGCGGAGCGCGGGTCCGACATCCGTCGCCCGCCCGCGCATGATCCTCGGCACCGTCCTGTCAACCGTGCTGGTGGTGCCGGCCGTAGGAGAGCGTTGGTCTGGTGGGAAGATCGACGGGAAGTCGGCTGCCGAGAAGATGGCGCGGGCGGCGATGCCGGTGCCGCCGAGGAGCAGCAGCGCGACGACCGCCAGCGCGGCGATGCGAACGGGGAGCCATCTCCGGGCGGCTTCGTCTCGTCGTCTGATGGCTGCGATGAGGGCGAGGCGCGCGTCGTCAGGGGAGTTCGCCTTCGCCCGCTTGGCGGCGGTGAGCAGTTCGCGGTGGTGGTCGCTGAGCGAGTCCGCCCGTCGTCGGCGGCGCGGAAACCTCATGCGCGGGCCTGTCTCGCGAGGCGGGCGAGTCCGGTGCTGACGCGCTTGCGGACGGTCGCCTCGCTGACTCCGGCATCAGCGGCGATCTCGCCGTAGCGGCGGTCGAGGACGTGGCGCTCCCACACAGCGGCGCGTTGGGCCCGCGGCAGGTCCGCGAGGAGATCGGCGGCGGCGAGTAGCGCGTCGAGCTCTGCGAGCACGGAGTCGGACGGCGGATGCCGTTCCAGGCCGAGGCGGTGGCGTGCCTCGATGGCCGCATACTCGTCGCGGGCGTGGGCGGCGATCTTGTTCTTGGCGATTCCGGTCAGCCAAGCCTCGGCGCAGCCGCGGTCGGGGTCGAAGCCCGCGCGGCCGAGGTAGGCGGCGGCGAAGACCTCGTTGACGACGTCGAGCACGGTCTCGGTGTCGCGGACGCGGTGGCCGACGTAGCGCAGAACGTAGAGGTAGTGGCGGCGGTAGAAGGCGTCGAAGCCGGTCACTCCCTGGCGCAGGAGGGTGGCGTCGGAGGCATCGGACCGGGCCAGGGCGCGCGGGCAAGCCCGCCGCTCGCCCTGGAGGGTGTTCTTGAGCCTGTGCAGCACCGCGCGAGCCTCCCCTCGAGCCAGGACCGGCGCGGGAACTCTCCCTACCGGCTGACCTCAGTCGCATTACCGAACCCTTACTAGTGGTGAGAATAGCGCGAACTTGTGGGGCTTGCACACAGGTGTAATCGCGTGTATGGTCATCTCGCACTCGATTGGAGGGACAACGAACCGGAGGGGTAACGCCTTAGAAGCAACTTGGTCTTTCAAAGCGTTCTCGGCGCGTCGCTGGCCGAGAACGAGCCGAGCGGTGCAGCGGCGGGTCGCGCGCGAGGGGCCCTCCTGGCGACGGCCCAGATGACTGCACCAGCGGGGGACGGCTTCGAGCGTCGCCCCCGCCCGGCTCTGTCGGCGGCGGTGGCCACCACCCTCCGGCGCCGCCGCCGACTCTCTTCCCTTTGGCTGAAATCCGGGGTTGACTCGTCCCTGGCCGCCATGGTTAAGTCGAACGGTCAGTTCGCCGTGCGGGCTGACGCTCGCTCTGGCTACGACTGGGAGTCTCATGATCAAAGCGCCACTGGTGGCGGGAATGGTGCTGTGCTCGCTCGCGCTGTCCGCACTGGTAGCGGCGCCGCCCACAGCGGAGGCGGCGATCAGCTACTACAACTGCGTGAGCAAGCCGCCCTACCAGTGGTGCGACGGCCGCGCCAACGGCAGCTTCGACGGCCTCAACAGCTGGGACTACAACGAGGGATGGAACCCCGGCTCCGGGACCTTCGGCGTGTGTGAGCGTGTCTACCGCCCTGCGACCGGAGGGCAACTCCCGGACTCATCGTGTGGGACCAACTGGATCGGCCACTACTACGGCGACGTGCAGTGCAACTGCTACGAGGCCGAAGTGCTGCACGAGGCGAGCGGGAACCGCAACATCAACGGCTATGCCGACTCGGACTTCCTGTAGGAGCCTGGACGAATGAGACGAGTCATCCTGATCGCCGTGCTGGCCCTCGCCGCCGTCGCGGGCACGGCCCTGGCCACCGGCGGCGGCGATCGTGAGCATCCGCCGACGCTCGCCCAGGGCGCCGAGCTGGCCACGGCCATCCCTCAGGACGCCAAGGACGCCGCCGCGACCCTCGCGACCGTCCGCGACCAAGGCGACGTGATCCCCGAGCACCTCGCCGAGCCGCTACGCCGCCGCGCGGCGTTCGGCGCCAACCCAGACCTCTCGCGCCGCACCGTCGCCCAGACCACCCAGTCGGCCTACATCGTCGCCGGCCACGACCACGTCTGCCTCGTCCTCACCAACACCGAGACCGCCGGCTGGAACATCATCTGCCCCACTACCCAAGACCTCACCGCCGGACGCGCCGGCCCACTCACCGTCGGACTACCCGACGGCGCGCTCGCCGTCGCCGGCCTCGTTCCCGACGGAATCGACACCGTCCACGTCAGCGACGGCACCGACCAGACCATCCCCGTCGAGAACAACACCTACTACCGCGTCTTCCCCGCCGACCAGACCCCCCGCACCCTCACCTACGACGGCCCCGACGGACCCGTCGACTGGGACCTCACCAACCCCCACGAGCTGCCACCCGCCGAGCCGTAGGCCCGTGGCGGTCTCGCCCGAGCCGCCAGTCGCCCGGCGGCTGGAGGCGCCGAAGGAGCTCACGCGCATGGCGCGATCCAGCGCGGCTGGAGCTCGCGTCAAGGCGCGGCCGGGGAGACCTCGTCGCCTGCGCGCCGCGCCCGTTGCCGGGATCCCCGCAGCGCGACGAGGGACATGCCGCCGACCGCCAGCCCGATGCCGATGACGGTGGCGAGGACACGTGTGCCCGCGGTGCTCACCGCGTGGTCGGTGGCGAGCCAGTAGTAGAGGAGGACGGCGTTGGTGATGAAGAAGGCGTAGATCAGGTAGTTCGCGTGGTAGAAGGCGACCGCCCCGAACGTCGCGACGAGCACGATCGCGACGATCGGATCCTCGGAGCCGACGAGGTCGACCGTCGCCACCGCCGTCGCCGCGCCGGCGAGCGTTCCGAGGCCACGCTGCGCCGCCTTGAACAGCGTCTGCTCCAGGTCCGGCTGGAAGACGATCAGCAACGCCATCGCCGTCCACAGCGGGTCGAGGTCGGCGGGGGCAAGGCCGTAGCCGACGAAGACCGCGACGACCGTGAGCAACGCCCTGAGCAGGCTCCAGACACCGAGGTCGGAGGTCACCAGCTCCCCGAGGCTCGTCCCGGCGGCTCCCGCGCCGGCGGCGTCGGCACTCTCGGCCGCGGGCCGGTCGGACCCGCCCGTCCTGGCTCGCACCACCGTCGCCGCGCCGACCACGACCGTGGCCGCCGCGCCGCCGACGAAGAACGCCGCCGCGGTGGTGGCGGGATCGCCACCCTGAGCCTCGCCGATCAGCACCGCGAGCGCCCAGAGCAGCAGCACGTACCCGGCCCTGCCGATCTCCGCCCCGAGGCCGTAGGCCAACCCGGTGAGGTAGGCGACCGCCCCCAGCACGACCGCCGCCTGCCATGCCGTCTCCGCGCTGACATAGGCGAGAAACCCGACCGCGCCGCCGATCAGCGTCACCGAGATCATTCGAGCAAGCCGAGTGCGGAGGTCCCCCCTCCCGCCGACGGCAGTGACGATCGCGGCCGCGATCCCAGCTTGCAGCGCGCCAACACCGATGAGCGCCTCGAACGCCAGCGCGAGCAGGATCCCGACGACGGCGTATCCCGCCAGACGCCTATCCAGCTTGTCGCGGTCGATGTGCAACAGGCGCTGGATCACGCCGCCACCTCGCTCGGCTCGGTCCGCGACGAAGGCTGGCTTCTTCAGCGGAGGTCAGACTGGCTTTCGGGAACACTACGTGACGCGCGACCGTCCGTCACCGCGCGGCGCTTGCGCCGACCGGCGTAAGTCAGGCAAGCCGGACTCCAGCAGGGCGACTTCGGCTTCGCGTCGGCGCTGGACGCGAGCGGGCGGGTGGTGAGCGTCGGCGACACCGACTACCCAGCCGACCGGAGCCCGGGCATCGCGCGGCTGACGACGAGCGGAGCGCTCGACCCCGTCTTCGGAGGGGGATCCGGCTTCGTCACGATGAACCCGACCGTCTTGGCGCACGACTTCGTCGAGAACGTCCAGCACCAGCCCAACGGGATGATCGTCGTCGGCGAGAACGACGGCGGCCTGGTGGCGACGGGCTGGGCAGCGGTCGCCGGCGCCGTCGACTTCGCGGCGCTCCGCCTCGAGGGGCGGCCCAGTCGCCGGTCCGGCACCCCCCGGCGGGGGTGCTCCGCCTCCGGCTGGCGGCCCGGCCGACTCCACGGTGCGGGTCGGGATCGCGAGCGGGCGGCTGCGCCTCGGCCGCCGGGGCGTCGCCCGGATCCGGCTCCGCTGCCCGCGCGCCGAGCAGTCGCCGCCGTGCCGGGGGCGCGTCGTCCTGCGCACACGCACGCGGGTGCATTTCCGCGGCAAACGCCGCCGCGTCGTCCTCGCGCGCGGCCGGTTCCGGATCCCCGCCGGCGGCTCGCGACGCGTACGGCTGCGGCTGACGGCCCGCAAGGCACGCCTCGTCCGGCGCAGCCGCGCCGGACGCCGGGCGATCGCGATCGTCAGGGTCCGTGACGCGGCCGGCAACCGGGCCACCGCCCGCAAGCGCGTCGGACTCCTGGCGCGGTCGCCTCGCCGCCCGGCCAAGCGCTAGCCATGCACAGCACCGCCCAGTTTCCGCCCCGCCAGGACGGGTAGCTCACCGGAACCCCGAGTCAGAGGACACCGACGTGAGCATCATGGACAAGATCACCGGCCGGGCGAAGAAGGCCGCCGGAGACATCATGGGCGACCCCGACACCCGGCGCGAGGGCCAGCGCGAGGAGCGCAAGGGCGAGACCAAGCAGCAGGCCGCCGACGCCCAGCGACGGGCCGAGGAGAAGCAGCGCGAGGCCGACGAGCTCGAGCGCCGGGGCTGACCGACACTGTGCTGGCGCTCGCCTGCCGGCGAGCGCCAGTTCCTCGCGTGCGGCCCATGCGAGCTGCCTGGCGCGGCCCAGGCCGATTGCCTGTGGACCGGAGCGCCAGGCTTCCGGGCCGCTCAGCCCGGGTTCGTCGCCGCGACGACCCAGACCGAGGCGCGGCCGAGGATCGAGCCGTCCGGGCGCTCCCACTCGGCGTAGCGGTCGGCGAGCGCGGCGGCGATCTCGGGGCGGCAACTCTCGCCGTACTCGCCGTTGAGGCGGATCAGCTCGGCGCCGGGGCCGATCGCGAGCATCGCGTCGAGCGCCTCGTCCATGTCGTGGCCCATGAAGTAGTCGAAGTCGTGGCGGTGCAGCTCGATGTCGTCGAAGCCGGCCGCCTCGAGGATGCCGCGCGTCGTGTCGGGGTTGCCGAGCGAGAACGGGCCCGGCCCGCAGGTGTCGGCCTCGTACTCCTCCGGGCGCGACAGGAACCGCTTGACGACCTGCTCGGTCTCGGCGAACAGCGCGCTCTCCTCCTTGCGCCGCCAGCACATCTTGCGCAGCCGCCCGCCCGGCACGAGCGCGGCGCGGATCGCGCGCATCGCCAGCACCGGCATCGCGAAGAACTGGGTGCCCATGCGTGAGAACGCGTAGTCGTAGACCTGCTCCCACTCGGCCGTCTGCGCGTCGGAGACCTCGAACTCGACGTTCGTCACCCCCGCGTCGGCCGCCTCCTGCCGGGCGTCCTCGACGAAGTGGGGAGAGGAGTCGGTGCCGAGCACGAACCCGTCCGGCCCGACGAGCTGCGCGAGGCGCTGCGTCGTCTCGCCGAAGCCGCAGCCGACGTCCAGGCAGCGCGCCCCCCGCGGCGGCGGATAGCGCTCGAACAGCTCCTCGGTGACCGCGGCGAGCGCGCCGACGAACACGTCGCGGTTGAGCTTCCAGCGCTCGTAGAGGACCGTGTCCCAGGCGCGCACGGCCTCGTCGTTGGCCGGCGCGACCGCGCCGGCGCGGGGCATCGCGTTGACGGGGCGCGAAACGCCCTCGGAGGACATACGTTCAAGGTACCGCGGACGGCGCCGGCCGTGGGAGGGAATTCGCTGGGCGTCAGCGCCGGCGGGCGAAGGTGCCGAGACCCTCGCCGTCGAGGAACTCGACGGTGACCGCGCGGGCGGCGCGGCGGGTGCCGCCGTGGAAGCGCACGGCCGAGATGCCGGCGGCGCTCTCGCCGCGCGGGTCGATCGAGAAGGTGTCGCCGTTCCAGAGCCGCAGCGGGAAGCGCTGACGGCGCTTGCGCGGTCCGAGGACCATCACGAGGCGCCGCCCGCGAGCGACCACGCGCAGCGAGCCGTAGTACGGGTTGCGGGCGTAGGTGCCGACGTAGGCGCGGCGGGGGCGCGCGGGCCGCGGCCGGGCGGGCCGCTCACGTCCGGCGAGCCGGCTCGGGTTGGCGAGCATCGCCTCGAATATCGGGCCGTACCCCGCGAGCCAGTCGATCTGCGAGCGGCCCTGGGTGGCGAGCTCGAGGAACGTCGAGTTGACCGTCTCGGCGGCGCCGACGGGGGCCGCGTTGGTCAGCGTCACGATCCCCAACGAGAGGTCGGGGATCCAGCTGGCGGTGGTGCCGGCGCCGAGCGCGAAGGCGCCGGAGTGCTCGAACTTGACCCGCCCGGTCGGGTCGACGCTCGTGTCGATCCCCAAGGCGGTCAGCGACGGGCGCGCGTTCGGGGCGGGCACGCGCGCGAGCGGGTTGACCGGTGTGAGCATCTCGGCCAGCGCGGCGGGGGCGACGATCCGCCGGCCGTCGAAGGCGCCGTCGGCGAGCATCAGACGCAGCCACTTCGCCATGTCGTTGACGCTCGAGCTGACCCCGCCGGCGGGCGACTGGGCGTCCGGCCGACGGACGAACCGCGCCAGCCAGCGGTCGCCGACCCGGACGTGCCCGTGCGCGCGGTTGGGACGCCGCTCGAAGTCCGAGAACAGCGAGCTTGTCGAGGACATGCCGAGCGGCCGGTAGAGCAGGTCGCGCGACAGGCGCGCCCACGACTTGCGCTGCGACCGGGCCGCGGCCTCGCCGGCGGCGGTGAGGCCGAAGTTCGTGTAGGCGTAGTTGGCGCGGAACGGCGCGAGCGGCATGAAGCGCAGCCGGCGCAGGACCTGGCGGCGGCGGAAGCCGAGGTCCTCGAGCAGGTCGCCGGCGTGGTCGGGCAGGCCGCTGCGGTGCGCGTACATGTCGGCGAGCGTCACGTTGCGGCTCGCGAAGCGGTTCGCGAGCGCGAACCAGGGGAGGTGGCGGCGGATCGGGTCGGTCCAGCGGAGCTTGCGCTGGCCGACCAGCCGCGAGATCACGGTCGCGCCGACCGGCTTGGAGACCGACGCGAGCTGGAAGACGGTGTCGGCGTCGACGGGCTCCGGCGAGCCGACCCGCCGCACCCCGAACCCCGTCGCGTAGACGACCCGGTCGCCGTGGACGATCGCGATCGCCATCCCGGGGATCCCGGTCTCGCCCATCACGTCGGCCGCGATTCCGTCGACCTGGGCGACGGCCGCGTCGATCTGCTCCGGCGGCACCGGCACCGCGGAGACCGTCGAGGGGTTCTGGGCCGCGGCGGCGGCGGGAAGGCAGGCGCCGAGCGCGACCGCCAAGCCGAGGATCGCCGGGCGCGCCGCCCGAATCGCGCTCGTCATCGGAGAGCTAGCCCGCGAGCTCGTCGATGCGGCGCTTGGCGTCCTTGATCCCGACGCCCGCCTCCTTGCGGTACGCGTCGATCGCGGCGACCTTCTGGCCGGCGGCTATCAGCTCGCGCACGTAGGCGGACGGCTCGCTGCCGTCCGTGGCGGGAGCCGGCGCGCCATCCCCGGCGGCGACCCCGCCGTCACCCTCGAGACGGGCCACCCGCTCCTCGAGGTCGGCGATCCTGCGACGTATCTGCTCGACTGCCGGCTCACCTGACATGGCGGCGACTCTAGATGGCCGGCCGGACCCGACGCCGAGGCGCTGGACGACTGGGGCGGAGCACGGCGGCGGAACGTCCACGCCGCGCGACTACTGGACCAGTCGTCAAGGCAGGGTTGCGCGTGCCCGGTCGGCATGTTTGACTCGCCGCATGGTTAGGAACGGGCTCGTATCAAGCCTCGTAGCTCTGGCGGTCCTCCCGACGGCGCCGGGCACCGCAGCCTCGCCCCGCGAAGCGAATTGGGAGGGAAGGGCCGCATCCACCGACGGCACGGTCGTCCTGAGAGAGGTCCGGGCCCTCTTCGACGGAACGACCCATCTCGACGTCACCCTTGGCTTCGGCAAGCCGCTACCGGCAGGTGGTCGCCTGGGGTGGCGGGCTTCGAACTGGCCCCGCCGCGGTCGCGACGGCTGCGGCTCTAGCGTGGACGCCCGGATCTGGCTCTACGGCGATCTCATTCAGGCCTTCTGGCAGCCAGGCATCCTGACGGTCGCCGAAGGGATGGAAAGCGTGGAGCTCAGCGATGATCGGAAACTGCTACGCACCACCATCAGCCACGATTTCACGCGGCACGACTTCCGCTGCATCACCGTCCACCACGACTACGGCGAGTCCCTCCTCGCCGGGCCGATCGCATTCGACCTCCCGCTCGAGGAGCTCCGCGTGAAGCGCCTCCGGCGGCTGGGGCCGGACCGGGGGCGACTCGGCAGGGCCGTGCTGAGAGTGGCCGCCACCGACGGGGCGCGGGTGAGGGTCATTGTCAGGTGGCGCGGCAAGATCGTCGAGCGGCGGCGCTTCACGGCGGCCGAGGACTCGCCACGAAGCGAGAGCTTCGGCTGGCTGTGCCGGCGACCTGGCGTCCACCGCTACACGGTCATAGCTCGCGACGCTTACGGGGCGAAGCTGGTCGAGCGCGGTCGGTGGACAGTCCGCGCGAAGAGGCGCTGCCGCTGACCGTCCATGGGCACCACGGGCATCGTCGGACCCATAGCGGGCGTCCGCGGCCGCCGGTGGTCAGCTCCCGAGGGCCGAGCCGAGCGGTGCCGCCGCCTCGCGCCGGCGCAGGTACTCCGCCCGCTCGGCGAGGGTGGCGCGCATGCCCTCGGTCTGCTCCTCGATCAGCTCGGCGCGGTAGGTGCGGTCGTTGAGGACGGCGATCGCGTAGTAGAGGCTGCTGAACGCGCCGAGGACCGCCGAGACGCGGATCAGCTCGGCGGTGATCAGGACGTCCTGGCCGAGGAAGTCGAAGTCGGTCAGCTCGTCGACGGCCTGGCCTGCCCAGCTCGTCGCGAGCCCGGCGTCGATCACCAGCCCGCCGAAGCAGACGAACGCGAATCCGACCGCGGCGCCGACGATCAGCGTCTGCAGCGCCTGGGAGACGAACAGCACCAGGCCGACGTTGAAGCGCTGGCGCCGCCGCAGCGGCGGTCCGGCGTCGACCTCGGCCTCCAGCCCACGCACCTCGCGCGGCAGCCGCACCGCCAGGAAGGCGAGCCCGGCGCCGACGAACGCGACGGCCACGATCGCGACCTCGCCGCCGGCCGCCTCGGCGAAGACCTCCCACATCTCGCGGTTGACGAACAGCACGAGCGTGAAGACGAGCAGGAGCGGGACCGCCCGGCTGAGCAGCCCGACCGAGCTGACGATCTGCCCGCCGACGTGGGCGACCGCCCAGCGGACGATCGACACCAGCCCGAGCCCGACGACCACGTAGGTGACGGCGAGGATGAACACGTTGCCGACGGCGATGTCGACCGCCTCCCCCATCCGGGCGCCGATGATCAACGGCAGCGCCGCCGGGACGAGCACGAACGCCGCCAGCTCGAGCGGGCCGACGCGCGCCGGCAGCGAGAAGAACCGCTGGCCGCGGCGGCGGTTGAGCATCCCCACCGGGGCGAGCAGCAGCACGACCCCGACGACCAGCACGACCACGTTGGCCCACAGCGGCCAGTCGACGTTGATCCCGTTGACCACCTGGATCAGGAACAGGAACGCGAGCACCGGCACCGCGCGCGTGAAGATGTCCTCGGTCGCCGAGTAGTCCTCGATCAGCAGCGGCAGGCCCGCCCGCCGGAAGCGGCGCTCATAGGCGGAGAGATCGGCGGACGGCACCCATCGCTGTTCGCGCCCGGCGCCCGGCACCCTGCTCGCGGCGCGGCGCCCCTCGAACCATCCGATGAGTAATCGTGCCGTCTAGAGCCGAAAAATCACTCATCTGAGGTCGCGGGCGGGCGATCTGACGTGGCGCGGGGGCGATCCGATGCGGCGGCCACGCCCGCGAAGCGCCGTTCGATGCCGTCGAGGACCGCCTCGAGGCCGAGGTCGAAGGCGCGGTCGGCGGAGGCGTGGCGGCCGTCGCCGAAGACGGCGGCCATGCGTGGGAACTCCGACGGGTCGGCGGTGCTGAGCTGGCCCTCGAGCTCGACGTCCTCGCGCAGGGTGACGACGTGCAGCGCGTGGCCCAGCGTCCACTCGTGGAGGATGCTCAGCGCCACCCAGGCGTCGGCCGGATCGAGGTCCAGCTCGGCGATCGCCGCCGCCGACTGCTCGCCGCGGCGCAGCATGTTGGGCCCGACGCGGGTGCCGCGGCCGAAGGCGTGCATCGTCCACGGGTGGGCGACGTAGGCGGCGTAAGAGCGGCGGGCGATCGCGCGCAGCGCCTCGCGCCACCCGGCCGGGAGCGGCTCGGGCACGATCAGCTCGCCGGCGAACTCGTGCAGCATCAGCGCGACGAGGTCGTCCTTGGACGGGATGTGGTTGTAGAGGGTCATCGGCCGCACGCCGAGCGCAGCGGCGACCGAGCGGATCGAGACCGCCTCGAGCCCTTCGCGGTCGGCGATCTCGATCGCCGCGGCGACGATCGCCGCCCGGGTGAGGTCGCTCCGCGGCGAGGGCGCAGGCTCGTCCCAGTCGAGGTCCGGTCGCGGGGGCGGCGGCACGGATCGAGTCTATGCGCGGGCCGAGCACGGCCCACCCCGGCGCGTGACGCGACGGAGCGAGCGAGTCACACCTCGGCCCGCGTCGGCACCGGCGGATCCGGCTCCTGGGCCGGCGCCTCCGCGGCGAGGGCCGTCAGCTCGTCGCGTTCGCCCGGGTCGAGGCGCAGATCGAGCGCCCGCACGCTCGACTCGATCTGGGCGGGGTTCTGGGCGCCGACGATCGGCACGATTCCGGCCGGGTGGGCGAGCACCCAGGCGAGCGCCAGCTCGGCGAGGGTGCAGCCGCGCCCGGCGGCGCGCTCCGCGAGCCGGTCGACGACGCCGAGCGCCCGGTCCAGCGCCGCGCCGCGGTAGGGCATCCGGTCGGCCCGCCGGCGGGCGATGTCGCGCGCCGCGTCGGTCAGCAGCCCCTGCGCGAGGGCGCCCCACCCCATGATCCCGACGCCACGCGCGGCACAGAACGGGATCACGTCCGCGTCGGCGTCGCGGCTGAGCAGGTTCAGCGGCGGCTGGGCCACCTCGAGCGGCCCGCCGCGGGCGAACTCCGACAGCTCGGGCACGCCGAAGTTCGACACCCCCGTGTGGCGGACCAGCCCCTCCTCGACGAATCCCGCGAGCACTCCGGCAGTCTCCGCGTAGGGAACGAGCGGGTCGGGCCAGTGGACGAGGAGGACGTCGACGTGGTCGACGCCGAGCGCGTCCAGGCTGCGCAGCAGCGACGTGCGCAGCCAGGCGGGATCCGAGTTGCGCGGGAACACGTCGCCGCGCCGCTCCAGTCCGGCCTTGGTGACCAGCACGAGCTCGTCGCGGTGGGTCCGCACGAGGTCGCCGAGACCGCGCGCGAGCCCGCTCTCGGCGGCGCCCTCGCCGTAGGCGTAGGCGGTGTCGAAGAAGTTGATCCCGAGGTCGAACGCGCGCCGGATCGCGCGCACCGCCGGCTCGGTGTCGGGTCCCCACGCTCCGCTCAGCTGCCAGGTGCCGAGGCACAGCCCCGACACCCGCAGCCCGGTCGCGCCCAGCGTCCGCGGGGCGATCACCGGTCAGCCGCCGGGCCGCAGGCGCCCGGTCACGCTCGCCAGGAAGCGCGCCGCGGCGGCCCCGTCCACCACGCGGTGGTCCGCGCTGATCGTCAGGGCGATCAGCTCGCGCGAGGTCAGCTCGCCGTCGCGCTCGACGGCTTCGGAGCGGGTCGCCCCGACCGACAGGATCGCCGCGTGGTCCGGATCGATGATCGGCTGGAAGCGGGTGATCCCGAGCATGCCGAGATTGGTCACCGAGAACACCCCGCCGGTCAGGTCGGCCATCCCCAGCTTGGCTGCCCGCGCGCCCTCGGCGAGCTCCCGGGCCCGCTGCCCGAGCTCGGCGAGCGACAGCCGGTCGGCGTCGTGGATGACCGGCACCATCAGCCCGCGGTCCGTCGCGACCGCGAAACCGAGATGGACGCCGTCGCGCAACTCGATCGCGCCGTCCGCGAAGCGCCCGCGCAGGCGCTCGTGCTCGGGCTCGGCGAGCGCGGCCGCGCAGGCATGCAGGACGTGGTCGTTGACCGACGGCGGCCGGCTGCCGGCGGCCGTGGCCGCCCGCCGGGCAGCGAGCAGGTCCGTCACGTCGGCGTCGGTCTCGAGGGTGAAGTCCGGGATCGCTGCGCGGGAGTGGGCGAGCCGCTCGGCGGCGACGCGCTCGATCCGGGTCAGCTCGACGGTGGTCACGACGGCGACTCGATGATCGCGATCACCTCGCGGACCAGGACCGTCTCCCCGGGCTCGGCGACGATCTTCAAGAGGGTCCCGGCGGCCGGCGACTCGAGCATCTCGTTGGCCTTCGCCAGCTCGACCTCGGCCAGCTCGTCGCCGACCTCGACCGTGTCGCCCTCGGCCTTCAGCCACTCGACGATCGTCCCGTCCTCCATGCCCATCCCCCACTGGGGCAGGCGCACCTCGACTTCAGCCATGGTCGACCACCTTTCGCACGCCCGCCGCGATGCGGTCGGGATCGGGATAGAAGCCGACGAGCATCGACGGCGCGAACGGCACGTTCATGTCCGGCGTGGTGACGCGCAGCGGCGGCACCCGCAGCGACGAGAAGGCCCGCTCGGCGACGGTCGCGAGGATCTCGCTGGCGGCGCTGCAGCTGAGGTGGGCCGGATCGGCGACGACCAGCCTGCCGGTCTTCTCGACGGACGCGAGGATGGTGTCCCAGTCGAGCGGCACGAGCGTGCGCGGGTCGATCACCTCGACCGAGATGCCGTCGCGCTCGAGCAGCTTCGCGGCCTTCAGCGCCCGCGGCACCGACCCGGCGATCGCCACGAGCGTCACGTCGCTGCCCTCGCGCTTGACGGCCGCCTGCCCGAACGGGATCAGGAACTCGCTCGAGGTCGGCACCTCCTCGCGCTGGGACCACAGCGTCTGGTCCTCGAAGAACATGATCGGGTTGTCGTCGCGGACGGCGGTCTTGAGCAGCCCCTTGGCGTCCGCCGGCGACGCCGGGACGGCGACCTTCAGCCCGGGCGTGTTCATGAACAGCGGGTAGGGCCGGTCGCTGTGGTGGGCGCCGGCGTTGCCGCCGTAGAGCATCGCCGCGCGGAAGACGATCGGGATCCGCGCCTGGCCGCCGAACATGTAGCGGTTCTTGGCGGCCTGGCTGACGAGCTGGTCCATCGACACGTAGACGAACGCGGCGATCGTCAGGTCGATGATCGGCCGCAGTCCGGTCATCGCCGCGCCGATGCCCGCGCCCGCGAACCCGTTCTCGGACACCGGGGTCGTGCGGACCCGGTTGGTGCCGAACTGCTCGTCGAGCTTGTCGGTCGTGCCGAAGACGCCGACCTCGCAGTCCTCGCCGAGCAGGATCACCGACTCGTCGCGCTCCATCTCCTCGATCTGGGCCTCGCGGATCGCCGCGAGGTAGTTGAGGCGCTTGGTCTCGACGGCGGTGTCGGTGGCGGCGGTCATCGCGCCACCGCCACGTCCGGCTCGTCGGCGTACAGATCCTCGAACGCCGCGGCCGGCGGCGGATCCTCTGCCGCGCGGGCGGCCTCGATAGCGGCTTCCATCTCCTCGTGAACCTCCTCGACCAGTTGGGAGAGCTCGGTCTCGGTCAGCACGCCCGCGGCGACCAGGCTGGCGCCGTGGACATCGATCGGGTCGCGCCCGAGCCACTCGTCGATCTCCGCCTGCTCGCGGTACTCGCGCGAGATCGGCAGGCCCTGGGCGTGCTCCTGGACCCGGTAGGTGAGCGCCTCGACGATCGACGGCCCGCCGCCGGCGCGCGCCCGCTCGACCGCCTCGAGCGTCGCCTCGTAGACCGGCACGGGATCGTTGCCGTCGACGCTGACGCCGGGCATCGCGTAGCCGGGCCCGCGCTGGGAGATCTCGGGGACCGCGGAGTGGTCGCAGACCGAGATCGTCACCGCCCAGTGGTTGTTCTCGCAGAGGAAGATCACCGGGAGGTCCCAGACGGCGGCGAGGTTCATCGCCTCGTGGACAGCACCCTGGGCGGCCGCCCCGTCGCCGAAGAACGCGAGCGCGACCTGATCGGTACCGCGGATCTTCGCGCTCAGGCCCGCCCCGACGGCTACCGGCACCCCGGAGCCGACGATCCCGGACTCGCCGAGGCTGCCGACGCTGAAGTCGGCGAGGTGCATCGACCCGCCCTTGCCCTTGCAGACGCCGGTCGACTTGCCCATCAGCTCGGCCATCAGCCCGTCCACCGGCGAGCCCTTGCCGATCGGGTGGCCGTGCGAGCGGTGGGTGCCGGTGATGTAGTCGTCGTCGCGCAGCGCGGCGGTCGCGCCGACGCACGCCGCCTCCTGCCCGGTCGACGTGTGGATCGTACCGGCGATCTCGCCCTGGAGGTTGAGCTCGCGGGCGCGGTCGTCGAGGCGCCGGATGCGCAACATGCGCCGCTGCATCTCGACCAGCAGGTCCTTGTCGTGCATCGTGTCTCCTTCGTCGTTCACAGCCGGTACCAGGCGCGCGCCGACTCGGACATCAGCTTCGGCCGCGCCGCCTCCGGCAGCGCCTCGATGAGGACGCCGAGGTCGTCCTGGTACTCGTGCGGGTAGTCGGTCGCGAACATCAGGGCGTCGTCGGATTCGAGCCACTCGATCGCGCGGCGCAGGTGCTCCGGTGGCCCGATGTCGGCCGGGGCCACCGAGAAGCGGAAGTGGTCGCGGACGATGTCGAGCGGCGGGCGGTCGAGCCACGGCACCTCGCGGCGCAGGCCCTTCCACTCCTTGTTCATCCGCCAGCACCAGGCGGGCACCCACGTGAACCCGCCCTCGAGCACCGCGACCCGCAGGCCGGGGAAGCGCTGGAAGGCTCCCTCGGCGACGAGACTGGTGACCTGAGCGGCGTAGGACTGCCACTCGGCGGCGTACTCCTCGACATACCAGGACGCCCAGCCGGTGGCCGACGGGGCCTCCTCGCCCGTCCCGCCGTAGTGGAGACCGAGCACGAGGTCGAGCTCGGCGATCGCCGCGAGCACCGGATGCCAGACGCGCTGGCCCCACAGCCGCTCGTTGCGTACCGGCAACAGGACCTGGACGATCTGGGGATGCCGTCCGACGCGCCGGATCTCGGCCGCCATCGCGGCGGGGTCGCGCGCGGGGACGACGAGCGAGCCGACGAGCCGGGGGTCGCGCTCCAGCCACTCGGCGACCAGCCAGTCGTTGACCGCGCGCGCGAGCGCGGCCGCCCAGTCGGGATGGCGGAGGTAGTCGATCCCGTAGTAGCAGCTCACGACCGCCCGCTCGGTCCGCCACGGCTCGAGGATGTGCTCCTGGAGGAGCTCCAGCGACGAGGCCGGCGGACGGTCGGGCGGTCGCCACAGCTCGCGGCAGGCGCGCGCGGAGGCGGGCGGATAGGCCATCGATACCGCGGCCGGACCGGTCCACCCGCGCTCGGTGGTCCACTCGACCCAGAGCGGGTCCATGTACGGGAACAGCGCCTCGATCGACGGTACGTTGGCGTGGACGTCGCAGTCGATCACCCTCCCGTCCCAGAGCTGCTCGCGGGTCGTTCCCTCCAGCGTCGCGGTCGTCACTTCGACCTCCTCGGTCGCAGGTTCACCACGAGGTAGTCGTCCTCGACCGATACGTCGATCGTCTCGGCGACGAACGGCCCCTCGACCAGCTTCGCCCCCGGCTCGACGTCGATGCCGAAGGCCCTCAGGCGGGTGCCCGTCGGATCGATGTAGGACTGGCCGGTGCGGATGTCGAACTCCCAGCCGTGCCAGGGGCACATCAGCAGCTTGCGCCCGGCGTCGTAGTGGTACTCGCCCGGGACCGAGGAGCTGACGGTGCCGCCGATCTGGCCCTTGCACATCTCCGCGCCCTGGTGCGGGCAGCGGTTGAGCAGCCCGTAGTACTCGCCGCCGACGTTGAAGATCCCGATCGAGCGGCCGCCGACCTCGACGATCATCCGCTCGCCGTCGGCGAGGTCGGCCGCGCGCGCGACCACGTGCCGCCCGCTCATGCCCGCACCGCCTGGAGCGTCGCGCGTCCGCGCGCGAGGGCGTCGGTCGCGCCGGCGACGACCAGCCACGACTCGAGCGCGACCGAGACGAGGTCCATGCCGCAGTCGGCGGCGACCTCGAGCGTGGCGGCGGTCGGCGCGAGCATCCCCGCCCGCTTGCCGGCCGCGTGCGCGGCGGCGGCCATCCGCGCCAGCCGGTCGCGCGCCTCGGGCCCGAAGCCGAACGGATCCTCTCCCGCGGAGATGGCGAGGTCGGCGGTGCCGGCGTACAGCGCGTCGATCCCCGGCACCGCCGCGATCTCCTCGGCGCGGTCGAGCGCGTCGAGCGTCTCGATCTGGGCGATCGCGACGATCGCGTCGTCGGCCTCCCGGTAGTAGTCGGCGGCCCCGTCGGCGGGGCGCCACGGGCCGAAGGACCGCGTCCCGCGTGGCGGGTAGCGGCACGCCGAGGCGAGCTGCTCGGCCTCGGCGGCGGTGTTGACCATCGGGCACATGACACCGAGCGCGCCGGCGTCGAGCACCCGCTGGACCGTCGCGCCGTCGAGCGCGGGAACACGGACCACGGCGGCCGTCCCGGTCGACTCCAGCGCGACGATCGCCGCGGCGACATCCCGCAGCTCGCAGGCCGAATGCTGCATGTCGATCACGACCGCGTCGCAGTCGAGCCGCCCGAGCGCCTCGACCGTGGCGGCCGACGCACCGGTCGCCCAGCAGTCGAGTGCGGCTTCGCTCCGGCCCCACCGGGCCAGGATCGGGTTGCTTGGCATCGCGCGTCGGTGCTCCTCTCGGGTCTGCCCTCGCCGGCCTCGCCGACGTCCGCGGATAACATCGCCAAGGCGGCTGGCGCCCGCATCGGCGCTAGCGCCCAAGATCCGGTGCCGAGCCTTGTGGGGACGGACAGTGACTCCCCTCAGGCGCCGGATTAGGTTCGGCGCATTCCTGCAGCGATCCGGCGCACCAGGCGCCTGGGCACGAGGAGGAGAGCGATGGGTGGAGCGAAGCTTCGACGAGGCGCCGCGGCGTTGGCGCTGGTGGCGGCACTCGGCATGACCGCGTGCGGCAGCGACGACGACGACGGCGGTGGCGGTGGCGGCGCGTCCAACGGCGCGACCAGCGGCGAGCCGATCAAGATCGCGGTGATCGCCGACGTGACCTCGCAGACCGGGGTCGCCTATCCGGGCATCCCGCCGATGATCGAACGCGCGGCCGAGGAGGTCAACGCGGCCGGCGGCATCGACGGCCGGCCGATCGAGATCACCGAGTGCGACCTGCAGAACCTGCCCGACCAGGCGGTGCGCTGCGCACGGCAGGCCGTCGAGGACGGCGTGGCCGCTGCGCTGGTCCAGGTGGCCTTCGGCGCCGCGAAGGTCCCGCCGATCTTCGAGGAGGCCGGCATCCCCTACCTGCCTGCGTTCGCCTTCGAGGCGGCCGACATGCAGTCCGAGGTCTCCTACCCGATGGTCCCGGGCGTGCTGACCCAGATCGCCGCCAGCTACCTCGCCGGCCAGCACTGCGAGAACCCGGTCCTGCTGACGTTCGAGTCGCCGTCGCTGGACTACACCAAGGAGCTGTCCTCGATGGGCTTCGCCGCCGCGGGCAAGGAGCCCGCGAAGGTCGTCGCCGCACCGCTCGACACCAAGGACTGGGCGCCGATCGCGGCCGAGGTCACCGCCGACGACCCCGACTGCGTCGTGCCCTACATCAACGAGGCGCTGACGCTGGCCTTCTACCCGGCGCTCCAGCAGACCGGCTTCGACGGCAAGCTCGTCGGCTACCAGGGCGGCGTCTACACCGAGAAGACGCTCAACGAGTTCCCCGACCTGCTCGAGGGCGCGCTCGCGGTCGACATGTCCTACCCGTTCGACCACGAGCAGTGGGACGACTACAACGAGACGATGGCCGGCCTCGAGGAGGAGTACCCCGCGTTCACCTCGAGCCTGGTCAAGGGCTCCTACCTCAACTTCCTCGCCGTGGTGGACGCCGCGCGACGGGCCGCCGAGGACGGCAAGGACGTGACCGGCGAGACGATGCTCGAGACGTTCGCGAGCACGACCGACATCGACACCGGCGGCCTGCTCGCACCGGTCGACACCTCGACCGAGTGGGACGTGGAGCGGTTCCCGCGCATGTTCAACACGAGCGTCCTCGTCGAGGAGATCAAGGACGGTCAGGTGACCCTGATCGAGGACGGCGAGTTCCAGGACCTCGGCGACGAGATCGCCGCGGTCGCCAACCAGTAGGGGCTCCGGTCCCGCAACCCGCTCGGCGCGGGCTCCTCCCGCCGGCCGCCCCACCCGGGGCGGCCGGTCGGGGGCCCACCCCGACCCGCAGATACGCTACCCCCCACGAACGCAGGTAGGCAGCCATGGAAGAAGTAGTCCAGTTCGCGCTGCTGGGCCTCGGGCTCGGCGCGCTCTACTCGCTCGCCGCGCACGGGCTGATGATCATCTACCGCGGCTCGGGCGTGCTCAACTTCGCCCAGGGCGCGATCGGCATGGTCGCCGCCTACCTCTGCTGGGACCTGGCCTTCGAGCAGGGCCTCCCGTGGGCGCTCGCGGTCGTCGTCGGCGTCGCCGCGTCGGCGGCGCTCGGCGTGCTCACCCACGTGCTGGTGATGCGCCCGCTGCGGCGCGCCTCCTCGCTGGCACGGATCGTCGCCACGCTCGGCGTGCTGATCCTGCTCCAGGGCCTCGTCGTGCTCCAGTACGGCTCGGACGTGATCCCGGTCCGCAGCACGCTGCCGACCGACATCATCAGCCTCGGCGGCGACCTGACGATCACCGTCGACCGCGTGATCCTCGTCTCGCTGGCGGGCCTGCTGGCGGTCGGGCTGTGGTGGCTCTACCGCTTCACCCCGTTCGGGCTGGGCACCTCGGCGGTCGCCGAGAACCAGCTCGTCGCCTCGACGTTGGGCTGGTCGCCCGACCGGATCGCGATCCTCAACTGGGCGCTCGGCTCGGCGCTGGCGGGCGTCGCGGCGATCCTCGTCTCGCCGATCGTCCAGCTCCAGGCGGGGACGATGACGACGCTCGTGATCGCCGCGCTCGCCGCGGCGCTGATCGGCGGCTTCCGCTCGTTCCCGATCGTCTTCGCGGCCGCGCTCGCGATCGGCATCGCCCAGACCGAGGTGACGCGCTTCGTCGACCTGCCGGGGCTCGGCCAGTCCGTCCCGTTCGCGGTGATCGTCGCGGTGATGATCCTGCGCGGCCAGTCGCTGCCCACGCGCGACTTCTTCCTCCAGCGCCTGCCCGCCGTCGGCACCGGGACGGTGCGGCCGGGGCTCGTCGTCTTCGGGGTCGCCGTCGGCGCGGTCGCGATGACGGTCGTCCCGGTCGTCTGGCAGGACGCGCTGACGATCACCCTCGGGTTCGCTCTCGTGCTCCTGTCGATCGTGGTCCTGACGGGCTACGCCGGCCAGATCTCGCTCGCGCAGTTCGCGATCGCGGGCCTCGGCGCC
Organism: Solirubrobacterales bacterium; assembly: GCA_012718975.1. GTDB lineage: Bacteria > Actinomycetota > Thermoleophilia > Solirubrobacterales > Thermoleophilaceae > JAAYBF01. The sequence continues at coordinate 4,111 of JAAYBF010000086.1, read as the reverse complement.
TGGATCGCGGCCCGGCTGGACGCGACCCTCGACGTGCCGTTCCTCCTCGCCGTGCTCATCGGCGTCGCGGCCGCGCTGCCGATCGGCGTCCTGTTCGCGCTGCCGGCCGTGCGGGCGCGCGGGCTCAGCCTGGCCGTCGTGACGCTCGGCCTCGGCACCGCGATCGAGCTGATGGTCTTCAACAGCCCGTCCCTCTCGGGCGGGGTGCTCGGCACCGACGTCCACGTGCCGAGCCTCTTCGGGCTGTCGCTCGACCCGATCGTCCACCCGGGACGCTACGGGCTGTTCGCGCTCGCGGTCTTCGCGCTCGCCGCGCTCGCGGTCGCCAACCTGCGCCGCGGCCGGACCGGCCGGCGGATGCTCGCGATGCGCACCAACGAGCGCGCCGCGGCGGCGCTCGGGATCAACGTCCCCGCGATGAAGGCCTACGCGTTCGGCCTGTCGGCGTCGGTCGCGGCGCTCGGCGGCATCGTGCTCGCCTACCGCAACGACACGATCATCTTCTCCGAGTTCACGAACTTCATCTCGATCGAGACGGTCGCCTGGGCGGTGATCGGCGGCGTCGGCTTCGTCTTCGGTCCGGTGCTCGGCGCGACCCTCGCGCCGAGCGCGCTCGGCACCGAGATCGGCAACACGCTGTTCAGCAACGTGACCGAGTACGTCGTCCCGCTGAGCGGCCTGATCCTGATCCTGTTCCTGATCCAGAACGAGGCCGGGCTCGTCAAGCAGAACATCGACCAGCTCCACCATCTCGCCAGGAAGCTGCGGATCCCCTGGCCCGCGCCCACCGGCGCGGGCGCGACCTATGACGGCGGGGACGCACGGATCGAGCGGGCCGCCCCCAAGCGGCTCGAGCTCGCGGGCGTCACGGTCCGCTTCGGCGGCGTGGTCGCCGTCGACGACCTCTCGCTCGCCGTCGACCCCGGCCGGATCGTCGGCCTGATCGGCCCCAACGGGGCCGGCAAGACGACGGCGATCGACGCCGTCACCGGCTTCGTCCCCGCAGCCGAGGGGTCGATCACGATCGACGACGAGGACGTCACGCGGATGTCGGCAGCCCGCCGCGCCCGCTCCGGGGCGAGCCGCTCGTTCCAGTCGCTGGAGCTGTTCGAGGACATGACGGTGCTCGACAACCTCCGCACCGCCTCCGACCCGTTCGACCGCGCCTCCTACGTCAGCGATCTCGTGCGGCCCGTCACGCCTCCCCTGCCGCCGCCGGTCGTCGCCGCGATCCAGGAGTTCCAGCTCGGCGACGACCTCGACCGGCTCGCCTCCGACCTCCCCTACGGCCGCCGGCGGCTGGTCGCGATCGCCCGCGCCGTGGCGACCCGGCCCAGCGTGCTGCTGCTCGACGAGCCCGCCGCGGGGCTCGGCGAGACCGAGTCGGCCGAGCTGGCGCGGCTCGTCCGCCGGCTCGCCGACGAATGGGGGATCGGGATCCTGCTCGTCGAGCACGACATGGCCTTCGTCATGAGCGTCTGCGACGAGCTGGTGGTGCTCGACTTCGGCCGCACGATCGCCTCCGGCCCTCCGGCCGCGGTGCGCGAGGACCCGTCGGTCATCGCCGCCTACCTCGGCGACGGTGACGACGACGCAGTGCCCGCCGCGGCGGGCACCAACGACAGGGAGGATCGATGAGCCCGGTACTCGAGACGCGCGCGCTGACCGTCGGCTACCAGCCCGGCCTACCGGTCGTCAAGGAGCTCGACCTCGAGGTCGAGCCGGGCCAGGTCGTAGCCCTGCTCGGCCCCAACGGCGCCGGCAAGACGACGACGATGCTGGCGCTCGCGGGCGTTCTCCCGCCCGTGTCGGGCTCGGTGCTGATCGGCGGTGAGGAAACGACAGCGCCGCTGCACGTCCGTGCCCGCCAGGGGCTTGCGTTCGTCACCGAGGAGCGCTCGGTGCTGATGGGCCTGACCGCCGCGGAGAACCTGCGCGTCGGCGGCTGCGACCAGGCCGAGGCGCTCGCGCTGTTCCCCGAGCTGGAGAAGCGGCTCGACCTGCGCGGCGGGCTGCTGTCGGGCGGGGAGCAGCAGATGCTCACCCTCGCCCGCGCGCTCGGCCGCCGGCCGCGGCTGCTGCTCGCCGACGAGCTGTCGATGGGTCTCGCGCCGATGATCGTCACGCGCCTGCTCGGCGCCGTCCGAGACGCCGCACGCGAGCGCGGGACCGGCGTCCTGCTCGTCGAGCAGCACGTGCGCAAGGTCCTCGGCATCGCCGACCACGTCTACGTGATGCGCCGCGGCGAGATCGCGATGGCCGGCACGGCGGCCGAGATGCGCGGCCGGATCGGCGAGATCGAGGACAGCTACCTCGCCGGCGCCCAGGCGGATGCGCCGCGCCGGTAGCGCGTCCCCGTGGCGCTAGAGTCGATGTTCCCAGGGGCCGCGACCGCGGCGCCCGGGAATGGAGACGCCTGGATGACGGATGTCCGTCGCGACGAGGACCCCGAATACGAAGAGGCCTGGAGCGAGCTGATCGGCTGCCTGCGCTCCGCCGGCGTGCTGGACGGCAAGGGGCCGCTGGCCGACAAGATGGCCCAGCGGATCTTCGTGCTCCCCTCCTACCGCAAGCTCGACCGCGCCGAGCTGCGCCAGAGCTGGATCGACAGCATGGACGCCTCGATGTGCGGGGTCATCGACCGCCGCCACCCCAGCGACGCGGACGACGACGACGCGCTGCGCCAGGTCGGCGACAGCCGCGCCCGGGCCGGGATCGGCGTCGCCGAGATGCTGCAGACCGGCGTCACCTTCCAGACCGTCCTCTACGAGCTGGCGCGCGAGCTGGCGCCCGAGTCGCCCTATCGCGAGCGCGTCCTGCTCGAGTTCTTCGGCCTGCTGCAGTCCTGGTCGGCGTGGGCGATGGTCGCCTCCGCGGCCGGCCACCGCGAGGCTGAGCTCGACATGCAGGGACGCACCCAGGCCCAGCAGACGGACTTCGTCCGCAGGATCCTGTCCGGCGCGATCGCCGGCTCGGAGATCGGCTCGGGCATCGAGGCCTACGGGCTCGACCGCGACCAGCTCTACCACGCCTTCCGCGCCCGGCCCGGGCTCGACGCCGACGTGCGCGAGGTGGAGCGTCATCTGCGGATCGCTCCTTCGGCCGGGCGCCGCGCGGGGATGATGGCGCTGCTCGACGGCGACCTCTGCGGCTTCCTGACCAAGCCTCCGCAGGGCCCGGCGCCGTTGGCGATCGGGATCTCACCCCCGGTCCCGCTCGAGCAGCTGGCCGCGGTCTTCCGTCTCGCGACCCGCGCGCTGGACACCGCGCTCGCCGTCGGCCGCAGCGAGGTGGTCGGCGTCGAGCAGCTCGGCCTGCAGCCAGCCGTGGCCGCCGACCACGACATCGGCGAGCTGATGCACGCCCGCTACATCGAGCCGTTCCTCGGCCACAGCGCCTCCGAGGCGGCGATCCTCGAGACCGTCGAGCGCTACATCCACAACGACAGCCGGCTGGAGCGGACCGCGGGCGAGCTGCACGTCCACCCCAACACCGTGCGCTACCGGCTGACGCGCTTCGAGACGATCACCGGTTGCTCGCTGCGCGAGCACCAGGCGGTCGTCGAGGTCTGGTGGGCGCTGACCTGGCACGACCTCCGCCAGGCGACCGCGCGCCACCGCGAGCGGCCGGCCGCCTGAGCTTTGGAGCGACCGACAACGCTCCGCCGGGCGATGTTGGGGCGAGCGCCGTTGCCGGGCCGCGGACCGGCGTTCAGCCTGTGCCAATGGCCGACCACGCCCCCAAGCGCGACGTCGTCGTCGAGGCGGTCGCACGCGAGGCCGAGAGCGTCGTCTCGCTCGTCCTCGCCGACCCCGACTGGGGGCCGCTTCCGGCCTGGACGCCCGGCGCCCACCTCGACGTCGAGACGCCCGCCGGCGAGCGCCAGTACTCGCTCTGCGGGGACCCGGCCGAACCGGGACGGTGGCGGATCGCGGTGCTGCGCGAGCCCGACGGCCGCGGCGGCTCGGTCTGGCTGCACGACAGCGTGGGCGCCGGCGACCGGCTCTCGGTGCGCGGGCCGCGCAACCACTTCGAGCTCGTCGACGCCGAGCGCTACGTCTTCGTCGCCGGCGGGATCGGGATCACCCCACTGGTGCCGATGGTACGGGCG
>JAAYBF010000085.1 GCA_012718975.1 Solirubrobacterales bacterium | reverse complement strand
CGCGAGGTCCTTGGTCATCGCACCGCTCTCGACAGTCTTCACCACGACATCTTCGAGGGTCTGCGCGAAGCCGACCACCTCCGGCGTGCCGTCGAGCTTGCCGCGGTGCGCCAGGCCCCGCGTCCACGCGTAGATCGACGCGATCGGGTTGGTCGACGTCGGCTTGCCGGCCTGGTGCTGGCGGAAGTGCCGGGTCACCGTGCCGTGCGCGGCCTCGGCCTCGACCGTGCGGCCGTCGGGCGTCATGAGGACGCTCGTCATGAGGCCGAGCGAGCCGAAGCCCTGCGCGACGGTGTCGGACTGCACGTCGCCGTCGTAGTTCTTGCACGCCCAGACGTAGCCGCCCTCCCACTTCAGCGCCGCCGCGACCATGTCGTCGATCAGACGGTGCTCGTAGGTGATCCCGGCGGCCTCGAAGTCGTCCTTGAACTCGGCCTCGTAGACCTCCTGGAAGAGATCCTTGAAGCGGCCGTCGTAGCGCTTCATGATCGTGTTCTTGGTCGAGAGGTAGACCGGGTAGCCGCGGTTGAGGCCGTAGCGCATCGAGGCGCGCGCGAAGTCGCGGATCGACTCGTCGAGGTTGTACATCGCCATCGCGACGCCGCCGCCCGGGAAGTCGTAGACGTCGAGCTCGATCGGCTCGGAGCCGTCCTTGGGCGTGTAGGTGAGCGTCAGCTTGCCCTCGCCGGGGACGACGAGGTCGGTCGCGCGGTACTGGTCGCCGAAGGCGTGACGGCCGATCACGATCGGCTTGGTCCAGCCCGGCACCAGCCGCGGGATGTTCGAGATGACGATCGGCTCGCGGAAGATGACGCCGCCGAGGATGTTGCGGATCGTGCCGTTCGGCGACCGGTACATGTCGTGCAGGCCGAACTCCTCGACACGGGCCTCGTCGGGGGTGATCGTGGCGCACTTCACGCCGACGCCGTGGCGCTTGATCGCCTCGGCCGCGTCGACGGTGATCTGGTCGCGCGTGGCGTCACGGCTCTCGATGCCGAGGTCGTAGTACTCGAGGTCGACATCGAGGTAGGGGAGGATCAACTGCTCCTTGATGAAGGCCCAGATGATCCGGGTCATCTCGTCGCCGTCGAGCTCGACGACTGGGTTCTTGACTTTGATCTTCGACACCGGATAGTTCCTTCGCTCGTGGGGCGCGGCACATTACCCAGCCCCGGCCCCCGCCCACCGGCCCGGCTGTCAGGATGAGGAGCGTGTTCGGCGGCGGATCGATCCAGTTGGCGCGCGTCGCCGGGATCCGGATCGGGATCGACCCGAGCTGGTTCTTCATCCTCTTCCTGATCATCTGGTCGCTGTCGGGCTACTACTCCGACCGCTTCCCCGACGGCAGCACCGCGTTCGTGCTCGCGACGATCTCGGCGCTGCTGTTCTTCGGCTCGGTGCTGCTGCACGAGCTCGGCCACGCCTTCGAGGCGCGCCGCTCCGGCATCGGCATCATCGGCATCGACCTCTGGATGTTCGGTGGGGTGGCCAAGATGGAGCGCGACTCCCAGAGCGCCGGCGAGGAGTTCCGCGTCGCGGTCGCCGGGCCGCTGGTCACACTCGCGATCGCGGCGATCTGCTGGGTCGTCGCGAGCCTGCTCGGCGGCGTCGACGCCTCCTCGGACGCGCTGCGCCTCGACGCGGTGCCCCAGGACGAGCTGGTCGCGGTGATCGGCTACCTCGGCTTCATCAACCTGCTGCTGCTCGTCTTCAACCTGATCCCCGGCTTCCCGCTCGACGGCGGCCGGATCGCCCGCGCCGCCGCCTGGCGGATCACCGGCAGCCGCAACCGCGCGACCCGCTTCGCCGGGCTGCTCGGCCGCGGCTTCGGCTTCGCGATGATCGCCGGCGGCGCCGCCATGTTCCTGCTCTGGGGCAACCTGATCGGCGGCATCTGGCTGGCGATCATCGGCCTCTTCCTCAACCAGGCCGCCCGCTCGGCGATCGTCCAGACCCAGCTCACCGACCACCTCGAGGGGATCTCGGTCGCCGACATCATGGACTCCGAGCCGGTGGCCGTCCCGGCCGACCTGCCGCTCGACCGCGCCCACGACGAGTACTTCCTCCGCTACCGCTGGCCGTGGTTCCCGGTCGTCGACGCCGACGGCCGCCTGGTCGGGATCGTCGGCGAGGAGAGCGTGACCTCGCTGCCGGAGGCGGTGCGCCCCGGCCGGACCGTCGCGACCGTGATGGCCGGCGACTCCGGCGACGGCGTCAGCTCGCTGCGCGTCGGCGCCGAAGAGCCGCTCGAGGCGCTGCTCGGCCGCGAGGCGCTGGTGCGGCTCGGGGCGCTGCTCGCCGTCGACGACGACGGCCGGCTGCGCGGGATGGTCACCGCCGACGCGGTCCGCCGCGCGCTCGCGCCGGCGACCGGCCGCTGACCGGTGCTCGCCGGCTCACCGGTCGGAGGCAGCCGGCGGGTTACCCGAACGTTGGGATAGGATCGCTGCCGCCTCAGCCCCCTCCCCCCGCCCCTTATGCCCCAACACGACGTACTTGTCATCGGTGCCGGACTCGCCGGCCAGCGCGCGGCCCTCGCGGCCGCCGAGGGCGGTGCCTCCGTAGGCATCATCTCCAAGGTCCACCCCGTCCGGTCGCACTCCAACGCGGCGCAGGGCGGCATCAACGCGGCGCTCAACCCCGAGGACTCCTGGGAGTCGCACGCCTTCGACACCGTCAAGGGCTCCGACTACCTCGGCGACCAGGACGCGATCGAGATCATGTGCCGCGAGGCGCCCGACGAGATCCTCCACCTCGAGCACCTCGGCGTCACCTTCCACCGCAACGAGCAGGGCAAGCTCGGCACCCGCGCCTTCGGCGGCGCGTCCGCGGCCCGCACCTACTACGTCGCCGACATCACCGGCCAGGCGATCCTGCACGTGCTCTACGAGCAGCTGATGAAGTACAGCGACCAGGTCGACCGCTACGAGGAGTGGTTCACCACCGCCCTGGTCAAGGACGAGAGCGGCCGCATCGCCGGCGCGGTCACCCGCAACATCCGTGACGGCTCGATGGAGCTGTTCACCGCCAAGACGGTGATCCTCGCCACCGGCGGCAACGGCCAGATCTTCAACCCCTCCACCAACGCCCTCATCTGCACCGGGGACGGCATCGCCCAGGCCTACCGGGCCGGCGCCACCCTGATGGACATGGAGATGATCCAGTACCACCCGACCACGCTGGCGGGCATCGGGCTGCTGATCACCGAGGGCGCGCGCGGCGAGGGCGCCCACCTCTACAACGCCCAGGGCGAGCGCTTCATGGAGCGCTACGCGCCCAACAAGATGGAGCTCGCCTCGCGCGACGTCGTCTCGCGCGCCGAGCAGACCGAGATCAACGAGGGCCGCGGCTTCCCCGACGGCACCGTCGCGCTCGACATCACCGTCGTGCCCAAGCAGCGGATCCACGAGGCGCTGCGCGAGATCGTGATGGTCGGCCGCGACTTCGCCGGCGTCGACATCACCCGCGAGCCGATCCACATCAAGCCGGGCAACCACTACGTGATGGGCGGCATCAAGACCAACGTCGACGGCGAGACCGACGTCCCCGGCCTCTACGCCGCCGGCGAGTGCGCCTGCGTCTCGGTCCACGGCGGCAACCGCCTCGGCGCCAACTCGCTGCTCGACACGCTGATCTTCGGCCGCCGCTCCGGCGCGCACGCCGCCAGGGTCGCCAAGGGCATGTCGATGCCGACGCCGACCCGCGAGGAGCTCGGCCGCGAGCGCGAGCTGCTCGACGGGATCGTCAAGCGCGACCGCACCGGCCGCCGCGTCTCGGAGATCAAGGCCGAGATGGGCGCCGTGATGGACAAGCACTGCGCCGTCTTCCGCGACGAGGAGGGCCTCAAGGTCGCGCTCGAGACCGTCAAGCGGCTCCGCGAGGAGGCCAAGACCGTCGCGATCGACGACAAGGGCACCGTCTTCAACCAGGACGTCCTCGGGGCGCTCGAGCTCCAGTACATGCTCGACAACGCCGAGTGCATCGTCACCGGCGCGATCGAGCGCAAGGAGAGCCGCGGCGCCCAGTTCCGCACCGACTTCCCGGAGCGCAACGACGAGGAGTGGATCAAGCACATCAACCTCTCGGCCGGCGACGACGGGACGCCGGAGATCTCCTACTCCGAGGTCACCATGACCCAGTGGGAGCCCCAGGAGCGCAAGTACTAGTTTGGAGCTGTATCGATGCCTGAGTACAAGCTGAAGCTCCGCCGCTACGACCCGGAGTCCGGCCAGCCCGCCTACTGGAGCGAGTACGACGTCGACCTCGACGCCGAGCGCTCGGTCCTCCAGGGGATCCTCACCGCCCGCGACGACCAGGACGGCTCGATCGGCATCCGCTGCTCGTGTCGGGCCGCCATCTGCGGCTCCTGCGCCGTGCGGATCAACGGCAAGACCGCGCTGGCCTGCAACACCGCGATCGGCGAGGCGGCCGAGAAGGCCGGCGACGGCAACCCGATCGTCGTCGAGCCGATGAACAACATGCCGGTGATCAAGGACCTGATCGTCGACATGGACGCCGTCCACTGGAAGAAGGTCCAGCGCGTCGTGCCGTGGCTGCTGCCCGACGGCGACCCGCCCGAGCGCGAGTACGTCGTGCCGGCCGAGTCGATGATCGACATCACCCAGTCGATGGCCTGCATCCAGTGCGGCGCCTGCGTCGGGGCGTGCCTGTCGATGGAGGCCAACCCCGACTTCATCGGGCCGGCGGCGCTCGCCAAGGCGTACCGGTTCGTCGGCGACCCGCGCGACGGCCAGGAGCGCGAGCGGCTCAAGGACCTCGCCGAGGACCCCGACGGCCTCTACACCTGCACCCACTGCTTCGCCTGCGTCGAGGTCTGCCCCAAGGACGTCGCGCCGATGAACCAGATCATGCGGCTGCGCCGCCGGGCGACCGGAGACTTCGGCATCAAGGACCGCAACAACGGCTACGGCCACGAGAAGGCGTTCGTCAACCTGATCGAGAAGTACGGCACGCTGCACGAGGCGCAGCTGCTGCCGCGCTCCTTCGGCGACGGCTCGCTGCTCAAGGGCCAGACCGAGCCCGGCGCGGTCAAGGAGCTGATCGAGAACCTGCCGACCGCCATCCGCGGCCTGAAGTCGGGCAAGGTCTCCCCCGTCAAGGCGCTCTGGCACCACAAGCTGCCCGGCCAGGAGAACGTCAAGCGGATCTTCGACGAGGTCCACGCCAAGGAGGACCGGCTCGAGCTGAACCTCTACATCGTCGGCGAGGGCAACGACGAGGAGATCGGCGCGATGGCCGAGATCGCGAAGGAGGACGTATGAAGCTCGCCTACTGGCCCGGATGCGTCTCCCGCGGGTTCACCCCCGAGCTGCACGGCTCGATGAACCTCGTCGCCCCCAAGCTCGACCTCGAGCTCGTCGAGCTCGACCGCGCCAACTGCTGCGGCGCCGGCGTCATCGCCGAGCACAACCAGGAGCTCGTCGACACCCTCAACGCGCGCACGTTCGCGATGGCCCAGAAGGTCGAGGGCGCGGTCGGCATGATGAACATCTGCTCCACCTGCCAGGGCGCCCAGAGCGAGGCCCAAGAGCGCCTCGACGCCGACGGCGACTACCGCGACGTCGTCAACTCCAACCTCGCCGCCGAGCAGCTCGCCTACCAGAAGCACGCCGAGACCGACTGGTGGAACAAGAACTTCCTCTGGCTGCTCGTCGAGGAGATCGGCCTCGACAAGCTCCGCTCGAAGGTCGTCCGCCCGCTCGAGGGCCTGCGGATCGCCCCCTTCTACGGCTGCTACATCGTCCGGCCGACCAAGCGGCTCGGCTACGCCGACCACCCCGAGCGCGACCAGTACCTCGAGTACGTCATCGACGCGCTCGGCGCCGAGCCGGTCGAGTACGCTGGCGCGCGCAAGTGCTGCGGCTTCCCGATCATCACGATGAACCGCGCCACCTCGCTGCGCCAGGCCGGCCGCCACCTCGCCGACGCGATCGACGCCGGTGCCGACTGCCTCGTCACGCCGTGCCCGCTCTGCCACCTCAACCTCGACCTCCAGCAGCCCGCGGCCGCCAAGTTCGTCGAGCGCGACCTCGACGTGCCGGTCCTGCACCTGCCGCAGATGGTCGGACTCGCCCTCGGCCTCGAGCCGAAGGCGCTGGGGATGAACAAGCACGTCGTCAAGACGAAGGACGTGCAGCGTAAAGTCGCGCAGTTGGCTGCGGCCTAGGGTCGGGCCGCGCTGCCCGCGGGTCCTGTCTCCGGCGTGGGTACTGACGCTTCGCTACTGAGACGGACGGCCTGCGGCCGAGAACCCGTGCTCGGCTTCGCTTAGCGCTCTCCAGGAGCGTGGTGCCGGCGGTCCGTGGGGCGTTGGCTGGGGAGTAGCTCCGCGCTTCGCCTGCGCGCGAAGGTCGTCACCGTCGCCACCCGCGGAGGCGGACCGCCGAGGCTGCGCCTAGCTGCGCTCGGCGAGTATTTCGGCGATCTGCACCGCGTTCAGCGCGGCGCCCTTGCGGAGGTTGTCGCCGACGACCCAGAGGTTGAGGCAGCGGTCGTGGGAGGGGTCGCGGCGGATGCGGCCGACGAGGACGTCGTCGCCGCCGGCGGCGTCGATCGCGAGCGGGTAGATCCCGTCGGAGGGGTTGTCGAGCACCTGGAGGCCGGGGGCGTCGGCGAGCAGGCGGCGGCAGTCCTCCGGTGAGAGGTCGTCGCGGGTCTGGACGTTGACCGACTCGGAGTGGCCGGTGTAGACGGGTATGCGCACGCAGGTCGCGGAGATCGCGATCGAGTCGTCGCCGAGGATCTTGCGCGTCTCGGCCATCATCTTGCGCTCCTCGGTCGTGTAGTCGTCGCCGTCCTTGAACGACTCGACCTGCGGGATCGCGTTGAAGGCGATCTGGTGCGGGTAGACCTTCGGAGGCGGGATCTCCTCGGCCTCGAGCACGGCGCGCGCCTGGTCGTGGAGCTCCTCGACGGCGTGCTGGCCGGTGCCGGAGACCGCCTGGTAGGTGGAGACGACGATCCGCTCGATGCCGACCGCCTGGTAGATCGGCTTGAGCGCGACGATCATCTGCATCGTCGAGCAGTTCGGGTTGGCGACGATCCCCTGGTGGCTGTCGAGCGCCTCCGGGTTGACCTCGGAGAGCACGAGCGGAACGTGGTCGAACATCCGCCAGTAGGAGGAGTTGTCGATCACCGTCGCGCCCGCATCGACGAACCTCGGGCCCCACGCCTCGCTGACCGACGAGCCGGCCGAGAAGAGCGCCAGGTCGAAGCCCTGGATCGACTCGTCAGAGAGCGCGACGACGGTCAGCTCGCGCTCGCCCCAGTCGATCGTGCGCCCCGCCGAGCGCTCGGAGGCGAACGGCACGACCTCGTCGGCCGGGAACGCCCGCTCGCGCATGATGCCGAGCATCGTCGACCCGACGGCGCCGGTGGCGCCCACCACCGCTACGCGCACGGCTCAGGCCTCCCCGTCGCCGGTCTTGACGGTCGGGCGGTGCTTGCCGGACGGGTCCTCCGGGAGGACTGCGTCGGCGCCGAGGCCGAAGGCGGTGTGCAGCTGGCGGACCGCGTCGGCGACCTGCTCCTCGTGGATGACGCAGGAGATCTTGATCGGCGAGGTGGCGATCATCTCGATGTTCACGCCGGCCTCGCCGAGCACGCTGAAGGTCTTGGCCGCGACACCCGGATGGCTGCGCATGCCGGCGCCGACGATCGACACCTTCGCCATCGAGCTGTCGCTGGCGATCCCGGCGATGCCGATGCTCTCGCGGATCGCCTCGAGCGCGTCGAGCGAGCCGGGCAGGTCGGCGCGCGGGACGGTGAACGACATGTCGGCCATGCTGCCCTCCGACTCCGGCTCGTTCTGGATGATCATGTCGACGTTGACGTTCGCCTCGGCGAGCGCCGTCAGGACCTCGCCGGCGATGCCGGGCCGGTCGGGTACGCCGGTGAGGGTCACGCGCGCCTCGTCGGTCGAGTGGGTGACGGCGGTTACTAGGGGTCGCTCCATGGTCTGCTCCTCGTCGAGCACGAAGGTACCGGGTCCGGGGTCGAAGCTCGATCGACAGTGGATCGGGATGCCGTAGTTGCGCGCGTACTCGACCGAGCGCAGCTGCAGCACCCCCGCGCCGGAGGCCGCCATCTCGAGCATCTCCTCGAACGAGACGACCGGCAGCTTGCGCGCGTCCGGGACGATCCGCGGGTCGGCGCTGTAGACGCCGGCGACGTCGGTGTAGATCTCGCAGACGTCGGCGCCGAGCGCGGCCGCGAGCGCGACCGCGGTCGTGTCGGAGCCGCCGCGGCCGAGCGTGGTCACGTCGAGCGTGTTCGTCGAGACGCCCTGGAAGCCGGCGACCAGCACGATCTTGCCGTCGTCGAGGGCGTCACGGATGCGCTCGGCGCGGACGTCGATGATCCGCGCCTTGGTGTGCGAGGCGTCGGTGACGATGCCGGCCTGCGAGCCCGTCAGCGAGATCGCCTCGCGGCCGAGGTCGTTGATCGCCATCGCCGCCAGCGCGCACGAGATCCGCTCGCCGGTCGAGAGCAGCATGTCCATCTCGCGCGGGTGCGGGCGCTCGGAGACCTCGTGGGCCATCGCGAGCAGCTCGTCGGTGGTCTTGCCGCGCGCGGACAGGACGGCGACGACGCGGCTGCCGGCTTCGGCGGCCTCGACGATCCGCTTCGAGGCGTTGAGGATGCGCTCGGCGTCGGCGACGGAGGTGCCGCCGAACTTCATCACGACGGTGTGCGGATCTGCTGTGGCGGCGGACATGGCCGCCGCAGGTTAGCGTTCGCGCCGTGCGAGGCCGCCTGTCGCAGATCGCGTCGTGGCAGTTCGCCCTGGTCGCCGCTGCGACGACCGTCGTGGCGATGGGGATCGTCGCGCTCGCGCTCGGCCTGGGAGCCGACGAGGAGGGGCTTCCGGACGGCTCGGTGACCGTCGTCGCGCCGACCGGCGAGACCGGCGCGCGGGCCGGCCGGGGCCCCGGCGGGAGGGCCGCGACGCCGGGCGGCGCCGAGGTCGCGGCGATCGCCGACGGCATGTCGGTGGACGAGCAGGTCGCCCAGGTCCTGCTGCTCGGCTTCCGCGGCACCGACCTGACCGCGCCCGTGTTCGCCCAGCTCGGCGAGCGGCCGCTCGGCGGGATCGTCGTCGACAGCGCCAACTACGAGTCGGCCGACCAGCTTGCCGCGCTCGCCGGCGAGCCGGCGGTGATCGCCGAGCGCGAGGGGACGGTCGCGCCATGGGTGCTGGCGCCCCAGGAGGGCGGCGCCAACAACGCCTTCGCCGACCTGCCGCCCGCCTCGGCGGCGGCCGACCTGCCGTCCGCGAGCGCCGCCTTCGCCGAGGCCGAAGCGGCCGCCGCCGCGCTCGGCGGCGCGGGCCTGACGGGCGCGCTGGCGCCCACGCTCGACGTCGGCGCCCCCGACGCCCCGGCCGTCGGCGACCGCTCGTTCTCCGACGACCCGCGCGACGTCGCCGACTACGCGCGCGCGTTCGTCGACGCCTTCCGCGCCGCGCGGCTGCTGAGCGTCGGCGGCCACTTCCCCGGCCTCGGCTCCGGCACCGCCGACACCCGCTACGGCCTGTCCCAGGTCGCGACGCCACTGGAGGACCTCCGCACGCGCGACATGGTCCCGTTCCGCGCCGCGATCCGCGCCGGGATCCCGGCGATCATGATGAGCAACGGGCTCTACGAGACCGACGACTTCGTCACCCCGGGAAGCCTCTCGCCCACCCTCGTCGGCCTGCTGCGGCGCGAGCTCGGCTTCCGCGGCCTGATCGTCACCGACGACCTCGCCGACCCGGGCGTCACCGCGTTGACCGACATCCCCGTCGCGGCGGTCGAGGCGGTGCGGGCGGGCGCCGACCTCGTCTATCTCTCGGGGCCCCCGGCCGAGCAGGATGCCGCGTTCGACGCCCTGGTCGGCGCCGTCCGGCGTGGCACCGTCACGCGCGCGCGCCTGCGCGAGGCCGTCCTGCGCAACCTCTCGGTCAAGCGCAACTACGGGCTGATCGACTGAGCGAGGCGTTCAATCCAGCGCGCGGCGGGCGCGCATGGCGCGGCCGAGGGTGATCTCGTCCGCGTACTCGAGGTCGGCCCCGACGGGCAGGCCGCTCGCCAGGCGGCTGACGGTGACGCCGGGAGCGCGCTCGTGGAGGGCGTCGGCGATGTAGAGCGCGGTCGCCTCGCCGGTGGTGGTGGCGTTGGTGGCGACGACGACCTCGCGCACCTCCGGGCCGGCCGCGCGGTCGGCCAGCTCGGCGAGGTGGAGGTCTTCGGGATCGACGCCGTCGATCGGCGAGAGCGCGCCGCCGAGCACGTGGTAGAGGCCGTTGAACTCGTTGGTCCGCTCGAGCGAGATCACGTCGCTGGGGTCCTCGACGACGCAGATGACGTGGCGGTCGCGGCGGTCGTCGGTGCAGATCCGGCAGCGTGGCTCGGTCGCGAGGTTGAAGCAGACCTCGCACTCGCCGACCTGCTCCTTGACGTCGCGGATCGCCTCGGCGAGCGCGAGCGCCTCGGCGTCGGAGACCCGCAGCAGGTGGAAGGCCATCCGCTGAGCGGTCCGCTGCCCGACGCCGGGGAAGCGGGACAGCTCGGTGATCAGCCGGTTGATCGGCGCTGCGAGCAAGCGGTGCTCCGCCTAGAGGCCGGGGATGCCGAGCCCGCCGAGGCCGCCGCCCGGGCCGCCGAGCCCGCCGGTCACGGCGCCGAGCTTGTTCGCGGCGAGCTCCTGGGCGGAGCGGATCGCCTCGTTGACCGCCGCCTGGACCATGTCCTGGAGCATGTCGACGTCCTCGGGGTCGACCGCGTCGGGATCGATCCGCAGCTCGAGCACCTCGAGCTCGCCGCTGACCTTGACCGACACCATCCCGCCGCCGGCGGTCGCCTCGACCGTCTCGTGCTTGAGGCTCTCCTGCGCCTTGGCCATCTCCTCCTGCATCTGCTGGACCTGGCGCAGCATCTGGTTCATGTTGGGCTGCTTGGGCACGGTCAGTCCTCGCTCTCGGGTTCGTCGGTCTCGAAGATCTCCTCGGCGGCGAAGTCGCGCATCAGCCGGTCGGCGAGCTCGTCAGCGGTCAGGGTCGCGGGGCCGGAGTCCTCGCGCACCCCGCCCAGCTCGAAGGCGACCGCGACGCTGTGGCCGCCGAGGCTGCGCAGCGCGCCGGCGATCAGCTCGCGGTTCGCTTCGGCCTTCTTCTTCGAGAAGGCGGCGTCGGCGGGGAACTGGACCGTCAGACGGCCCTCGCCGTCGATCGCCGTCGGCACCGCCTCGGCCAGCAGCGCCGCGACCATCGCGTTCTGCTCGCGCACCGCGTCGGCGACCGCCGGCCAGAGCGCCGCGACCCGGTCGATGTCGAGACCGGTGGCGGCCTCGGGCGCCGGGACGTGCGCGGCGGGTGGCGGTGGTGCCTGCGCGGCGGCTGGAGGATCGTTGGGGGTAGACCCCCAAGAATCGTCCGCGCGAGACTCGGCGGCGGGCGGCTGCGGCGGTACCGAGGCGGCGGCCGGGCTCGGCTCGGCGGGTGTCTGGGTGGGCGGCGGCGCCGGCTCGGCGGCGGCAGGGTCCGGCGCCGCGGGTGGCGGGACCGGCTCCTCGACCGCGACCGCCGTGGCGGCTGGAGCCGCCTGCTCGGCGCGTGGAGGATCGTTGGGGGTAGACCCCCAAGAATCCTCCGCGCCGGCCGGAGACGACGCGGTGGGGTGCTCCGGCGCCGGCTGCGCCGAGGGCTCCTGGGACCGCGCCGCGGGCTCAGCGGGTGGCTGGGCCGGCGGAGCAGCCACCCGCGGCGGCGGCTCGACCGGGGCGGCCGGCCCACCCGCGCCCGCCGCGGCGAGCTGGGCCTCGAGGCGGTCGATGCGGTGCAGCAGCGCCTGGAGCGACTGGTCGGCGCGCGGCTGGGTCGCCTTCAGCAGCGCAACCTCGAGCTGCAGCCGCGGCTCCGAGCCGTCCTTGACCGCGGCGAGCGCGGCGGCGAGCAGGTCGATCGCGCGCAGCACCTCGGCCTGCGGGATCCGCTCGGCCTGGGCGGTCAGCCGGCCGGTGTGCTCGGCGGTGACCGCGAAGGACTCGGGCACCTCGCCGACTGCCTGGATCACGTAGAGGTGGCGCAGGTGGGCGGCGAGGTCGCGCATGAACTGGGCCTCGTCGCGGCCGGAGTCGGTGAGCTTGACGACCGCGTTGAGCGCGCCGCGCGGGTCGCCGGCGGCGAGCGTGTCGGCGGTCTCGAGGATCAGCTCGGCGTCGGCGACCCCGAGCGTGGCGAGCACGTCGTCGAGGGCGATCTCGCTGCCGCCGTAGGTGACGAGCTGCTCGAGCGTGCCGAGCGCGTCGCGGAAGCTGCCGGACGCCTTGCGGGCGATCATCCCGACGGCCGGGTCGGGGACCGTTATCCCCTCCTCGTCGGCGACCCGGCGCAGCACGCCCGCGATCTGCTCCAGCGACGGCCGCTGGAAGTCGAAGCGGTGGCAGCGGTCGACGATCGTCGCCGGCACCTTGTGCGCCTCGGTCGTCGCGAGCACGAACACGACGTGGCCGGGCGGCTCCTCCAAGGTCTTGAGGAACGCGTTCCACGCGGCCTGGGAGAGCATGTGCGCCTCGTCGAGGATGTAGACGCGCTTGGCGCCGCCCATCGGGGCGAGGCCGACGTTCTCGCGCAGCTCGCGGATGTCGTCGACCGAGTTGTTCGACGCGGCGTCCATCTCGACCACGTCGAGCGAGCTGCCCGCCATGATCGCCTTCGCCGTCCGGCTCTCGGGGTCGAAGTCGACGCGCGCGCCCCCCTCGGCGTTGAGCGCGCAGGCAAGCAGCTTGGCCATGCTGGTCTTGCCCGTGCCGCGCGAGCCCACGAACAGGTAGGCGTGGTGGACCTTGTCGAGCTCGATCGCGTTGCGCAGCGTGCGCACCACGCTCTCCTGCCCGACCACCGCGTCGAAGGAGCGCGGGCGGTGGCGACGGTAGAGGGACTGCATCGGCCGTCCATCGTATCCGGCGACCGGACGACGGCGGGAGGCCGTCGCGGGCGCCGGGCCGCTACTGCCCGCGGGCCCGCTTGGCGAGCTCGACCGTCGCCGGGCGGAGGCCGTCCGGGGCGGTCGCCGGCTCGGCGAATCCGACGCGCGCCAGCGCACGCCCGCGCGGGGTGGCGACGTCGAGGTCGAGGCCGTAGCGGTCGGCGCGCAGGCAGCTGGCCGCGGTCGCGTCGGTGTGGCCGGCGATCGCGCGCGCCATGTCGAGCAGCGCGTCGGCGTGGTCCTCGTTGAGGTGGCGGACGGCGTAGTCGGCGTGCGGGGCGACGGGGTCCGGCTCGGCGGCCGCGTACTCCTCGACGGTGGTGCTCGCCATCCGGCCGAAGCCGCCGACCCAGCGGATCGTCTTGACGCGCAGCAGCACCCAGAACGTGAAGTCGCCGAACTCGGCGAAGACCTTCGCCGACGGGATCGCGGCCTCGTAGGCGGCACGCGCGGCGGCCAGCTCGCCCTGGTCCGCGGGCTCCTCGACGTGGCCGGCGAAGGTGACGCGGCCGTAGTCGGAGGGGTCGGCGCCGTCGGGGATCGGCGCGGAGATCGCGAGGCTCGCACGCTGGTCGGCGGCGAGGTTGCGCCCGTGCAGGGCGAGGCGGGAGAGGCAGAGGACCGGGACGCCGTCGGACAGCGTGCCGTAGGTGACGACCGAGGCCCACGGGTCGCCGTCGGCGGTCAGCGAGGCGAGGGTGGCGAGGTTGCCGCTCGCGGCGATCGTGCGGGCCTCCTCGGCCGCCGACGGGCGGCGCGTTGGGGCGGCCTCGACTAGCGGCTCGAGCGGCATCGGGAAGTCGGCCGCGGCCGACCCCATCGGAACGTCGTGCGGGTTGCTGGTGGCGAGCTTCGCGCCCGCGGCTGCGTCGGCCATAGGACGGGAAGTGATACCAGAGTTCGGCTTCCCTAACTAGGGAGCCCTAACTCCGACCGCCCAGCCGGCCCCGCACGTGCGCGTACGGAGGGCGCGAAGAACGGACCGTGCACCCGTCTTCGAAGACGGTCCTTCGGGCGTGCCCGCCGTTCGTCGGCTCCGGCCAGGTTGGTCCGCGACGCATGAGCGGCTCCGCTTAAGGCTGCTTCCTTCCGGACCTGACCTGGTTCGCGATCGCTCACCGCACGGGACCCGGCCATCGACGCCTTCGGACGGCGTACTGACCCCAAAGGCCGCCCCCTCGAACGGGGATTCGGCCTCGCTAGAGCGGATTGCGAGCGACAGGGCACCGCTACCTCCCCGCCTAGCACGGTCCACCGGCGATCCTAGCGGGCCGGGGGCGGCGAGGCCCGGGCGCCGGGGCGGCCGTCGTGGCCCGCCCCGGCGCCCGGCGCCGTGCTCAGCGCCGCCGCAGCCGCTCGACCGCGCGCACGCGGTCGCGCCGGCGGTCGGCGAGCGCCCGGTCGAACCCGGGGCCACCGTGGGCGAAGTCGCGCCGGCCGTCGCGGACGAGCAGACGGTCGCGGCCGGGTCCGCCGTAGTGGCGGTCGAAGCCGGAGAAGCCGCGCAGCACGTCGTTGCCGCGACCGCCGAGGAGCCGGTCGCGACCCGGGCCGCCGTTGATGCGGTCGTTGCCGTCGCGTCCGAACAGACGGTCGGCGCCCGCCTCGCCGCCGACGGCGTCGTTGCCCGACCCGCCGCTGGAGACGTCGTTGCCGTTGCCGCTCTCGATCCGGTCGTCGCCGGCGCCGCCGCCGATCCGGTCGTGGTCGGTCCCGCCGGCGATCCGGTCGTCGCCGGCCAGGCCGAGCAGCAGGTCGTCCCCGATCCCGCCGGAGAGCCGGTCGCCGCCGCTTGCCCCGTCGACGATGTCGCGCCCGGCGCCGGCGGTGATCACGTCGTCGCCGCCGAGGCCGCAGATCACGTCGTTGCCGGTGGTGCCGCGGATCCGGTCGGGCCCGGAGGTGCCGAGGATCGTGCAGGCCTCGAGCGGGATCAGCGAGCCGTCGCGGCCGGTGCCGGCGTCGGTGTGGATCTCGCCGCCGTAGCGGTCGATCAGATTGGCGATCTCGACGTCTGTGTAGGGGCCGCGGACGATCGTGACGCCGGGCGAGTTGCCGCCGTCGCCGCCACCGCCACCGTCGCCGTCGCCGCCCCCGTCGCCATCGTCTCCCGGAGGCGTCTGGTCGATGGCGAGCCGCACATTGTCAAACCGCGTCTGGGAGGCGCCCGTCAGGCCGATCCCGAGCGTCGCGGTAGTCGTCGTGGCCAACTGGAGGCGATAGGTGTGACCGGCAATGACGGCAGCCGGCGCGCTCTGCTCGGCAAACGCGGAGTCGTCCTCGCCGAGAGCATCCTCGAGCAGCTGCGCCGAAGTGCCTGCGGTCTCGTCGACCAGAGTCACGGTCACGGTGCTGTCGGGAGTGAACGAGAGCAGCCCACCGGCGTCGAAGCGCCGGTCGTAGGCGAACGTCGCGCCGTTGACGACCTGGTCGGCGGGCAGGGTGAACGCCGGCGACGTCCAGGTGCCGGTGCCGGTGAGGACTCCGACGATCGTGAGCAGGTAGTCGACCTCGGTGTAGATCGATCCCGGGCCGTTACCGACCGCCGGGTCGTGATCCGCCGACGGCGTGCAGACCACCGTCAGCGGGACGGTGCAGTCGAGGTCCGACGCCGCCCAGCCGTCGGCTCCGGCATCGAACGCGCTGCCGCCGGCCGGGTAGGCCGTCACGGCGGCCCCGGCCGGCGCGGCCGCGGCGAGCGCCGCGGCACAGCCCGCGACCGCCATCAGTCCAAACCCTCCTGCCGCCCTCCGGCGGCCGGACTTCCATCTCATGATGCTCCTTTCGAGAATGCGCCCCCTACGAGGCAATTCGATGCACGTCCCCGTCCCCAACAGCGCTCTAACGCCGCCTGGACGAAGGTTCGAGCCGACTGGCCGGACGTACTACCGGAGCGCCGTCGCGCTCATCGCAGACTGGCCGACTCCGGCCCGCACGCCCGCGAGCCGCGGCCGCCTCGGGCAGTCACCGGGCCAGGCGCACGCACGATCGCCCTGGCCGGCTAGACTCCCACCGCCCAGGGCGCGTAGCTCAGTGGGAGAGCGCTCGCTTCACACGCGAGAGGTCGGTGGTTCGAAACCACCCGCGCCCATAGGTTGGAAGCGGGATCGCGGAGGGTCCCCGGGGTGGCTGCCAGGCGGTTTGTGGCAAAACTTGTGGCAAAACCCCTGTGCTCGGCCGCGATCGGAGGGGATCGGCGAGCGCTCTCAGCGGGGGGACCAGACGGGTTGGCCGCTCGTGCGTCTGGTGTGGCAGAGGATGGCCACGCCAGAGTTCCAAAGCCCGGAGTCCAGGAGCGAGCTAGTCCGCGCGATAGCGGGCGAGGTCGTTGC
Organism: Solirubrobacterales bacterium; assembly: GCA_012718975.1. GTDB lineage: Bacteria > Actinomycetota > Thermoleophilia > Solirubrobacterales > Thermoleophilaceae > JAAYBF01. Next base: position 2,832 of record JAAYBF010000085.1, on the reverse strand, counting down.
TCTGGTCCGCTCCGAGCTGGGGATTCCAGCCGGGGAGGAGTGGGTCGACGCCAAGGAGATCGCTCGCCGCTTCCACCTTTCGCGCGCGTGGGTGTATGCCCACTCGGGCGAGCTGGGCGGCGTGCGGATCGGCGACGGCCCGCGGCCGCGGGTGCGCTTCATGCCGAGCGTCGTCGCGGAGGCCCTACGCGCGAAGGCTGAGCGGCCGGCGGTGGTCGAGGGCGAGACGCCCTCAGCGTCGGCGGTCCCGATTCACGTTCCGCGTGTCCGGCGAGCGAGGCACCACTGAAAGGGGTGGTGGCGAATGGCTCGCCCGAATGCAGCGACAGTCAAGGAGTACCTGCGAAAGGACGGGACCCGGCGGTACTACAGCCGGATGATGGTCGCCGGAACGCGGACGCTGGTCGAGCTCGGCGACGAGCGCGACGGCGGCACCCGGCGGGCCGCAGAGCGCAGGTTGCGGGACGTCCTGGAGGACATCCGGCTGGGCCGCTGGCAGCAGGCGAAGCCGTCGGCTGCGACCGGGCGTCGGCCTGAGCCGGGGTTCGATGAGGTCGCCGGCCTCTTCCTCGCGATGAAACGGTCGTGCCAGCTACGCGACGGGACGATCGAGAACCTCAAGTGGGCGCTTCACGTCCATCTGGTGCCGCATTTCAAGAACCGCCGGCCGAGCACGATCACCGAGGACGACGTAATCGCGTACTCGGATCACGAGATCGCCCAGCGTGCGCGGCTGCGCCAGCTGCGCGAGCGGGGCAGCTACCTGGAGGGGCCGAATGGCGGGGCTATGCGCCCGCTGTCGAATCGCTCGATCAACATGATGCTCGCCGCGCTGACGGAGCTGCTGGCCTTCGCGGCGGGGAAGGGCTGGGGCATTCCTGAGCGCAACGCGGCGGCCGGGTGGAGGCTTCAGGAGAAGCCTCGTCTGAGGTCTGCGTTGGAGACCGACGAGCTCTCGGATCTCCTGACCGCGGCAAGAACTCCCCGGCCCGCACGGAGGCAGTCGCCGAAGGTCGCAGCGCGGACCGAGCTGATCGTGCGGCTGCGCGACGAGGACGAGCTTGAGTGGAAGGCCATCGCTCGGCTGGCGGGTGTCTCGATCGCGACGGCGTCCTACCACTACCGGGAGGCGAAGGAGCCGACGCGCTTTGTCGGCGACGAGGACCGCGCGCGGGCGGACTACGTCCTGGCGACCGTGTTGGCGTACACGGGCGCGCGGGTGGAGGAGATCTGCGGCCTGGACGTCGGCGATGTCGACCTGCGCCACCGGAAGCTGCGGGTCCATGACTCCAAGACGGACACGGGAGTTCGGGAGGTCCATCTCACCGCCCACGTCGCCGGGGTGGTGGGTCGCTACTTCGACGGGAGGGCGCCGCTGAGGGTGGATGCGCCTGCGTTCCCAGACGGGAACGGGCGGAGGCGGAACAAGGATCAGGTCAACAAGCAGATGCTGCGCCCTGCCCGGATCGCGGCGGACGAGCTGCGGGCCGACCGCGGTGACCGGCCACTACCGGCGGTCACGGCGCACGTGCTGCGTTACACGTACATAACCCAGGCGCTGGAGAGCGGATATCCGGTGCCGTTCGTCATGCAGCAGGTGGGCCATCGGGACCCTCGCGTGACGATGGGCATCTACGCGAAGGTCTGCGCCCGGCGGGACCGTGGCGCCCAGGACGACGCGTTCGATCGGCTTCTGAGCGATCCGCCGGATGGGATGGCGGCCCGACCCGAGTGGCCGCGCGGGTGGCCCCGGCTCGTCGAGCCGGGGCCGCTGCGGGCTACTGGGTGCTGAGGCCCAGCTCGGCGCGGCGGATGCGTGCCTGGCGGGGCGGGACGCCGAAGTGGTGTGCGGCGTGGCGGAGCGGCAGGGTCGCGAGGGTCGCGACGTCTGCGGATGGGATGAGGCGGGCGCGAGCGTCGCGAGCGAACGCCTCGGGATCGTCGTGGTTGGCTGTCGGGCTGGTTCGGATGGTGGCGAGCGCGAGCGCGAGCGTCCAGCGTCGCTCGGGATGGTCTGGCGGCAGGGTCGCGATGTGTGGGTGGAGGGCGATCTGGTCGCCCTCCACATGGGCAACGACCGTGCCGTGGTCGTAGATCGCGGTCATGGCATGTCGTAGCCGACTACGGCATCGCCTACCTGGAGCGCCGCATCGGCACCGCCGCCGCCGCGGGAGATCCTGAAAAAAGCCGCGGCGTGCTCAATGCGTCAACGCAACGCGGCGTTGAGTGTCTCGGCGGGGGTGTTGAAGTGAAGGGTTTCGCGTGGTCGGGTGTTGAGTTTGGTGGCGATCGTGTCGAGGTCTTGCTGGGTGTGAGGGATAGGTCGGTGCCCTTGGGTAGGTATTGGCGTAAGAGGCCGTTGGTGTTCTCGTTGGAGCCGCGGTGCCAGGGGCTTTGGGGGTCGCAGAAGTAGACCTGGACGCCGGTCGCGATCGAGAAGGCGGCGTGGTCGGCCATCTCGGTGCCGCGGTCCCAGGTCAGCGAGGCGCGCAGCTGGCGGGGAAGGGTCTGGATCTGTCGGGCTAGCGCCTGGGTGACGGTCTTGGTGTCCTTGCCCGCGACGGCGACGAGCATCACGAACCTGGAGTGACGCTCGACGAGGGTGGCGATGTGGGTGTTGGCCGAGCCGGCGATCAGGTCGCCCTCCCAGTGGCCAGGGACCGCCCGGTCGTCGGCCTCGGCAGGCCGCTCGCGGATCGAGACCGCGTCGACGATCTGGCCCTGGCCGCGGTTGCCGCGCCGGGCGGCCTTCGGCCGGCGGATCGAGCGTCTGCGGCGTAAAACTCATCCACCGCCGCAGCTGGCCCACCCGCAACGAGCTCTCAACCGAGG
>JAAYBF010000084.1 GCA_012718975.1 Solirubrobacterales bacterium | reverse complement strand
TCGCCCGCAATCCGATCATCGTCGGCGCCTACTCGTCGCCCGCCGGCGGGGTCTGCCCGATGCTCGCCGCGCACCGCAACGGCGGTCGCACCAGCTATGCCCGCTTCGCCCGGGCCTGGGACCGCTATGCCCGCGCCGGCCGCAGGGCGCGGCCGGCGACCGAGGGAGAGCTGACGGCGCTGCGGACGATGCTCGAGGCGAGCATCGCCGGGGAGGACGTCCGTGGTCGCGGCGCGCTGGCGCGGGCGATCGCCGACCACCGCCGGTCGCTGTGGGCGCGCGCCCGCCGCGAGGAGCACGAGGTCGAGCCGTACGAGCCGCTCGAGCTCGAGGTGGCGGCGGCGGGTCCGGACGCCCCGGACGCCCCGGACGCCGATGGCGACTACAGCGTCTCGCCGGGCCGGATGAACTGGATCTCGGGCACCACGCAGTTCGGCGAGGTGCTGAGCAGGTAGCGCACCGCCCCGGCGATGTCCTCGGGGCGAATCATCTCCTCGGCGGGCACCGCCTCCTTGATGAACTCGGTCATCGCGGTGTCGACCCAGCCGGGGCAGAGCGCGGTCGCCTGGATGCCGTCGGTGGAGTGCTCCTTGTGCAGTGCCTGGGTGAGACCGACGACGCCGGCCTTGGTCGCCGAGTAGGCCGCCAGCCAGCTCTGGCCGTACTTGCCCGAGATCGACGAGACGTTGACGATCAGCGCCTTGCGGTGCTCGGCGCCGGCCTCCTTGAGCAGCGCCAGGCACTCGCGGGTGGTGATGTAGACGGCGCGCAGGTTGACGGCGATCTGCATGTCCAGCTTGCGCGTCTCGTGCTCGGCGATCGGGCCGCCGATCCCCAGGCCGGCGCTGTTGACGAGCACGTCGAGGCGTCCGCGGCGGTCGCGGTGGGCGGCGACGAGGTCGAGTACGTCCTGCTCCTCGGCCATGTTCGCGGGCACGGCGTCGACGTCGATGCCGTCGGCGCGCAGCCCCGCGGCGGCCTGCTCGAGCTTCTCGGGCCGGCGGGCCGACAGCGTCAGCGCGTAGCCGTCCTCGCCGAGCGCCCGCGCGATCGCGAGCCCGATTCCGCTCGAGCCTCCGGTGACCAGTGCTGCGCGTCCCTGCATCGTCTCCTCCTCGTTCGACCGGAGACCGAACCGTATTTGAAGGCGGCGTTAAGGCGCACCGACAACCGGCCCGTGATAAGCCCCTGTCGCATATCGTCTCGCTGGTGAGGTTGCGATCGCGTGTGGCGACGGCCGCGTCGGCCGCCTGTCTGCTGGCGGCTGGCTCCGTGCTGGGCGCCTGCGGCGGGTCGGGCGGGGAGACGCAGGTCTCGACGCCTCCGCCTCCGGCGGCCCAGCCCGAGGAGTTCCCGAAGCCGGGCGGCAAGACACTGCGCGAGATGCTCGCCGAGTACCGGGCGGGCCCGGTGATCGCGGCGTCGGTGTCGCAGTTCGAGCCGGGCATCAACCGCTTCGGCTTCGCGCTCTTCGACCGGGCGCGCGCCCAGATCGCCGACGCGCCGGTGATGATCTACCTGGCGCCGGTCGGCGGTGGCCGGGTCGTCGGGCCGATCGAGGCGCGGTTCGAGCGGATGGAGGTCAAGCCCGTCTTCCAGAGCCGCTCGGTCGCCGCCGACGAGGACGCCGCCAAGTCGCTGTACGTGGCCGACCTGCGGCTGCCGAGGCCGGGCAGCTACGAGCTGATCGGCCTGGCCCAGCTCGACGGCCGGCTGGTCGCCGCGACGCCTTCCGGCGGGCCGCTCGAGGTCAGCGCCGACGGGCCGGTGCCGGAGGTCGGGGAGCGGGCGCCGGTGGTCAACACCGACACTCGCGAGACGGTCGCCGGCAACATCGAGTTGCTCGACACCCGCCAGCCGGCGTCGTCGATGCACGACATCGACTTCGCCGACGTGGTGGGCCGCCAGCCGACCGTCTTGCTGTTCGCGACCGACGCGCTCTGTCAGAGCCGGGTCTGCGGTCCGGTGATCGACGTGACCGAGCAGGTCAAGTCCGAGCGCGAGGGCGACGGCGTCGCCTTCGTCCACCAGGAGATCTACGTCGACAACGACGTCGCCAAGGGGCTGCGCCCGTCGGTCGCGGCCTGGAACCTGCCGACCGAGCCGTGGCTGTTCGTGGTCGGCGCCGACGGCCGGATCGTCGAGCGCCTCGAGGGCGCGTTCAGCGACAACGAGCTCAACGCCGCGATCGACAAGGCGCTCTGAGCGGCGCTCAGAGCACGGTGCGCCCGAGCGCGTAGCCGGCCGCGGCGGCGACGATGCCGAGCACGACCGACGCGCCGACGTAGGCGAGCGCCCGTCCGGGCTCGCCGGCCTCGACGTCGAGCACCGCCTGGACCGAGAAGGTCGAGAAGGTTGTGAAGCCGCCGAGGAAGCCGACGCCGACCGCCGTCCGCACCTCGTCGGAGAGCACGTGGGCGGTGACGAGCACGCCGAGCAGGAACGAGCCGGCGACGTTGATCGCCACCGTCACCCACGGCAGCGTCGCACCGTGGAACGGCGTCGAGAGCGCATAGCGCGCCAGCACGCCGCCGACGCCGGCCAGGCCCACCCAGATCGCGGTCACGGCGAGCATGATCGCGGTCCCGCAGGACACCACCAGGACCTAGGATGGGCTCCGTCGGGCCAGTAGCTCAGTTGGTTAGAGCAGCGGACTCATAATCCGTAGGTCCCAGGTTCGAGTCCTGGCTGGCCCATCCGGCGCCGCCGTCGTCCTAGGCCCGGTGAGTGCAAGAGCAGCCCAGGGCTGCAATGTCACTCGTCGAGGGGCAGGGATAGGCGCGGGCTAGGGCAGCGGCGGCACGAGGCCGTTGGCGCGGGTGTAGTTCTCGAGCGTGCTCGCGAACTGGGCGTGGCCGGCCTGGTTGGGGTGGATGCCGGTATCGGTGCTGAGGATCCACGGCTCGCCGAAGCAGAACATCGGCACCCCGAGCACCGTACGCGCCGCCGCCATCGCCGCCTGAGAGCCGGTGGACTGGTGGCTCGGGCCGTCGACGTCGGGCATGTACCAGTGGCAGTCGTAGCTGCCGGACCAGTCGTCGTGGATGCTCGGCGCCGCACCGACGTTGAAGCGCGGCAGCTGCTGCGGGCTGGACTGCTGGGGCGACTGGGTCGCCGCGATCCGGTAGAGGCGGTTGGCCTGGTCCGCCGGCAGCGCGGCCTTCGTCGCGGCCACGGCCGCGGCGACGTTCTGGTTGATCATGTCGCCCATCACCTCGAGCTGCCAGGCGCTGTAGAGGTTGGCGTAGGGGATCGCGAGGTGGTAGGGCATGATCACCACGCGGGTGTGCTCGGACCCGTCGAGAATCGCCGTGTACAGGGCCTGCAGGCGCTGAGGCAGCTGGACGTCGTCGATGTAGGGCTGGACGCAGTCGCGCAGCAGGCCGACGGTGAACGCCAACGAGCAGGTCTCGCCCGCCACCGTCAGCAGGATGTCGCTGAGCAGCGGGTTCGCGCCCATCGTCATCGTGACGATGTCGGGCTGCTCGGCGATCACGTCCGCGAGATAGCCGTTGAGGTGGCCGCCCGTCAGCCAGTCGGCGGGCGCCGAGCCGGTCACGGCCTGGTTGCGGAACATGTCCGGCGCGGTCACGTGGCCGCCCCCCTGGACGTCGTTGGAGAACTGGGACGGCCAGGCGATGTCGTTGGCGAGCCCGTAGTCGGCGGTCCAGTTGGGCGTCGAGCCCGAGTAGTCGGGGCCGTCGGCGGAGTTCGACGAGCAGCGGTCGTTGACCACGTCCGGCGGCTTGCAGTCCAGCAGCTGGAGCAGGCCCATCGGCGAGCCGTCGCCGAAGAACCCGAACGCGGCGGTGACCGAGTCGCCGATCGCCCGCAGCTGCCACTCGCGCACCGACAGGCTCACGGTCGCCGGCGCCGCCACGCCGCCGCGGTTGGACGCGGTCACGGTGAACGAGTCGTCGCCGGCGAAGCGGGCGGCCGGAGTGTACTCGACCGTGCCGGCCGCGTCGATCGGGCCGAGCTCGCCGTGGGCGGGCTGCGCGACGACGCTGTAGCTCAGCTCAGGTCCGGCGCAGTCGAGGGCGACGTCGAGGGCCGTCATGTAGAAGGCGCTGGCCGTCACCGGCGCGCAGGTCGGCGCCGGCGGCAGCACGTCGACGTGGCCGGTGCCCGTCGAGGTGGCGCCGCCGACGACGGCCTCCGCCTGGTAGGTGAAGCTCACGCGCGCGCCGCCCTCGGGCACGTAGTAGCCGGGGGCCGGGGTGAACGTCGCCTCGCCGGAGCCGGGGTCGACGGTCACCGCGCCCTGCCCGACCGGCGGCTGCTCGACGATCGAGAACGCGGCGGCGCCGCCCGACAGCTCCTCGCACGGCACCTGGAACTCGAGCTGCTGGTCGGCCTCGGTGGTGGCGTAGTAGTCGTCGCAGGTCGGAGCCGGCTCGTCGACCTGGAGGTGGGCCGTGATCACCCGCGAGGTGCCGCCCGAGTTGACCGCCCGGAAGCGGAAGGTGACCGCCTCGCCCGGGGCGGTGGAGAACCCGGCCGCGGGCGTGAACGTCAGCTCACCGTCCGCGGCGAAGCCGGGGGCGAGGTCGAGCGTTCCGGCCTCCGCGGGGTCGAGCCCCGCCACCAGCTCGTAGCGTTGCTCGGCGCCGGCCGCGGTCACGCAGTCGGCGGCCAGGGCGCGCGGGGTCTCGTAGTCGACCTCGGCGTCGAGCGGCGCGCAGACGGGCGGTGGCGGCACGACGATCACCTCGGCCGTCGCGACCGCGGAGGTGCCGCCGGTGTTCGACGCGCGGAAGGTGAACGTGTCGGCCACCGGCGCGTCCGGCGATCCCGGGCTCACGTAGCCCGGGTCGGGCGTGTAGGCGACCCGCCCGGTGAGCTGGTCGACAGGTCCGAGCGTGCCGTGCTCGGGACCGTCGACGATCTCCCAGGTCGGCTCGGAGTGGTGGGTGCCGCAGGGCAGCGGCACGTAGTCGGTGGTGTCGACGAGCGTCGCGGACGTGACGTCGCGGCAGTCGGGCGCGGCCGGGAGGACCGTGACCGAGATCGGGACCGGGGGAGCGGCGCCGCCGGGGTTGGTCGCGGTGACCTGGAAGACGTCGGGCTCGGGCGGATCGTCGGGGCTGAACCAGCCGGCCGACGGGATGTAGGTGGTCTGGCCGGTGGTCGCGCCGATGTCGCTCAGCGACCCGTGCGAGGGCGGGCTGGCGATCTCGTAGCTGATGTCCACTCCGGCGCAGCTCGCCTGCACCGTCAGCGGCTCGTCCTCGCGCGTGGTCAGGGCCTCGGGCGCGCAGGTCGGCGCCGGCGGCGGCGCGATCTCGACGGTCATCGTCGCGGGCGCCGACGCGCCACCCGGCCCGATCGCGCGGAAGGCGAAGTCGTCCGGCCCGGCCTGGCGGGCGTCCTGGATGTAGACGGCGGCCTCCCCGTCGATCGGCCCGAGCCGTCCGTAGCGGGGCTGGGTGACCGCCTGGATCGCGGTCACCTCGCCGCGGCATTGGAACCGCAGCTCGACCTGCCCGCCGTAGGCGACGTTCGCGCGGCCGTTCGAGCAGCTCGGCGCGCCGGGCGGCCGCCGTCGCGGCAGCACGCGGACGATCACCCGTCCGCGGAAGCGGGCGAGCCGGCCCCGCCCGCCGGGGCGTCGTCCGGTGACCAGCGTGAACGCGAACCGGTCGCGGCCGGTGAAGCCGCGTCGCGGGACGTAGGTGATCCGGCCGGTGCGCTGGTTGAGCCGCCGCACGCGGCCGTGGCGCGGCCGGACGACTATCTCCCGCCGCGCGCGCAGCCCGCCGAGCTTGCGGAAGACGACCTTGCCCGCCCGGTTGCGCCGTACGCAGCGCAGGCGGATCCGCTTCACCCGGCCGGCGCGCATCCGCACGCCGTGGTTGGCGCAGCGCAGCGGCCGCGACCGTCGGTCCGCGGCCGGGCTCGCGGCCCGGTCGCCGCCGGTCGCCTCGTCGGCGGCGGGCGTCGGGGAGCCGGGGCCGAGCGGGCCGGCGCCGACCGCGTAGGCGGAGCCTGCGAGGACGGCGGTGAGCAAGGTCGCGGCGAGGAGGATGCGCAGCATGCGGGGAGGGGGTCGGGAACCGGCCGCGGCGAGGCTAACCGCAGCGGCGGCCGGAACCGCGGGGCGATTCACGGCCCGCCGCTAAGCAACCGCGCCCCGCTGCCGATGGGAGCAACCATGGAGCTACTGGAGGACCCCGACAAGCGGGCGGGACTGATCGTCCTGGCCGGATTCGTGCTGTCGTTCGTCTTCATCCGCATCTCGACGCGGCTGATGCGCAACCCGAAGGTGACGTGGTGGCCGGGGAGCATCAAGACCGGCGGGGTCCACGTCCACCACCTGGTGTTCGGGATCGGGCTGATGATCGTCGCCGGCTTCCTCGGCTTCGCGGTCGAGCCGGTCAGCCCGTGGGTCGAGCTGATGGCGGCGCTGTTCGGCGTCGGCGTCGGCCTGACCGTCGACGAGTTCGCCCTCTGGCTCTACCTCGAGGACGTCTACTGGACCAAGGAGGGGCGGGCCTCGGTCGACGTCGCGCTGGTGACCGGCGCGCTCGGCGGGATCGTGCTGATCGTCGGCGCCCCGGTCGACACCGAGGAGTCGCTGCCGTTCCTGCTGCTCGGATTCGTCATCCACCTCGCATGGGGGGCCGTCGTTCTGCTCAAGGGCAAGATCCGCCTCGCCGTGCTCGGGTTCTTCATCCCGCTGCTCTACACCGTCGCCGCGATCCGCCTCGCCCGGCCCAACTCGCCGTGGGCGCGCCGCCGCTACGCGCCCGGCAGCGCCAAGCTCGCGCGCGCCCAGGTCCGCGCCGACCGCTGGGACGACCGTCGCGAACGGTGGATCGACCGGATCGGCGGCGCCCCGCATCTCGAGCGGGCAGAGAAGGCGATCGCGGCCGTCGAACGGGCCGAGTCCTAGCCGTCCGAGCTCAGCGCTCGAGCACGTCGAGCGTCCAGCGCCGCTCGCCGCGCGGCTCGGCCGTCAGCTCGGCGTCCATCCCCGCCTCGCGGACCGCGGCGAGCGCGTCGTCGGGCCGGTCGACGTCGCCGGCCTCCAGCAGCGCCCGCGTGACGCGGCCGCGCGCGGCCTTCGCCATGTGCGAGATCGGCTTGCGCGAGCCGTCCGGCTGGACCTGCAGCGGCCGGACGTGGACGTGGTCGGCGCGCGCCGGCCGCCAGACCGCCGCGTAGCCGCCCGAGCGGCAGTCGACGACGAGGTTGCGCGATCGGTCGGTCGGGATCAGCGCCTCGGCGACCAGCGGGCGCCACGCCGCCGCGAGCCCGCCGATCCCGCGCACCCGCTCGGCGATCGGCAGCTTGTAGGCGGGCACCCGGCTGGCGGGGCTCACCAGCCCCCACAGGCCGCTGGCGATCAGGACCTGGCGCCCGGCCCGCCGCCGGCCGGCCTGCGACAGCGAGCCGAGGTCCAGCTCGGAGTAGAGGACCCCGGTGTAGAGGCGGTCGGCGCGGACCGCCGGGGCCGTCGCCAGCGCGGGGTCGACGGCGGCGACCAGCCGCTCGCGCAGCGGCCCCAGCGTCGCCGCGAACGGCAGCGCCGACAGGTCGACCGCACGGCCGCGGGCCGGGTCGGCCTTGCCCTCGGACGGGGGAAGGAGGATCAGCACGTCGCGGAGCCTGCCAGAGCGGCCGCCGCGACTACTGCAAGGTCGCCGAGACCAGCGGCTCCGACGTCGGCTCGCGGCTGCCCCCCGCCGGCTCGCGGGTGACCAGCAGCTCGTCCGCTCCGGCGACGTTCGCGGCCGGCAGCACGACCCGGGCGCCGCGGTCGCGCGACGGCACGAACAGCACCGACGGACTCACGCTCTGGCCGCGGCGCAGCCACACCTGGTAGACGTCGCCGGGGCGCAGCTCCGGCATGTCGTCGAGGTCGAGCCGCCAGTAGTCCTCGCCGGGGACGACGCTGCCGGATGCCTGCACGACCGGCGAGGTCGCCTCCACCGGGACGGTCGCCAGCCGGGTGGTCGAGTCGCCGCCGTCGCCGCGCAGGGCGTAGCCGCCGGCGACTCCGGCCGCGAGCGCGAGCGCCACGGCGGCGCCGGTCGCCAGCCGTGCCAGCCCGATCCGCCGCCAGAGGGCGGGCCGGGGCGCGGCGGTCGCCGGCCGCGGCGTGTCGGCCTCGACGGCGCCCATGATCCGCGCCCGTAGCCGTGCGGGCGGCTCGCGCTGCTCGACGCCGCCGGCGAGCACGTCGACGGCGGGGCCGAGCCAGCGCAGCTCGGCCCGGCAGGCGTCGCAGGCGGCGAGGTGGCGCTCGAAGTCGGCCAGCTCGTCGTCGGCGAGCGCGCCGAGCAGGTAGCCGGCCTGGAGATCCTCGTAGCGGTCGTGGTCGCTCATGCGATCTGCTCCCCGAGGTTGGCACGGACCTTGCTCAGCCCGAGGCGCATCCGGCCCTTGACCGTCCCGAGCGGGGTGCCGAGCAGCTCGGCGATCTCGCTCTGGGTGAAGCCGGCGTAGTAGGCGAGCGCCAGCACCTGGGCCTGGTCGTCGGGCAGGTCGCGCAGCGCGCCGCGGACGTGCTCGGCGCGCTCGCGGCGGGCCGCCTCGGCGTCGGTGCGGTCCGGGGCCTCCTGCGCGGCGAGCACGTCGTCGTCGTCACGGTCGATCCGCCCGCCGCGCGCGGCGGTCCGCCGCAGCCCGTCGACCGCCCGGTTGCGGACGATCTGCAGCAGCCACGACCGGACGCTGCCGCGCACCGCGTCGTAGCCGGCGCTCGTCCGCCAGACCGACAGGAACGCCTCCTGGGTGGCGTCCTCGGCCGCCTGCGCCTCGCCGAGGATCCGGTAGGCGAGCGAGTAGGAGGGGCCTCCGTGGCGGTCGTAGAGGATCTCGAGCGCCGCCTCGTCGCCGCGCTGGACGAGCACCATCAGCTCCTCGTCGGCGAGGCGGTCGGCCAGCTTGCGGGTCATCGGGATCGGCTCATCGTCGGGCTCGGGCACGGCGCGCTCGGCGGCGCGCTCGGCCATCTATTCGTCTCCCGCGCGGCGGCGGATCAATCGCGGCCGCGACTGATCCGAACGGCGGGTGGGCCGCGCACCAGCAGCCAACCCGAACCAGGAGGCCGTTCGATGAGCTCGACCGACCAGCCAGACCGTCCCGGCGCGCTGCGCCGCGCGGTCGCCGACCCGATGTCCCGCAGGAGGCTGTTCGCCGTCGCCGGCGGTGCCGGAGCGGCAGCGACGCTGCTCGCGGCCTGCGGAGGCGACGACGACACCACCACCTCCGGCGGCGGCTCGACGTCGACGATGGAGCCCACGACCGGGATGGCCGACGGCGACGCGCTCGCGCAGTTCGGCGAGGGCGACGTCGGCATCCTCAACTACGCCCTCACGCTCGAGTACCTCGAGGCGGCCTTCTACGCCGACGTGGCCGCCAGCGGCCTCTTCAAGGGGGCCGACCTGAAGCTGATCCGCAGCTTCGGCCGTGACGAGGCCGAGCACGTCGTCGCGCTGCGCGACACCGTCCGCGCGATGGGCGCCAAGCCGGCGGCCAAGCCGCGGACCGAGTTCCCGCTCGACTCCGCCGAGGAGGTCCTCGACCTCGCGGCGACCGTCGAGAACCTCGGCGCGGCCGCCTACCTCGGCCAGGCGCCGCGGATCGAGAGCGGCGAGGTGCTCGCGGCGGCGCTGTCGATCCATGCGGTCGAGGGCCGCCACGCGGCGGCGCTCAACACGCTCGTCGGCGAGTCGTTCGTGCCCGACGGGCCGTTCGCCAAGCCGGCCGACGCGGCGACCGTGCTCGACGCCGTCCAGCCCTACATCGCCTGAGCGGCCGCGAGCCGACCGGTGGAAAGCGAGGAGATCAGCATGCAGCAGGACAGCAGACAGGACGTGGGGCCGGTGGCCCCGGAGCTGGCGGCGGTCGAGGTGGCGCCGTGCAGCCGCGGCGCGGCGATTGCGAAGGCGGCGCTCGGCGCGGCCGGCCTCTACGGCGCCCTGGCGGCGGGACCGCTGGTGCGGCGCGCGTTCGCGCAGGGCGGGGGAGGCGACGTGGAGATCCTGAACTTCGCCCTCACGCTCGAGTACCTCGAGGCGGCGTTCTACGAGCGGGCGCTCGAGCAGGTCGACCTCGGCGACGAGGTGCGCGAGTTCGCCGCGACGATCCGCGACGACGAGAACGCCCACGTCGACGCGCTCGCCAAGACGGTCCGCGACCTCGGCGGCACGCCGGCCGACGCGCCGACGGTCGAGTTCCCGTTCTCCGACGAGGCGGCCTTCCTCGAGCTCGCCCAGACCCTCGAGGACACCGGCGTGAGCGCCTACGACGGCGCCGCTCCGGCGATCCGCTCCAAGGAGCTGCTGGCGACCGCCGGATCGATCGTCCAGGTCGAGGCGCGGCACGCCGCCCGGGTCCGCCTGGCGCGCAACGCCCCGCCGGCGCCGAACGCGTTCGACCCGGCGCTGAACCAGCGCCAGGTGCTGCGGGCGATCCAGCCGTTCGTGGCGTCCTAGAACGGCAGCTCGCCGGCGATCTCGGCGAGCGTCGGCGCGGCGGTGTCGCGTGGCGAGGGGTGCAGCTCGAGCCCCTCCGGCCACGCGATGCCGACCGCCGGGTCGTCGAAGCGGATGCCGCGCTCGAGCTCGGGGTCGTAGTAGGAGGAGCACTTGTAGACGACGTCGGCGACCTCGCTGAGCACGCAGAACCCGTGCGCGAAGCCGACCGGGACATACAGCTGGAGCAGCCGCTCGTCGTCGAGCTCGAAGGCCTCCCACTCGCCGAAGGTCGGCGACTGGCGGCGGATGTCGACCACCACGTCGACGATCGCCCCGCGCGCGCAGCGGACGAGCTTCGCCTGGCCCGCGCCGATCTGGAAGTGCATGCCGCGCACCACCCCGCGCGCCGAGCGCGAGTGGTTGTCCTGGACGAAGTCGGCGTCGACGCCGGCGGCCGCCCACGTGTCGCGGCGGAAGGTCTCGTGGAAGAAGCCGCGGCTGTCGGGATGGACGCGCGGCTCGATCAGCACGGGGCCGGCGAGGCGGGTGGGGAGAACCTGCACGGCGCGGCAGGCTACCCGAGATACTCCCGGCCGCATGCCGCTCGACCCCGACACCGCGCCGCCGGTCGCGATCCTCTGCGGCGGCCGCGGCACCCGCCTGCGCGCCGACGTGCCGTCGATACCCAAGCCGCTGGTCGAGATCGGCGGGCGGCCGATCGTCTGGCACGTCGTCCAGATCTACGCCAGCCAGGGGTTCCGCGACTTCCTGCTGCTGACCGGCTACCGCGGCGAGCTGATCGAGCGGTTCGCGGCCGCCGAGCCGTGGCCCGCCGGGGTGACGGTCGACTGCGTCGAGACCGGCCGCGACACGCCGACCGGCGGCCGGCTCGCGCTCGCCCGCGACCGCCTCGGCGGCGCCACCGTCTGCGCGACCTACGCCGACGGCGTCGCCGACATCGACCTCGCCGCGCTGCTGGACCACCACCGCGCCCACGGGGCGGCGGCGACGATGACCGTCGTCCGGCCGGAGCTCCAGTTCGGCGTCACCCGCATCGGCGACGACGGACTGGTCGTCGGCTTCGAGGAGAAGCCGCGCTCGCGCGACTGGATCAACGGCGGCTTCCTCTGCCTCGAGCAGCGGGCGCTCGACCGGCTCGCGCCCGACAGCGTGCTCGAGCGCGCGCCGCTCGCCGACCTCGCCGCCGCGGGCGAGCTGCGCGCCTACCGCCACGGGGGCTTCTGGGAGTGCATGGACACCTACAAGGACGCGGTCGCGCTCAACGACCTCTGGGAGGAGGGCGACGCCCCCTGGCGTCGCTGGTGAGGAGGAACTGCCCGACGGCGGGCGAAAGAATCCGCCGTGAAGTCCTCAGCTACCGCCGCGCTCACCCTGTCCGCCGAGATCCGCTCGCGCTTCGACGAGTTCTCGCGCTCGCAGAAGGACGTCGGCCAGTACATCGTCGACCATCTCGACGAGGCTTCGTTCCACACCGCCGAGGAGCTCGCCCGGCGCGCGAACACCTCGTCGTCGACCGTCGTCCGGTTCGCCCAGGCGCTCGGCTTCGAGGGCTTCCCGGAGCTACAGGCCGCCGCGCGCGACGAGTACCGCCGCGCCCGCGAGGGCGAGGTCGGCACCGTCGACCTCGCCAACCCGCCGCTGTTCCCGATCGACCAGACCGAGTTCGAGGCGGCGCTCGCCGCCGACCACGTCAACGTCGAGGAGACCGCCCGCAAGCTCGACCGCGAGGAGGTCGAGCACTGCGTCGAGCTGATCGCCCGCGCCGACCGGCTCGTGCTCTGCGGCACCGACCAGATGGCGTTCTTCGCCAGCTACATGCGCCACCTGCTGATGCTGCTGGACATCCGCTGCGAGGTCGTCGCCAGCCCGAGCCAGGAGGGGCTCGCCAAGCTCGGCCGCATCGACGACCGCACCGTCCTGGTCGGCTTCTCCGCCGGCCGCCCGCATCCGCTGGTCGTGCGCGCGATGAAGCTCGCCCGCAACCGCAACGCGGCGACGATCTCGGTGTCGGACGCGACGCTGTCGGAGGTCGCCAAGCTGGCCGACCACAAGCTCTTCTACTCCTCCAACAGCCCGGCGTTCGTGCGCTCGCACGCCGCCCTGCTCTCGGTCGTCCAGGCGCTCGCCTACGGCGTCTACGCCATGGACGAGTCCGCCTACTCGGACCGCATCAAGGCGTTCAAGCTCAAGTAACCGCGCGTCTGCGGTGGCTCACGTCTCGCGGGGCGTCCGTGAGCGTAGTATTGGCCGGGTGAAGCAGGAAGGCACATTCGCCGTCAAGTCGGGCCTCGCGGAGATGCTCAAGGGCGGCGTGATCATGGACGTGGTGACCGCCGAGCACGCGCGGATCGCCGAGGCCGCCGGGGCTTGCGCGGTGATGGCGCTCGAGCGCGTCCCGGCCGACATCAGGGTCGCCGGCGGCGTGTCGCGCATGTCGGATCCGACGAAGATCGAGGAGATCCAGGCCGCGGTCACGATCCCGGTGATGGCCAAGGCGCGGATCGGCCACTTCGTCGAGGCCGAGGTGCTGCAGGCGCTCGAGGTCGACTACGTCGACGAGTCCGAGGTGCTCACCCCGGCCGACGAGGCAAACCACATCGACAAGTGGCAGTTCACGGTCCCGTTCGTGTGCGGCGCGACGAACCTCGGCGAGGCGCTGCGGCGGATCGGCGAGGGCGCGGCGATGATCCGCAGCAAGGGCGAGGCCGGCACCGGCAACGTCGTCGAGGCGGTCCGTCACATGCGCCAGATCGGCGGCGAGATCCGCCGCCTCGGCACCCTCGACGAGGCCGAGCTGCCGACCGCCGCGAAGGACCTCCAGGCGCCGCTGCCGCTGGTCCGCGACGTGGCGAAGGCCGGCCGGCTGCCCGTCGTGATGTTCTCGGCGGGCGGGGTCGCGACCCCGGCCGACGCCGCGCTGATGATGCGGCTGGGCGCCGAGGGCGTGTTCGTCGGGTCGGGCATCTTCAAGTCCGAGGACCCGGCGCGCACCGCCGCGGCGGTCGTCGAGGCGACGACGCACTTCCAGGACGCCGAGCGGATCGCGGCCGCGTCGCGCAACCTCGGCGCCCCGATGACGGGCATCGGCATGGACGCGATCGCCGAGCAGGGCGGCCTGCTGCAAGAGCGCGGTTGGTAGCGGCCGGCCCTCCAACGGTCGGCGTGCTCGCCCTCCAGGGCGACTTCGAGGCGCACCGCCGGCTGCTCGAGGAGCTTGGCGCCGCGGTGCGCGAGGTGCGCGTCCCGGCCGACCTCGACGGGCTCGACGGGCTGGTGATCCCGGGCGGGGAGTCGACGACGATGACGCTCGGGATCGAGCGCGAGGGGCTCGCCGGACCGCTGCGCGAGCTGATCGGGGCCGGCACGCCGACGCTCGGCACCTGCGCCGGGCTGATCATGCTCGACCGCGACCATCTCGGCCTGCTCGAGGTGACCGCGGCGCGCAACGCCTTCGGCCGCCAGGTGCGCAGCTTCGAGGAGCGGCTCGACCTCGACGGCGTCGGGGACGGGATCGAGGCGATCTTCATCCGTGCGCCGTGGGCGACCGAGCCGGGCGCCGACGTCGAGGTGCTGGCCGCCGTCGACGGCCATGCGGTCGCGGTCCGTCAGCGTGACGTCCTGGCCGTCTCGTTTCATCCCGAGCTCAACGGGGAGCGGCGGCTGCACGGCTGGCTGCTGCAGCGGATCGCCGCCCGGCGCGCCGCCGCCGGCCCCCGACCGCAAGCCACAGCAGGAGGATCGCCGTGAAGGACCCGCGCATCGAGGCACTCGCCCAGATCCTCGTCCGCTACTCGACGAGGGTGTCCGAGGGCGACGTGTGTGTCATCCAGGGCACGACGTCGGGCGAGCCGCTGATCCAGGCGGTCTACGAGGAGGTGCTGCGGGCCGGCGGGCTGCCGGTGATGCAGCTGACCACCGAGGGGGCCCAGGCGGCGTTCCTCGAGCTGGCCAGCGACGACCAGCTCGACTGGGTCCAGCCGCCGGCGGAGTGGACGGCCGAGCACTCCGACGTGCGGATCGTGGTGATGGCCGACGTCAACCCGCGCGCGCTGTCGAGCGTCGATCCGGCCCGGCAGGCGCGCGCGCAGCGGGCGCGGCGCAAGATCATGGAGACCTCGATGCGGCGCGCGGCCAGCGGCGAGCACCGCTGGTCGCTGACGCTGTTTCCGACCCATGCCTACGCGGGCGAGGCGGGGATGTCGCTGGCCGCCTACGAGGACTTCTTCTACGGCGCCTGCCTGGCGACCGACCCGGACCCGGTGACCGCATGGGAGCGCCAGTCGAGCGAGGTGCGCCGGCTGGCCGAGTGGATCGAGGGCCGCGAGGAGGTCCGGATCGTCGCGCCGGGCGGGACCGACATCACCCTCGGCGTCGCGGGGCGCAAGTGGGTGCCGTGCGTGGGGACCCACAACATGCCCGACGGGGAGTTCTTCACCGGCCCGGTCGAGGATTCGGTCGAGGGCGAGATCGCCTTCTCGCTGCCGACCTCCTACGGCGGCCGCGACGTGTCGGGCGTGCGCTTCAAGTTCGAGGGCGGCAAGGTGGTCGACGCCTCGGCCGAGCGCGGCGAGGAGTTCCTGCACCAGACGCTCGACACCGACGACGGCTCGCGGATCCTCGGCGAGCTGGGGATCGGGACCAACTACTCGATCCAGCGCGGCACCAAGGAGATCCTGCTCGACGAGAAGATCGGCGGGACGGTCCACATGGCGATCGGCGCCGCCTACCCGGAGACCGGCGGCACCAACGAGTCGGCGGTCCACTGGGACATGATCTGCGACCTGCGCCAGGGCGGCACGATCACCGTCGACGGCATCGAGCTCCAGCGCGACGGCAAGTTCGTCGTCTGACAGCCGACCGGCCAGGGTGACGGGACCCCAGGGCAGGGGGTGCGGGCCCGACCCACCACTAGAATCCCCTCAGTTATGGCCGGGCACTCGAAATGGGCTTCGATCAAGCACAAGAAGAAGGCGACCGACGCCAAGCGCGGCGCGCTCTTCACCAAGCTGACGCGCGCGATCACGGTCGCCGCGCGTGAGGGCGGGGGGGACCCGGAGGGCAATCCGGCGCTCACGCTCGCGATCCAGAAGGCCAAGGACGCGAGCATGCCCAAGGACAACATCGAGCGGGCGATCGCCAAGGGCACCGGCGCCGACCAGGACGCCGACGCGTTCGAGGCGGTCGTCTACGAGGGCTACGGCCCGGGCGGGGTCGCGGTCCTGGTCGAGGCGCTGACCGACAACCGCAACCGCACCAGCTCGGACCTCCGCCACGCGTTCTCCAAGCACGGCGGCAACCTCGGGGAGCCGGGCTCGGTCGCCTGGATCTTCGAGAAGAAGGGCCAGATCGTCGTCGACGCGGCCCGCTACGAGGAGGACGACCTGCTCGCGGCGATCGAGGCGGGCGCCGAGGACGTCGCCGCCGACGGCGACGTGCTCGAGGTGGTGACCGCGCCGGGCGACCTGACCGCGATCCGCACCGCGCTCGCCGAGGCCGACGTCGAGCTGCAGTCGGTCGAGCTGGTGATGCGCCCGACCAACCGCGTCGAGGTCGACGAGGGCCAGGCGGGCTCGCTGATGCGGCTGCTCGACACGCTCGAGGACAACGACGACGTCCAGGCGGTCCACGCGAACTTCGACGTCGACGCCGACGTCCTCGAGCGGGTCCTGAGCGCTTCCTGAGGTCGCTGGCGGCGCGGCCGGTCGCTTGCGGCCGGGTCGGCTGGAGCGGCAGGCGTCCGGGGCCGGACGGAGAATCACGCTGGTGGTGGTTGTCCTCGGCATCGATCCCGGCACGGCCAACACCGGCTTCGGCGTGGTGGTGGCGCGCGGGCCGCGGATGGGTGCGCTCGACGGCGGGACGATCGAGACGGCGGCCGGGGTCCCGCTCGAGCGGCGGCTGGTCGCGATCCACGCGCGGGTCGCCGACCTCATCGCCGAGCACGATCCGGCCGCGGTCGCGATCGAGGAGCTCTACTTCGGTCAGAACGCGCGCAGCGCGCTGGCGGTCGGCCAGGCGCGCGGCGCGGTGCTGCTGGCGGCCGGCCAGGCGGGCGTGCCGTGCTTCTCCTACACGCCGCAGCAGATCAAGCAGGCGGTCTGCGGCTCTGGCGGCGCGGCCAAGGACCAGGTCCAGCGGATGGTCGGCGCGCTGCTGAGCTTGGCGGAGCCGCCGCGGCCCGACCACGCGGCGGATGCGCTCGCGGTCGCGATCTGCCACGCCAACGGCGCGAGCCTGCGCGCCGGCCTCGACGCGACGACCGCGCGCGCCTAGCAGGCGCCCTGCGTCGAGCGGGCCCCGCCGGGCGGGAGGAATGCGGCGGCGGCGCGCAGGGGCTCGGACCGCGAGGGGAGGCGTCCGCCGGCCGGCGCAGAATGACGAGCTGTGATCTCCTCGGTCAGAGGCGAAGTCCTGGTGCGCCGGCCCGGCGAGGTCGTGGTCGAGTCGGCTGGCGTCGGCTACCGCCTGGCCGTCTCATCGGTGACCCTCGAGGACGTGCCCGGCGCCGGCCAGCAGGTGCTGCTGCACTCGCATCTGGTGCTGCGCGACGACGGCATCCAGCTGTTCGGGTTCTCGACGGAGATCGAGCGCGAGCTGTTCCTGATGCTGATCGGCGTCCAGGGCGTGGGGCCGAAGGTCGCCCAGGCGGTCCTATCGGGCGGCCAGCCGCGCGAGCTGCTCGGCGCGATCGCCAACGGCGACGCGCCGCGCTTCCAGGCGGTGCCGGGGATCGGCAAGCGCACCGCGGAGCGGATCATCGTCGAGCTGCGCGAGAAGGTCGCCGGCGCGGTCGCCGACGAGATCGTGATCAGCCGCGCGCCCGACGATCCGCGCGCGGTCGCCCACGAGGCGCTGCTCGGGCTCGGCTACGAGCCGGGTGAGGCCGAGGCGCTGCTCGCCGACGCCGACGGCGACTCGCCGGAGGAGCTGATCGCCGAGGCCCTGAAGGCGGCCCGGTGAGCGGCGGCATCCGCACCCCCGGCGTCGAGCGCCTCCACGATCCGGTCGTCGAGAGCGGCGCCGAGGAGGAGCTCGAGCGCTCGCTGCGCCCGCGCCTGCTCGGCGACTTCGTCGGCCAAGTGCAGGTCAAGGAGCAGCTCGGCGTCTTCATCGAGGCGGCGCGCGCCCGCGGCGAGGCGCTCGACCACGTGCTGCTGTCGGGACCGCCGGGCCTCGGCAAGACCTCGCTGGCCCAGATCGTCGCCAACGAGCTGGGCGTGCCGTTGGTCGCGACCGCCGCCCCGGCGCTCGAGCGCAAGGGCGACGTCGCCTCCTACCTCTCGTCGCTGGAGCCGCGCTCGGTGTTCTTCGTCGACGAGATCCACCGCCTGCCGCGGGCGCTCGAGGAGACCTTCTACCCGGCGATGGAGGACCGGCGGCTGCCGATCACCGTCGGCCAGGGGGCCGGCGCGCGCGTGGTCAATCTCGACCTGCCGCCGTTCACGCTGATCGGCGCGACGACGCGCGCCGGGCTGCTGACCACGCCGCTGCGCGACCGCTTCGGGGTCGCCCCGCGGCTCGAGCTCTACGACGCCGCCGACCTCGGCCGGATCGTCCGCCGCTCGGCGGAGATCCTCGGCGTGGAGATCGACGGCGCCGGTGCGGAGGCGATCGCCGCCCGCTCGCGCGGCACGCCGCGGGTGGCCAACCGGCTGCTCAAGCGCGTGCGCGACTACGCCGAGGTGCGCGGCGCCGGCACGATCGACGCCGCGATCGCCGTGGAGGCGCTCGAGCTGCTCGACGTCGACCGCGTCGGCCTCGACCGCCTCGACCGCGAGATCCTCGCCGCGATCTGCTCGAAGTTCGGGGGCGGCCCGGTCGGCCTCTCGACGCTCGCGGTCGCGGTCAGCGAGGAGCAGGACACGATCGAGGACGTCTACGAGCCGTACCTGCTCCAGCTCGGGATGCTGATGCGCACCCCGCGCGGCCGCGTCGCGACGCCGGCCGCGTTCGCGCACCTCGGGCTGACCCCACCAGAGGGCGAGGCGCGCCTCTTCTGAAGCGCGCCGCCCGGCCCTCGACCGTCGCTAATCTCCGCCCTCCGTGCCGAACTTCATCTGTCCCAACTGCGGCGACCGCAGCGTCTCGACCGAGCGGACCGCCGGCTTCCGCAGCCAGGCGCGCGGCTGCCCGAAGTGCGGCTTCGGCTTCCTCTTCGAGCTGCTCGACGACTACTACCCGGCGCCGACGGCGGCCTTCTTCACGCTCGACCGCGAGGGGCGGCTGATCGCGACCGGGCGCGGCGCGCGCGAGCTGACCGGGCTCGGTGAGCTCGACGTGATCGGCCGTCCGGTGGGCGAGGTGCTGGGCCTCGAGTTCGAAAACGGAGACGACCATGTAGGCACGGCGCTTGAGTGGGGCGTTAGGGTTCTCGGAAAGCCGGTGGTGGTCAACGCGGAGGGAGATCGGCCGGAGCCGGCTGTGGCTGACATCTTTCCTGCGTACGACGACGACGGCGGTCTGCTGCTCGTGCTGACGCCACGGCAGGCAGGGGCAACCGAAACCGAATGACTTCACGCAAGCGCAACCTCTCGATCATCGGCCTCGTCGTCGTGCTGCTGGCGGCGTCGCTGTACGTCATCTTCACCAAGCCGACGGTCCTCGGACTCGACCTGCGCGGCGGCGTCGAGCTGGTCTACGAGGGCCGGCCGACGCCGCAGGTCCCCGAGGTGACCGCCCAGGCGATCGACGACGCGATCGAGACGATCCGCAAGCGCACCGACGCGCTCGGCGTCTCCGAGCCGGAGATCCAGCGCGCGGGCGAGACCCAGATCTCGATCGGCCTGCCCAACGTCGAGAACGCCGACCGGGCGATCGCCCAGGTCGGCACGACCGCGCAGCTGCAGTTCTACGACTGGGAGCCCAACGTCCGCGGCGACCGCGGGCCGGACGCTCCCTACGCCGGCCGCACCTCGCTCTACGAGGCGGTCGAGGTCGCCGCCGGCCAGCAGCCGCGCGCCGAGGAGACCGACCTGCCGCCCGGGGGCGCCGAGGAGGCGATCGTCGAGCGCTTCGACGGCGACGAGCGCCAGATCCAGCGCTACTACGACCGCCGAAACGACACCCACCAGGGCCGCTACTACCTCTTCGGGCCCGACCAGCAGCTGATCGTCGGGCCGGACGCCAGCTGCGAGGAGCTGCTTTCCGACTACGAGGGCGTCGAGGGCGGTCCACAGCGGACCGAGAAGGACGTCCCGAAGGGCAGCGAGTGCCGCGCGGAGCT
Source organism: Solirubrobacterales bacterium (assembly GCA_012718975.1). Taxonomy (GTDB): domain Bacteria; phylum Actinomycetota; class Thermoleophilia; order Solirubrobacterales; family Thermoleophilaceae; genus JAAYBF01. Next base: position 3,034 of record JAAYBF010000084.1, on the reverse strand, counting down.
GCTGCAGATCCCGGTCGGCACCGACGACCAGGCGTCCAACCAGTCGACCGCCACGCCGCGCAGCGGCCCGCCGGCCGGCTCGGAGGTCCTGAAGGTCCCGCGCGGGATCGTGGTGATCGAGGCCGCGCGCGCGCCCAACCAGCCCGACGACGTGCGCAACTACTTCGTGCTCGAGGACGACTCCGAGCTCTCCGGCGCCGACATCAAGAACCCCGAGCAGAACACCGATCCGCGCACCAACGAGCCGATCGTCACGATGGAGTTCACCGACGACGGGCGTGCCTCGTTCGCCGCGGTCACCCAGCGGATCGCCCAGCGCGGCGCGGACATCATCGCCCCGCCGGGCACCGATCCCGAGCAGACGCTGCAGCGGTTCGCGATCACCCTCGACGACGAGGTCGTCTCGCTCGCGACGATCGACTGGCGCGAGAACCCCGAGGGCATCGACGGCCGCACCGGCGCCCAGATCAACGGCATCGGCAGCCTCACCGAGACCCAGGACCTCGCCGAGAGCCTGCGGATCGGCGCCCTGCCGATCGAGCTGCGGCTGGTCTCCCAGACGCAGGTCTCGGCGACGCTCGGCCAGCAGGCGCTCGACCAGGGCCTCGTCGCGGGTCTGGCTGGCCTCGCGCTGACCCTGCTGTTCCTGATCACCTTCTACCGCGTCCTGGGCCTCGTGGCGGCCGTCGCGCTGATCATGTACGCGATCTTCCTGTTCGCGCTGGTCAAGCTGATCCCGATCACGCTGACCCTGCCGGGAATCGCGGGCCTGATCCTGACGCTCGGCGTCGCCGCCGACGCGAACATCGTCATCTTCGAGCGCATCAAGGAGGAGGCGAGAGCCGGCGCCTCGATCAGAGCGTCGATCACCACCGGCTACCAGAAGGCGATGCGGACGATCGTCGACGCCAACGTCGTCACCATCGGCGTCGCGTTCATCCTCTTCACGCTCGCGACCTCGGGCGTCAAGGGCTTCGCGTTCACGATGGGAATCGGCACGCTCGTGTCGCTGTTCACCGCGGTGCTGGCGACCTCGGCGATCCTCGGCTCGCTCAGCAACACGCGGCTGATCCGCTCGCGCCACGCGCTCGGCGTGCGCGGCGACAGCGAGGGGCCGCGCTGGAACATCAACTTCGTCGGCAAGTCGAAGGTCTTCTTCTCCGGATCGGGCCTGATCCTGGTCATCGGCGCGCTTGCCATCGCCGGGCTCGGCCTCCAGTTCGGCATCGACTTCGAGTCCGGAACCCGGATCAAGACGCCGGTCGCCCAGCAGGCGTCGGTCGACGACGTCCGCAACGCGCTCGCCCCGCTGGGCTACGGCGACGCGAAGATCCAGGAGGTCGACGAGCCCGAGCTCGGCGACACCGTCTTCCAGATCTCGACGCCGACGCTCACCGACGCCGAGGTCACCGAGGTCCGCGAGGCGCTCAACGACGACTTCGGGGTCCAACGCGCCGACTTCAGCGTCAACTCGATCGGGCCGACGTTCGGGGCTCAGGTGGCGCGCACGGCGGTGATCGCGGTGATCGCCTCGCTGTTGCTGATCTCGATCTACATGGCGCTGCGCTTCGAGCGGAAGTTCGTCGTGCCGGTCCTGATCGCGATCGCCCACGACCTGCTGATCGTGGCCGGCATCTACTCGCTCGTCGGGAGGGAGTTGACCGCATCGACGGTCGCGGCCTTGCTCACAATCATGGGCTACTCGCTCTACGACACGATCATCGTGTTCGACCGAATACGCGAGAACGTGCCACGGATGCCGCGCGCCACGTTCTCCCAGATCGTCAACAGGTCGATGTCCGAGGTCCTCACGCGGTCCCTGGCGACCAGCGTCTCGACGCTCTTCCCGGTCGCGGCGCTCATGTTCTTCGGCGGCGAGACGCTGCAGGACTTCGCCTTCGCGCTGCTCGTCGGCGTCGCGTCCGGCGCCTACTCGTCGATCTTCATCGCGGCGCCGATCCTCACGCTCTGGAAGGAGCGCGAGCCGATGTACGTGCGCCGGCGCAAGATCATGATGGAGGAGAATGGCGGGGTAGTGCCGCCGTTCGCGTCGGGCACGATCGGCGTCGACGACGACGGGGGCGACGGCGGCGGCCAACCCGCGCGGCGCAAGCCCGCGCGCCGGACGCCGCTGCCGACGCCGGCTACCGCCGGCGGAGCCGTTCCCGCGCCGCCGGCGCCCGAGGGCGGCAACGGGTCCGACGCCGCCGCCAGCGCCGACGCGGCCGCAGCGGAGCGCAAGGCCCAGCGGGCGCGCAACCGAGCACGCAAGAAGCACGGGAGGAACTGACGATGAGCATGGTCGTCTGGGTGATGATGGGCATCGCGATCTGGCACTTCGCGGTCTTCGTTCCCGACCGCTTCTGGGGCGGGATCGTCGGCGCGTTCCTGGTCGCGGTCGTCGGATCGGCGGTCTTCGGCTTCGTCGTCTCCGGGTTCACGATCCCCGGCCGCGACGAGACCGACCTGCTGTCGGCGTTCGTCGCCATCCCCGGCACAGTGATCGCGCTGGCGATCTCGTGGTGGTGGGGCAACAAGTACGACGAGCACCGGCCCGAGGTCATCTGAGCGCGCGGTCCGCCGCTGCCCTCGCCGCCAGCCCGACCTTCCCCGGCCCCTTCGCCGCCAACCCGCCGTTCCCCGCGCATGTCGCGGGCAACGTCGGACGGGGCCGGGGCGAGCACGGAAACGTCGGACGGGGCCGGGGCGAGCACGGAAACGTCGGGGCGCCCGGCGCCGTCCGGCCGTCCGGCGATCATGACCGCGTGCTGCCCGAGGTCTCAGGCTGGACGTGCGCGCCCTATCCCGCCGGCGAGAGCCTGGCGCTGGCCGACGCGCTCGGCGTCACGCCGCCGGTCGCGGCGATCCTGGCCCGGCGCGGCCTCTCCGACGTGGCCGCGGCGCGCGCCTTCCTGGCCGCCGCCGACCGCCACCCGGCGGAGTCGCTGCCGGCGGTGGGGGAGGCCTGCGAGGCGATCCTCCGCCACGTTTCGGCCGGTACGCCGATCGCCGTCTTCGGCGACTACGACGTCGA
>JAAYBF010000007.1 GCA_012718975.1 Solirubrobacterales bacterium | reverse complement strand
GCGGCGGCGATCGTCGAGCCGTCGGTCCAGGGCGCCGGCGGCATGTGGTTCTACGACCCGGCCGTGCTGACGCTGCTGCGCGAGCTGTGCGACCGCCACGGCGTGCTGCTGGTCGCCGACGAGATCGCGACCGGCTTCGGCCGCGCCGGCGGCGAGCTGTTCGCCTGCGCCGCCGCCGGGATCGCGCCGGACGTGATGTGCGTCGGCAAGGCGCTGACCGGCGGCTACGTGACGCTCGCCGCGATGCTCTGCACGGCCGAGGTGGCGGCGGCGCTCGACGGCGCGCCGCTGATGCACGGGCCGACCTTCATGGCCAACCCGCTCGCCTGCTCCGTCGCGCTCGCCGCGACCGGGCTGCTGCTCGACGGCGACTGGCGCGGGGACGTCGCGCGGATCGAGGCCGGGCTCGCCGCCGGGCTCGCCCCCGCCGCCGAGCTGCCCGGGGTCGCCGACGTACGCACCCGCGGCGCGATCGGGGTCATCCAGCTCGACCACGACATCGACATGGCCGCCGCGACCGCGGCCGCGCTCGACCGCGGCGTCTGGCTGCGCCCGTTCCGCGACCTCGTCTACACGATGCCGCCCTACGTGACCGGCGACGCCGACGTCGCCGCGATCGCCGCCGCCGCCGTCGCCGCGGCCGCCGCGGCCGCCGCCGGTTGAACCGGCGCTAATCTGATCGTCCATGTCGGAGACCGCAAGCCCAGTGCGTGACGTCGGCGAGGCCGACTTCGCCCAGCTCGTGATCGAGCGCTCGCGCGAGCTGCCGGTCGTCGTCGACTTCTGGGCCGAGTGGTGCGCGCCGTGCCGGGCGCTCGGGCCGGTGCTCGAGCGCGAGGTCGCCGCGCGCGCCGGCAAGGTGGAGCTGGCGAAGGTCGACGTCGACGCCAACCCGTCGCTGCAGGCGCAGTACCGGGTGCAGGGCATCCCGGCCGTCAAGGCGTTCCGCGACGGCGCGGTCGCCGGCGAGTTCACCGGCGCGCTGCCGCCGGCCGAGGTCGCACGGTTCCTCGACGGGCTGGTGCCGAGCGAGGCTGAGGAGCTCGCCGCCGCCGGCGAGGCCGCCGGCGACGAGGACGCGCTGCGCCGCGCGCTCGACCTCGACCCGCGCGGGGCGCGCGCCGCCGGGGCGCTGGCGCGGCTGCTGCTGGAGCGCGGCGATGCGGCCGAGGCGCTCGCCCTCGTCGAGCCGCTCGCGCCGACCGACTTCGCGCTCGCCGGACTCGCCGCCCGCGCGCGCCTGCAGCTCGGCGACGATCCGCCCGCCGAGGCGCTCGCGGCCTGGGACGGCGGCGACGCGGAGCGGGCGCTCGAGCTGCTGCAGGCCGAGGTGGCCGCCGCCGACGGCGACCGGCGCGAGCTGCTGCGCGCGCTGATGGTCGGCCTGTTCGCCGAGCTCGGCCCCGCCAGCGAGCTGGCGACCGCCCACCGCCGCCGCCTCGCCGCCGCGCTGAGCTGACGGCGCGTCCGCGCTTACCGGGCCTGCTACCTCTCGCGTCCGCGCTTCCCGGGCCGCTCTCCCACCGCCCCGACGAAACCCGCGCAATGCGCGGGTTTCGTCGGGGCGGTGCGGAGGGGGCCGGCGAACGCCGGGGTCGGGGCGGTGCGGAGGGGGCCGGCGAACGCCGGGGTCGGCGCGGGCGGAGGGGTCGGCGCGGAGGGCGCCGGAAGAGGAAAGGGGTGGGGCCCCACCCTTGAAAGGAGCCCCACCCCTTGGAGGAGAGAGGGCTGGATGCTAGCATACTTGTATGCAAGTGCTTCAGGAGGAGCGCGCCGCCGTCGGGATCGACCTCTACCGCCAGATGGTCCTGATCCGTGAGTTCGAGACGGAGGCCGAGAGCCAGTACAAGGCCGCCCACATCGGCGGCTACTGCCATCTCTCGTCCGGCCAGGAGGCCACCAACGTCGGCACCGTCCACGCGCTGGAGGCCGACGACCTGCTGGTCACCGGCTACCGATGTCACGGCTTCGCGCTCGCGCGCGGGGTCCCGGCGCGCGCGGCGATGGCCGAGCTGTTCGGCCGCGAGGGCGGCTGCGCGAACGGCCGCGGCGGCTCGATGCACCTGCTCGACGTCGAGCGCGGGTTCTACGGCGGCTGGGGGATCGTCGCCGGTCAGCTGCCGATCGCCACCGGCCTGGCGCTCGGGCTCGTCCGCCAGGACCGCCCGCAGGCAGTGCTCTGCGAGCTCGGCGAGGGCGCCGTGAACATGGGCGCCTGGCACGAGTCGCTCAACCTCGCCGCCGTCTGGCGGCTGCCGGTCGTCTTCCTCGTCGTCAACAACGGCTACGGAATGGGGACCGCGGTCGACCGCGCCTCCGCCGAGCCCGACGTCTTCCGCCGCGCCGAGAGCTACCGGATGCCCGGCGAGCGCGTCGACGGCGACGACCTCGACGCCGTGATCGAGGCCAGCGAGCGGCTGCTGTCGGCCGCCCGCCAGGACCGCCAGCCGGCCGTCCTCGAGGCGGTCACCTACCGCTTCCGCGGCCACTCGGTCGCCGACGCCGGCCTCGCCTACCGCACGCGCGAGGAGATCGCCGAGCGTGAGGCCCGCGACCCGATCTCGCGCGTGCGCGAGCAGCTGATCGCCGCCGGTGCGAGCGAGGAGGAGCTCGACGCCGTCGTCGCCGAGGTCGAGGCGGAGGTCGCCGACGCCGTCGCCTACGCCGAGGCCGACGCCGAGCCGCCGGTCGCCGAGCTGGCTGCCGGCATGCACGCCGCCGGCAGCGACGCGCAGTTCGAGCGGATGCGGCCCGGCAGCCCGTTCGGCGAGCGGGAGCTGATCTTCGACGCGGGGCTGGGCCGATGACCCCCGCGGCGGTCGCCGAGGCGGCCGAGGCCGGCGCCGACGCCGGCGACGTAGCGGTAGCCAACTACCGCGAGGCGCTGCGGATGGCGCTGCGCGAGGAGCTGACCCGCGACGAGCGCGTCTTCGTGATGGGCGAGGAGGTCGGCGTCTTCGACGGCGCCTACAAGGTCACCGCCGGCCTGCTCGACGAGTTCGGCGCCGACCGGATCCGCGACACCCCGATCTCCGAGGAGGGCTTCGTCGGCGCCGGGGTCGGCGCCGCGATGCTCGGCGAGCGGCCGGTCGTCGAGGTGATGACGCTCAACTTCCTGATCGTGGCGATGGACCAGGTCGTCAACCACGCCGCGAAGATCGGCGCGATGTTCGGCGGCGAGGTCCGCTGCCCGCTGGTGATCCGGACCCCGAACGGCGCCGGCAACCAGCTCACCGCCCAGCACTCCCAGTCGATGGACGGCTGGTTCGCCGGCACGCCCGGCCTGAAGGTCGTCGCACCGGCCAACCCGGCCGACGCGAAGGGGCTGCTGAAGGCGGCGATCCGCGACGACGACCCGGTGCTGGTGATCGAGAACCTGCGTGCCTACACGCTCAAGGGCGAGGTCCCGACCGACCCCGAGCACGTCGTCGAGATCGGTCGCGCGGCGATCCCGCGCAGCGGCTCGGACCTGACGATCGTCTCGCACGGCTACGCCACCACGCGCGCGCTGGCGGTCGCCGACCGGCTCGCGGAGTCGCACGAGGTCGAGATCGAGGTCGTCGACCTGCGCTCGCTGCGCCCGCTCGACGTCGAGACGGTCGCCGCGTCGGTCGTGCGGACCCACCGGGTGCTCTGCGTGGAGGAGGGCTGGCCGTCCTACGGCGTCACCGCCGAGCTGGCGGCGAGGATCCAGCGCGCCTGCTTCGACGATCTCGACGCGCCGGTCGAGCGGGTCGGGATGGCCGAGGTCCCGCTCCCCTACGCGAAGAACCTCGAGACCGCCGCTCTGCCCAACGAGGACCGCGTCGCCGCCGCCGCGCTGGCGACGCTGGGGCTCGGGCCGGCCGCCTGACGGTCTCCGAGCAGGCCCACGCAGCGCGGTGGGGGTTTCGGCGCTGGGGCGATCGGAAAGGGCACGGGGGAGAGCTCACCCGAACAGAGGACCCCAGATGTTGATGCTGACCGAGGGCGCGGCCCAGGCGATCAGGGCGCTCAGCGAGACGCCGGGCGCGGAGGGCCTGCGGATCGCCGCGGGCGACGACGGCGCCACCGCCGCCGGCCTCGAGATCGCGCTGGCCGCCGCGCCCGAGACCGACGACTCCGTCCTGGAGGCCGGCGGCGCCCAGCTGTTCCTGTCCGCCGACACCGTCGAGCTGCTGTCCGACAAGGTCCTCGACGCCGACCTCGTCGACGACCAGAGCGTCCGCTTCTCGCTGCTCGAGCAGGACGCAGCCGCGCCGGACGGCAACGGCCCGCCGCCGGGCGACGTGGCGTAGCGTCGCGCGCGGCGGGTCCCGGCTGCGAGGGCCGGGACCCGCCGGCGCCTAGTCGAGCTGACGGTCGAAGAGCGCCGAGCGCATCGCGATCCGCGTCTCGGTCTGGGCCGCGCCCGCGTCGCGGCGGACGGCGCGGACGGTGCGGTCGAGGTCGTCGGCGTCGCGGCAGGCGAGGCGCAGCTGGAAGTCGAAGCGGCCGGTGAGGAAGACGACCTCGCGCACCGCCGGAAGCTCGGCGACCTTGCGTTCGAAGCTGTCGGGATCGGTGCTCGGCAGCAGGCGCACGTCGACGAGCGCGTCGAGGCCGCGGCCGACCTCGCCGAGGTCGACCGTCGCGGCGTAGCCGGTGATCACCCCCGCGCGCTCGAGCCGACGGACGCGGTCGGCCGCGCCGTGGGGGGAGAGCCCGACGGCCTCCCCGACGCTCGCGTAGGACGCCCTTCCGTTCCGGCGCAGGATCTTGAGGATCTCACTGTCGATCGCGTCCATCGCTGTGGATCTAACCAGGAACTCGTCGAAGCCTTGACCATCCGCGCCGGTCGTCGCACCATCGCTCGACTTTCCAAGAAGGGGTTCGAAGCGAGGAGCAAGCGATGGTCATCGGCGTGCCGACGGAGATCAAGCAGGACGAGTACCGGGTCGCGCTGACCCCGGCGGGCGCGCGCGAGCTGGTAGCGCGTGGCCACGAGGTGCTGGTGCAGGCCGGCGCGGGCGCCGGGTCTGCCATCGCCGACGACGACTACGTCGCCCAGGGCGCGGCGATCGCCCCCGACGCGGCCGCGACGTTCGCCGGAGCCGACATGATCGTCAAGGTCAAGGAGCCCCAGCCCGCCGAGGTGGCGCTGCTGGAGCCGCGCCACCTGCTGTTCACCTACCTCCACCTCGCGCCCGACGCCGAGCTGACCGGCGGGCTGCTCGACTCCGGCGCGACCTGCATCGCCTACGAGACCGTCACCGACGGCCGCGGCCGGCTGCCGCTGCTGGCGCCGATGAGCGAGGTCGCCGGCAAGATCGCCACCCAGGCGGGCGCGTCCATGCTCGAGCGGCCGCTCGGCGGGCGCGGGCTGCTGCTCGGCGGCGTCCCCGGCGTCGCCGCCGGCCGCGTGATGGTGATCGGCGGCGGGGTCGTCGGCTACAACGCCGCCCAGATCGCCGTCGGCCTCGGCGCCGACGTGTTCGTCTACGACCGCAGCATCGACCGCCTGCGCGAGCTCGACACGGTCTTCGGCGGGCGGGTCTCCACCTGCTACGCCTCGACGCTCGAGATCGAGCAGCGGCTGCCGGAGGCCGACCTGGTGATCGGCGCGGTCCTGGTGGCCGGCGCCCGTGCGCCGCACGTGGTCACGCGCGCCCAGCTCGCGCAAATGAAGGAGCGGGCGGTGCTCGTCGACGTCTCGATCGACCAGGGCGGCTGCTTCGAGACCTCGCGGCCGACGACGCACTCCGACCCCACCTACGAGGTCGACGGGATCACCCACTACTGCGTGGCGAACATGCCGGGCGCGGTGCCGATCACCTCCACCTACGCGCTCACCAACGCGACCCTGCCCTACATGCTCGCGCTCGCCGACGACGCGCCGGGCGCGCTCGCCGCCGACCCCGGCCTCGCCGCGGGGCTCAACGTCGCCGCGGGAGCCCTGACCAACGAGCTCGTCGCGCGCGACCAGGGCCGCGACTGGGTCGATCCGGCGGCGGCGATCGCCGGGCTGCGGGGCTCGGCGGCCGTCGCGTAGGTGGCGCCCGGCGACGCGGCGGCGCCGGCGCGCGGGCGGGCGGTGAGCCGGCCGGCGGGGTGGCGATCCCCCGCATGGTGGGGTTCGGCGCCCGGACCCTGCCCGGGCGGGCCGCGTTCGGGCAAGGTCCCCGCGGCCATGGATTCCGCGTACCGATCCCGCCCGCGATGAGCGGCGGCGTCCTCGACGGGCTGCGGGTCGTGGAGGGGTCGGCGTTCGTCGCCGCCCCGCTCGCCGGGATGACCCTCGCCCAGCAGGGCGCCGAGGTGATCCGCTTCGACCAGATCGGCGGCGGCCTCGACCACGGCCGCTGGCCGCTGGCCGCGAACGGGGCGAGCCTCTTCTGGGCGGGGCTGAACAAGGGCAAGCGGTCGGTCCAGGTCGACCTGCGCTCCGACGCCGGCCGCGAGCTGGTCGCCGAGCTGATCGCCGCCCCCGGCGACGGCGGCGGGCTGTTCCTGACCAACTTCCCGGCGCGCGGCTGGCTCGCCTACGAGGCGCTGCGCGCCCGCCGCGAGGACCTCGTGATGGTCGCTCTGACCGGCAACCCCGACGGCACCAGCGAGGTCGACTACACCGTCAACCCGGCGACCGGCTTCCCGTGGGCGACCGGGCCGCGCAACCTGTCCGAGCCGCTCAACAGCGTCCTGCCGGCCTGGGACATCGCGCTCGGCACGCTCGCGGTGGTCGGGATGCTCGCCGCCGAGCGCCGCCGCGGGCGCACCGGGGAGGGCGATCTCGTCGAGCTGGCGCTCTCCGACGTCGCCTTCGCGATGGTCGGCAACCTCGGCCGGATCGCCGAGGCCCAGCTCGGCGGTCGCGACCAGTCCAAGGACGGCAACTACCTCTACGGCGCCTTCGGCCACGACTTCGAGACCCGCGACGGGCGGCGGCTGATGGTCGTCGCGCTGACCGGCCGCCAGTGGCAGGCGCTCCAGGACGCGACCGGCATCCACGCCGCCTGCGCGTCGATCGAGCAGGCGACCGGCCACGACCTCTCCAGCGAGGACGGCCGCTTCGAGGCGCGCGACCTGATCGCCGCGCTGCTGCGCCCCTGGTTCGCCTCGCGCGAGCTCGCCGAGATCCGTGCCGCGTTCGCCGGCACCGGCGTCTCCTGGGGGCCCTACCAGACCTTCGGCCAGCTGGTCCGCGAGGATCCGCGCTGCTCGCCCGCGAACCCGATGTTCGAGGAGGTCGAGCAGCCGGGCGTCGGCGCCTACCTGACACCCGGCTCGCCGCTGTGGTTCGCCGGCGGCGGCCGTGCGCCGACAGCGCCCGCGCCGCTGCTGGGCGAGCACACCGAGCAGGTGCTCGCCGAGGTGCTGGGGCTCTCGCCGACCGAGATCGGCCGCCTCCACGACGACGGCACGGTCGCCGGGCCCGCGCCCGCCGGCGAGCCGCTGGAGGCGCGGTGACCGTCGCCGCCGCGCGCACCTTCCTGTTCGTCCCCGCCGACCGTCCGCGCCGGCTCGAGAAGGCGTGGGCCTCCGCCGCCGACTTCGTGATCGCCGACCTCGAGGACGCGGTCGCGCCCGGCGCCAAGGCCGCGGCGCGCGCGACGCTGCGCGAGTGGGCCGACCGCCCGCGCCCGGCTGGCGGGATCTGCGTGCGCGTCAACGCGCTCGACACGCCGGAGGCCGCCGCCGACCTCGAGCTGCTGGGCGGCGCCGCCGCGGTCGACGCGGTGATGGTCCCCAAGGCGGCGGCCGCGACGCTCGCCGCGGCCGCGGCCGCGACGGGGCTGCCGGCGATCGCGCTCGTCGAGACCGCCGCCGGGGTGCTCGACGCGGCGGCGATCGCGGCGACGCCCGGCGTCGCGCGGCTGATGATCGGCACCGTCGACCTGACCGCCGAGCTCGGCGTCGAGCTCGCGCTCGACGCGCCGCTGCTCTCCCAGGCGCGCGCGGCGATCGCGCTCGCGTCGGCCGCCGCCGGGCTGCCCGGTCCGATCGACGGCGTCTGGATCGACGTCGCCGACTCCGACGGCCTGCGTGCCGAGACACGGCTCGCCCGCGCCGCCGGGTTCGCGGCGAAGGCGTGCATCCATCCGGACCAGCTCGCGCCGGTCGCCGCGGAGCTGGCGCCGAGCGCGGCGGAGCTGGAGCGGGCGCGGCGGATCGTCGCGGCCGGCGACGCGGCGCTGGCGGCCGGCGACGGCGCGGTCGCCGTCGACGGGCGGATGGTCGACCGGCCGGTGATCGAGCGGGCGCGGCGGATCGTCGCCGCGGCCGGAGAGGAGAGCGGATGAGCGACGGCGGCGAGGCCGCGCCGAAGGTCTGGCGGGGCAGGTTCTTCGAGGACTTCGAGGTCGGCGACGTCTACCGCAGCCGGTTGGGGCGGACGATCTCCGAGGTCGACAACACCTGGTTCACGGCGCTGACGATGAACACCAACCAGGTCCACTTCAACCAGGCGTTCGCCGAGCGGACGCGCTTCGGGCGGATGCTCGTCAACAGCTGCCTGACCCTCGCGCTGGTGACGGGGCTCTCGGTGCCCGACACCAGCGAGAACGGGACGGCGAACCTCGCCTGGGACGACATCAGGCTGCCGCACCCGGTCTTCGTCGGCGACACGCTGTTCGCCGAGTCGGAGATCCTCGAGCTGCGCGAGTCGCGGTCGAACCCCTCGGTGGGGATCGTGTCGCTGCGCACGCGCGGGGTCAACCAGGACGGGGACGTCGTGATCGAATATCGCCGCACGTTCATGTGCTATCGGCGCGGGGCGCCGGAGGCGGCGGCCGGCGGCGGCTTCCCGGCGGTCGAGGCGGACTGGGCGGTCTGAGCGGGTCAGTCGCCGTTGGCCAGCGCGCACGCCTCGATCCGCCCGACGGCGGGCGCCAGCGCGACGAAGGTGGCGACCGGGGCGAGCGCGGCCATGCGCGCCGTCCCCTCGCGTGCGGCCGTCTCGCGGATGAGCGCGAGCAGCGCGGCGGCGATCGCCTCGCCGACCAGCAACGGCGAGCGCTGGCGGCGCAGGCCGACCGCCAGATGGGATGCGAAGCCGGTCAGGTCGGGGTCCGCCGGGTGCGCGGCGGGCGCGTCCGCCGGCGGGCCGAGGAGCCGCGTCGCGGCCGGCTCGCTCGCGAGCAGGTCGAGGATCGCGACGATGGCGTCCCGCACACCGCTCGGCCAGTCCTCAGCGCCCTGGTAAGCCTCCAAGGCGACGGCCAGCAGGGCCTCGTCCGGGCTGGCGGTGGGAGCCGGGCGCCGCTCGGGCCGGCGCGGCGGCGTCGCAGCGGCGCGCAGTGGCACCGGCGGGTTGCGGTAGCCCAGCGCCCACTCGACAAGCTCGTCCGCGGCGCCGGGCAGCTCGCGCTCGCGACGCTCGCTCAGCCGTGCTGCCATCACCCCGCGCAGACCGCCGAGCACGGCGCGGGCGACGCCGGCGGGCAGCTCGGCCCGGTCCCCGTCCTCGCGGGCGACGGCGACCGCGCGCCGGCCGACCAGCCGCACCGCCTGCTCGACGCGATCCGTCGCCGGGGAGCCGGCGCCGGCCTCGACGATGCAGACGCGCGCCGCCGCCGACTGCTCGACGGCCAGGGCGACGGCGCGCTCGAAGCAGGACCGCAGCCGGGTGTCGCCGTCGCCGTCGGCGTCGAGCGCGGCCAGCAGCTGGCGCTCGCCACAGCGCGCGAGCTGCTCGGCGGTGGCCGTCGTCACCGCGGTCGCCCGCCGGCGTCGTCGCCGGCGAGGACGTGCGCGACGAGGGCGGCCACGGCGGCGGGCTGCCGGCGCGCCTGCCCGCCGAGCGCGATCTCGACGGTTGCGCCGAGGGCGGCCCTCGCCGTCAGCGAGGCTGGATCTCCGGCCAGCTCGGCGCACAGCCGTCCGATCATGTCCTCACGCCAGGCCCGCGCGGAGCGCCCGCCGGCCAGCGACTCGACGAAGCAGATGCGCGCGTCGTCGGGGCGGGCGGCGCAGAAGCCGGCGAGGGTCGTCCCGAGGGCACGTGGCCGGTCGGACTCGGGCAGACCGGCCCGCGCCGAGGCGAGCAGGGCGAGCAGGTCCTCGCCGATCGCGCCGCAGAGCACCAGCAGCCACTGCTCGAGGCCGCCGTTGATCTCGTAGAAGGTCTTGCGCGACACGCCCGCGCGCCGGACGATCCGCTCGACGGTGACCTCGCCGTAGCCGTGCTCGGCGATCGCCTCGGCGAGCGCGGCGAGGATGCGGCGCTGCTGGTGCGCGACGACCGTCTCGCGCGAGAGCCGGTGCGGGCCCGGCCGGAGCTGGTGCGGCGCGCGCTGTCCGCGAGCGGGCTGTCCGTCGCGGGTGGTGCCGGTCGGTGCGATCGCTGGTCCCTGGGCGTGAGGTCGGTGGCCGAAGAGGCGTAAGTACAGCAACCTACATAAATCCGGGGTGGGATGTGACACATCGTCGTGGCCCGCCGCGGGCGGCGGTTCGGCACACCGCGCCCGCCGGCCCGCCGGGGCGGTGGGGACGGCTCGGCAGCGACCGGCGGCGCGCTCGGCTGCGGTCAGCGCACGCGCCGGCGGGCGCGCTCGTTGGCGACGGCGGCCGCCTGGTCGGCGCCGGTGAACGGCGCGAGCGCGACGAAGGTCGCCGTCGGCAGCAGGTCGAGCAGCCGGTCGGCGCCGCGGTCGCGGACCTGGCGGCGGATCAGCTCGAAGATCGCCCCGGCGACCGCGTCGGTGGCGATCGCGGGCGCGTCGGGGAAGTCGTCCTGCCCGGGGGCCAGCAGCTCGGTCAACGCGGCGAGCGCCCGGTCGCGCCGCTCGAGGCCGGGCTCGCCCGCGGCGAGCACCTCGACCGTCGCGGAGTGGGCCCACTCCGGCGCGCGCGCCAGGTGGGTGAGCAGCCCCCCGAGCGCCGCGCGGACGCCGTGGGGCCAGTCGGGCGCGCGCCGGAACGGGGGCAGTGCCGCGGCGAGGGTGCGGGTCGTGCCGGCGTCGTAGGCGGCGAGGAACGCGTCGCGCTTGGTCCGGAAGTGGCTGTAGAAGGTGCTCAGCGAGATGCCCGACCACTCGGCGACGTCGTCGAGGGTGGTCGCCTGGTAGCCCTTCTCGAGCACCACGTCGGCGAGGGCGGCGAAGATCCGCTCGACGTGGTCGTCGTCGGGCGGCCGCGGCGCGGGGTCCAGGACGCGCGAGCGAGGACGGCGCAGGCCGGCGGCCGGGCTCTCGTAGGACAGCGCCCAGCGCGCGAGGTCGTCCGCGAGATCGGCGACGGCGTCCGCGCCGCCTGCGCGCAGGCGCCGGCAGACGACGGCGCGGACCCCGCCGACGATCGCGCGGACGACTGCGGGTGGCTGGCCGGCGTGGCGGGGCGAGCGGTCGAAGCCGGCCTGGATCATCCCCGCGAAGGCGGCATCGCCGGCCTCGACCCGCGCGAGCGCCGCGCCGCCCGCGACCGGCGCCTCCACCAGGCAGGCGCGCGCCGCGGCAGGCTGGGCGGCGACCAGGCCGGCGAAGGCCGTGAGCGCTGCGCCGAGTCCGGCGTCCGGGTCGCCCGCGGCCTCCGCGTGGGCGCGGCCGACCTCCGCGAGCGCGAAGTCGACCGTCTCGCCGACGGCGACGGCGAAGCAGTCCTCCTTGTTGGCGAACTGGGCGTAGAAGGCGCTGCGCGACGTCCCCGACAGGTCGACGACGTTCTTGACGGCCGTCCGCTCGTAGCCGTGCTCGGCGACCGCGGCCACCATCGCGCCCAGCAACCGCGCGCGCTGGCTGCGCGCGACCGACTCCGGCGACAGGCGCTGGCCGGGGGCCAGCTTGCGCTCGCGCAACTGGCTGGAGTCCCCCCACGGGGTCAGCGTCATGCGATGGCCAGTCGCCGCTCCAAGGAGGCAATGATCGTATCCGAGGAACTTTGTGGGCTGCGACGCACCGCGAAGGAACCTGAGCCGGCGGGCATTTATCAGTGATCGTGTACGTATGGACGCCTGAGTGCCGGCTGGCTTCCGGGGGCAGCCCACAGCAGCAAAGCCGACCCCCATGCCCTCGAAGTCGAGTCGATTGCACGGTTCCCCGTTGACGTATCGGTAGACGAATGTTCTTATGGACGGGCCTGTTGTCCCCTGGGAGGAGCGAGATGTCACGACTGAGGATCGTCCACGCCTGCTGCATCGCGGTGGCCGTCGCCTGCGCGTTCGGCGCAAGCGCCGCGGCGGCGCAGGACCGTACGTTCGAGCTGGTCACCCCGGGCGACGACCTGCCCTACACCGCCGACGGCGCATGGGCCGCGGTGTCGGGTGGACCCCAGACGGGGGCGGGCCAGGTATCGACGCCGGACGGGCGCCACGTCGCGTGGTTGACGGCGGCCTGGGGGACGCTGCCCGGCATGGCGGAGGACGGCGGCGTCTACGACATCATCCTCGCCTCGCGCGGACCGGACGGCTGGACGAGCACTTCGCCGCTGGGGCACAGCACGGGCATCGGCTGCGGTGCGCAGGGAGGCGCGGTGGTTCTCCGCGACCTCAGCGACGACGGCTCGACGATGCTCTGGGACTTCGAGTGCGTGCTGGACAAGGCGCGGTTCGGGGGAACCTACGAGCCGACGCAGGAGCCGTTCGACCAGACCGGCAGCGTCCGTGGCTCGCTCTACAGGATCGACGTCGCGGCCGACACCGCCGATCACCAAGGGCGCAAGTACGACGTCGCCGGTCCGGTGCCGCGCGCCGCGCACAACGACGTCTACCTCGGCTCGACCCCGGACATGGCCACGGTCTACTTCGGCTCGTCCGCCGGGCTGCTGCCGGGACTTCCCGACGGCGCCGGCGCCGGCGCCCTCAAGATCTACCGGCGGTCGGGTGGCGTCACCGAGCTGCTCACCAAGACCCATGACGGCAGCCCGTTCGACCTCGCCGGGGTCAACCCCAACCCGCTCGACCGGCCCAACTCCGTCGCGGCCGACGGGGCGACGATCAGCCTGACGGCGCCGTTCAGCGCGCCGATGGTTGCTGGCGACGACAACGGCGTCACCGACGTCTACCAGGTCGACGGCGACTCGGTGATCTGGGCGTCGGACCCGCAGGCGGTGCCGGAGGCGAACCGGCCCGCGGTCGCGCAGACCGCTGCGAACAGGTTCTTCCAGGGGAGCGCCACCGACGGCGAGCGGATCTTCCTCTCGACCACCGAGCAGCTGACCGCCGACGACACCGACACGGCGCTGGACGTCTACATGTACGACAGGCGCGACGGCGAGGGGGCGATCGAGCGGGTGTCGAAGCAGGACGCGGGGACCTGTGTGGGCTGCGACGACAACGCCTCCAGCACCACGGGCATCTCGCACAGCAACGCCAACTACGTCGTCAACTCCGACGACGGCTCGCGGCTGTTCCTGATCACCGGCGACGTCCTCGCCGAGGACGACGCCGACGGCCAGCCGAGTCTCTACGTGCGCGACGTCGACGGCGGGTCGACGACCTACGTCGCGCCCGCCGGCGCCGGCGTGACCACCGCCACCAACGGCACCGACGCGGGCGTGAACACCGCCAACAGCCTCGTGCGCCAGCAGGCGGCACCGACCGCGAGCTTCAAGCACCGGCCGATCGCGCTGACCGGCGACGGCAGGACCGCGATCTTCTCGCTGGCGACGAACGTCCCGCTCCCCGCCGGTCGCGGCGGCGCCGACGCCGACGGGGCGCGCGACCTCTTCGTCTGGCACGAGGACGAGGGCCTGCGCCGCGTCCGCCAGGGGATCGGTCCAGACGACAACACCGCCACCGTCCCCACCCTCGGCTGCTACGGCTGGGGTGCCCGGCCGCACTGCCGCGTCTTCAGCGGCGACGGGGTCGCCTACTTCGACACGGCGGACGCGCTCGACCTCGCCGATACCGACGGCGGGAGCACCGACGTCTACGGGCTGTCGATCGCCAGCGGCGAGGTGGACCTGGTGTCCGCGGCCGGCGCCGCGGCTACCGACTCGCGCTACGTCGACAACTCGGAGTCCGGCGACGACGTCTTCTTCAGTACTTCGGAGGCCCTCGACCCGACGCGCGACTCGGACGGCGCGGCGCGCGACATCTACAACGCCCGCCGTGGCGCCGCCTTCGGTCCGCTACCGGAGCCGGATCCCCCGTGCCTCGGCGACGGCTGCCAACCCCCGCCCCGGCCGCCGGGGTCAGCTCCGCCCGTCGCAAGCGACCGGCCGGGGGGCACCGGCGACGCGAACCCAGGTCCGCGGACGCGGATCGCGGTGCTCGGCCTGACGGCGCGCCAGCGGACCGCTCTCGCCCGCGGGCGCAAGGTGGGCCTGCGAGTGCGTTCCAGCGCCCGCGGTCGGATCGCCGTCCGCGGCTGGGCGCGCATCGGGGGCAAGCGGCGACGGGCGACCGCACCGGTGCGCGCAGTCCGCGAGGCCGGCGTCGCGCGAATCGCGCTGCGCCTGACACCGCAGGCGCGGCGGGCGCTGCGCGCCAGGGGCCGTCTTGCCGTCCGGCTGGCGGTGCGCCACTCGCGCTTGGTGGGAGTGCGCGGGGTCCGGGTGGTCCTGAGAACGAAGAGTGGCCGAACGGCCCAGATCGGCGATGGAGGTGCGGCATGACGACCGGAACGAGGCATGGCAAGGAGGGCAGGTTGAGCCGGGCCGTGCGCCGAGGTGCCGCTGCCGTGGCGGTCGCGAGCGTCGCGCTCGCGGCCGCCTGGTCGGCGAGCGCGGTCGCGGCTCCGACGGAGATTCTCGAGTTCTCGACAGGCGTCAGCTCGACCGACGCCGGGGCGCACGCCGACGTCTCGGCGTCGATCAAGATGGCCTACGACCCGCCGACGCCCTTGACGTTCCCGCGGACGGTGCAGATCGACCTGCCGCCCGGCGTGATGGGCAACCCCAACGCCGTCGACCTCTGCCCGCGCGAGGTGCTCGCCGTGTCGGTTGGCGGCACCACCTTCCACGAGCTGTGCCCACCGAGCTCGCAGATCGGCGTCGCCGACCTCGTGCTCAACGACCCGGGCAACCCGCCGGGTCGCGGGGCTGTATACGCGTTCGACGCGGGACCCGGCAAGCCGGCGCTGATCGGGCTCGGCTGGTTCGCGACGCCGGCGCCGCTGATCGACGTGCATCCCCGCACCGAGTCGGACTTCGGAATCTCGACGATCTCGACCGAGGTCAACAGCCAGCTCGCCTTCTACGCCCTCGACATCACCATCTGGGGCGTTCCGGGCGCCCACGAGCGCGGCGGGTTCCAGTGCGGCCTGTTCTGCTTCCAGCCGGTGATCCCACCGGACCCCGAGGGGGAGCGCAAGGCGTTCATGACCAACCCCACGGTCTGCGACGAGCCCAAGGTGACGACATTGCGGATCGACACCTACCGCGCCCCGGGCGAGTTCCTGACGGAGACCTCGACCGATCCGACGCCGACGAACTGCGATCAGGTGCCGTTCGAGCCCGCGCTCGACCTGGCGCCGTCGTCGAGCTTCGCCGATGGGGCCACCGGTCTCCAGGCGACGATGACGGTGCCGCACACCGACGACGCCGACGTCCTCGGCAGCTCGCACCTGCGCCGCGCGCAGGTCACGCTGCCGGAGGGCGTCTCGCTCAACCCGTCGGTCGCCGACGGGCTGATCGCCTGCACCGACGCGCAGTTCGCCGACGGATCGCGGGAGCCCGCGCGCTGCCCGGAGGAGTCCAAGATCGGCACCGTCGAGTTCGACGTGCCGATCCTGCCCGACGCGCTGCAGGGCTCGATCTACATCGGCCAGCCGCTCTCGACCGATCCCCAGTCGTCGACCATGTTCCGGGTCTTCCAGTACGCGGAGGGCTACGGCATGACGGTGAAGATCCCCGGCTACGCCAAGGCCGACCCGGTCACCGGGCAGGTCACAGCGGTCTTCGAGGACC
Organism: Solirubrobacterales bacterium; assembly: GCA_012718975.1. Lineage (GTDB taxonomy): Bacteria > Actinomycetota > Thermoleophilia > Solirubrobacterales > Thermoleophilaceae > JAAYBF01. The sequence goes on along the minus strand of JAAYBF010000007.1, from coordinate 5,893 downwards.
TTCCGCAGGTTCCGCTCGGGACCGCGACCCTGACGTTCAGGGGTGGCCCGCGCGGCGTCCTCGCGCTGCCGGACGAGTGCGGCGTGCGGCCGTGGAGCGCGACCTTCACACCGTGGGCCGGTGGCCCCGACGTCGTGCGTCAGGGCACCTTCGCGATCACCGAGGGCTGCGGCAAGGGCTTCGCGCCGACTCTCACGGCGGGAATGAGCTCCGCGGAGGCCCGAGGCGGTGGGGACTTCGCCTTCTCGTTCGCTCGTGAGGAGGGGGAGCAGGCGCTGCGCGGGCTGACCGCGACGCTGCCTCGCGGGCTGCTTGCCCGGATTCGCGGCGTGCCGCTCTGCCGCGACGAGCAGGCGGCTGCGGGCGTGTGCCCGGACGCCTCGAGGATCGGCTCGGTCGACGCCGAGGCCGGCTCGGGCAAGCCGTTCCAGCTCGAGCGCCCCGGCGACGTCTACCTGACCGAGGGCTACAAGGGCGGGGAGTACGGCCTGATGGTCAAGATCCCGGTCGAGGCCGGACCGTTCCGCGGCGATGTCGCGCTGTCGCCGGTGATCGTCCGTCAGGCGATCCACGTCGACCGCGCCACCGCCCAGGTCCGAGCCGTCTCCGACCCGCTGCCGCTGATCCACCACGGCATCCCGTTGCGGCTCCGCCGCGCGACGGTGACCGTCGACCGGTCGGAGTTCATGGTCAACCCGTCCGGGTGCTCGAGGCGAACCGTCGAGGCGGAGCTGACCTCCGACAGGGGCGTCGTGGCGCGACGGGCCCAGCCCTTCTCGGCCACCGGCTGCGCCGGGCTCCCGTTCGAGCCGCGGATCGGGATGCGGCTGACCGGTCCGCGTCAGCGAACCACGGGCCGCCACCCCGGCGTCCGGGCGGTGGTCCGGCAGGCCGGCGTGGCCGAGGCGGGGATCCGGCGGGCGCGGGTGACGTTGCCGCCGACGTTGGCGCTCGATCCCGACAACGCCCAGGCGCTGTGCGAGTTCGAGGACGGCACCAAGCCCGACCTCGAGGACCACTGCCCGAAGGGCTCGATCGTCGGGCGCGCGAGGGCGAAGACGCCGCTGCTCGACCGCGATCTGGTCGGCAACGTCTACTTCGTCAAGAACGTCCGGATCGATCCCGACACCGGCAACGAGATCAGGACCCTGCCGATGCTGATCGTCGCGCTGCGCGGCGAGATCGCGATCAACCTCCGCGGCGTCTCCTCGACGACGAAGGGCGGGCGGCTGGTGAACACCTTCGCCGGGGTCCCCGACGCGCCGATCACCCGCTTCAACCTCAACGTCAAGGGCGGGAAGGCGGGGATCCTCGCGGTCACCGGCAGCCGTCGCGGCCCGCTCGACGTCTGTGACCGCCGCCAGGTCGCGATCGCCCGCACCAACGGTCACAACGGCAAGCGGCACGACTTCGCGATCACGGTCAGGACGCCCTGCTCGCGGGTGGCGCCGCGCAAGCGCTAGGACGGGCACCGTACAACCGCCGACAGCGCGCGCCGCGAGCGCTGTCGGCGACGGTGCTGAATGCATCGCACGCGGCGCGACAGACTAGACGGACGGCGCGCGGCCCGGCCGGGGGGGCCGGGCCGCGCTGGTAGGGCCGCGCGTTACTGCATCTGCGGGCCGTTGGCGGTGGCGGCGGTGCCGCTCAGGTCGACGGCGGTGCCGTTGGGGATGACCCCGGTTGCGTTGGAGTTGGCGACTTCGAGGTCGGACGAGGTGATGGTGATCACGTCCAGCGTGGCCCCGGCGTTGTAGTCGTACGTTCCGGCCACGTCGCCGACGACGTCGAAGTTCAGCCCGGCCAGCGAGCATGAGCCGCCGCTGTAGAGCACGTCGAAGACGATGCCGGTGATCTCGACGGTCCCGTCGCCGCCGGTGGTGTCGTCGCCGGTGATCGACCAGGGCAGGTCGCCGCCGGGGAAGGTGACCGTGACGATGCAGTTCGGGTCGTTGCTGGACGTGCAGCCCGACGTTCCCCCGTCGTCGACGGTGCCGTTGTTGTCGTTGCCGTTGTCGTTGGTGGCGTCCGGGTCGGCGTTGAGCGTCGTGTCGAAGGTCAGTTCGTCGCAGGCGAGCGTCGGGTCTCCGGGCAGGTCGAGCACGGAGACGATGTCGGTCGACTCGAAGGTGTAGCCCCCGGACGGGGTCCACGCTGCGGCCTGACCGGCGGTCAGGCCGAGTGTGGCGAGTGCGGCTACGGCGATCAAGCCGAGCCGGTGACGGAATTTCACGGTTCCTCCTGGTTGGAGTGACGGTGTGTGCAGCGCGCGCTACCGCCCCGCGCTTTGCGCGCCGAGGCATCGGCGCGGTACCGTGGGGCGGGTGCCGCCAGGTGCGGGCGGCTACCGGTACGACCACCGTAGGCGGGGTGGCCGCTTGATCGCCAGGGGTGACGGTGTGCATGTCGTGCCAGTTGCGACATAGCGGGTGATCTCGCGGCATTGCGCCGTGAGTGCCGGGCGTGCCGTATGGCCCCCGGCAGGGCCGGGGGGAGGTAGCGGTATCGCCCCCCGGCCCGCGTGGCTCTACGGCACGGCGAACGGGCCGACGACGTGTCTTCCGTCGTCGGCCCGTCCTGGGGTGGGTGGCGAGCACCCGCAGCCCCCACTGCCGCCCTCCCCGGCAGGTAGGAGGGGCGCTATGTCACCAGGCTACGCCCGGACGTGGGAGCCCGGCAAGGCTGCGCGCGGTCCGTCCGTGCGCGGAGGCCGGGCCGCCGTCCACCTCAGCCGGGATGCGCCCAGCTGGGCGCATCCCGGCTGAGGTGGACGGCGGCCTCGCGTGTGTCCGACGTCCGTCCGGGCCGATCCCGGTGCGGTGCGGCTGTGGAGCCGGCGCCGGCCCGCCCGGCGCGGCAGCGGCTCGGCGTTCGCGTGCCGCGCGGAGCTCCTGGGCACGGCCGGCTGGCCGTACCCCGGACGGGTGCCGATGCCGTGTCAGCGATATTAGCCCTGTGTGACGGATTGACGACAGGCCAGGGTAGGGGTTAGATCGAGGTAAGGAATCCCCCTCGATACCGCCTTGGAGGGAACACCATGGGCATTGCCGTGCCCTTGCTGCTGGCGTGCACGTTCGGGCTGTCCGTCGTGTGCGCCGCTCAGACGTCGGCCCTGTGCCGTCTGACCGCCTACCGCCGCGACCCGCTGTCGGGGCTGTTCGTCCGCCGAGCCTGGGAGCGAGGTCTACGCGGCGCGTCGCGGCGCGGACGCCGGACACACCCCGGCCACCGCCTAGCCGTCGTCATGGCCGACATCGACGACATGCGCCGTCACAACGCGCACGGCCACGACGGCGGCGACCGGGCGATCCGGGCCGTGGGACGCCGCGCCCGGCGAAGCGCGCTCGCCCACGTCGGCCGGATCGGGGGCGACGAGATAGCGGGGCTGCTATGGGTCGCCCCGGACGCCGACCCGTCCACGGTGGCGGCCGAGGTGGAAGCAGCCCTAGCCACGTCCGCCGAGGCCCCCAGCGGTCAGGCGGTGCCGGTCACCGTGTCGGTCGGCGTTGCCGTCGTCGGGCAAGAGGGCCGGTCGGTGGCGAGCGCGATCGACAACGCCAGCCGTCACGCACTCACCCGCAAGGCATCCAAGCGGCTCGACCCGGCGGCAGCCGTGACGCAGCAGCTTCCCAAGGTGGCGGACGCCGCCCCGGTCGGTCCGCCGACCCTGGCCGCCGCCACCGCCGTATAGCCGTCCCCGGTCGCGCCGGCCCGCCCGGCGCGGCCACCCACCAGAAGAAGGAGACGACCCACCCGTGAGGATCGTCAGTTGGAACGTCGAAGGCGTCGGGCAACGCGGCCCGGCGCACATGGAGCGCATCGGGGAGGTATTGCGCCTGTTGTCGCCAACGGTCGCGCTGATCCAAGAGATCAAGTGCGCCGACGCCGACGCCACTCGCACGGTTGCCGACCTGGCCCGCCTGTGCGGCATGACCGCCTACATGGCGGACGGCCGCGCCGTCGTCAGCCACGGATGGCGGCGGCTCCGTACGGCGGTGCTGTGGGGGGCGGGCGTGGCTCCGGTGCCGGCCAGCTTCCGCGCCTACCCGGACGTGCCGTCGCTGGCGCATGTCGACGCCGTCGTCAACGGGGGCGGGCGGGTGCGTCTCGCGTCCTACCACGCGCCAGCGTGGGGAATCACGCGGCGGCTGGCGATGGGCGAGCAGGTGCTAGGCGACATGATGGGAGGGCCGCCCGCGATCGTCGGCATGGACCGCAACGCGATCGGTGCCCACGACCCGGAGCCGCCGCGCGACGTGTGGTATCCGCGCCGTCTGTTCACTGCGACCTACGACCCGGCCAGGCGCAGGGCGAGCGAGGACCGCTCGATGGCGCGACTGTGGACGGACGCCGAGATGGTCGACGTGGGCGACCGCTCGCCGTGGGTGCCGACCACCGGACACGCGAGGTACGACCCCCACGCGGCACACGGGGTCAAACGCCGGATCGATGCCGTGTACGTCTCGCCGACGCTCAGCGAAGCGGTACGGGGATACGCGGTCGCGGACCCGACGCAGTACAGCGATCACTGCGCGGTCGTGGTGGACCTGGACGCCGAGGCCGTGAGCGGGGCGTATCAGGGGGGTGCGCGGTGATCGGTGACCTGTTGCAGTTGATCCAGTCCGGCGACCCCGAGATAGCGGCGGTGGGTGTACTGCTGCTCAGCGTCCTGGGACTGTTGGGGTTGACGCTGGCCGTTCTGCTCTGGATGGCGTTCGTCCCCGAAAGGGTTCAGCGGTGGCTGTTCCGGCGTGCGCCGCAAGCGCCGCCGTTCTACCACTAGCCGGGTAGCTCAGCCGGCCCCGATGCCCCCGCGCCGACCGTGCGCGGGGGCATCGTCGCATGCCCGGTGCGGACGCCCCCGGCGCGATTGCGTGCCGCGTGCGCCCGCCGGTACGGTGCCTCTGCCGCCGGATCGCCCGGACGGCCGAGGGAGGGCCGAAGTGAGACGACGTGCGAGCGCCTGTCTAGGGGCGGCGGTGCTGATCGTGGCGGGAGGGTGCGCGGACCCAGGGCCGCGCCCGGCAGGGGGGAGCGGCGACGAGGCGACCACCCCGCCGGGGGTGACCGTCCGCGCCGAGTCCGACCCCTGGACGGCCGCCGCCGTGGCGGTCTACGTGTCGGGTCGCTATGCGTGCTCAGGGACGGCGGTAACCGCAGACCGGCGAACCTTCGTGATCACCGCCGCCGGGTGCGTGCCCGAGCCGTCGATGCCGCCCGATGGATCGGCACCCGCGCCGAGCCTGCCCGCCTCGCCGCCGCCGCCGGGGACGACGGAACGGCCCGAGGATGCATGGCTGGGCTTGCGACCGGGGCGCGATCTCACCGCAGCGCCGGCCGTAGCCGCAGCGCGCAGCGTGGACATGCGCCCCGAGGGTGGCGCGACGGCCACGCGGGATATCGGCATCTGGCAGGCGATGGGGCCGCTCCCCGGCGTGGTCGCGCTCCCGCTCGGTCGCGCCGGACGGGGGACCGTCGTCGCGGCGGTCGGCTGGGGAGTGACGACCGCGCCACCGTCCAGCGAGCCGACGCGCGTCGGGGCCGTGCCGGTGCGGGTGGCGGGGGCCGGGCCGTGCGCGGGCGCGCGGCCCGCCGTGGGGGGTGCCGACCTGTGCGCGCAGGCGACCGAGCCCGGCGTCTGCCTGGCCGACCGGGGCGGCGCGCTGCTGGCCGACGTGGGCGGGGTGCTGTCGGTCGTCGGGGTGGCGAGCCGGACCAGCGGCGAAGGGTGCGACCGGGCCGGGGTCTACACCGCCGTTGACGGCGAGGTGCATCGGTGGATAGCCGCCCGGCTCGCGGGCTGGACGCGCGACGATGCCGGCATGGCGGAGGAGCTGGAACGCGACCGCCGCGCCGGGTTGGTGACTCCCAGCCCGTGACCCCCGCCGCCGAG
>JAAYBF010000006.1 GCA_012718975.1 Solirubrobacterales bacterium | reverse complement strand
GCGCTGCGCCAGACCTGGACGCCGATGACCTACCTGCCGTTCTGGCTGCCGATCGCGCTGCTCGGCTTCCAGCCGTGGATGATCTTCACCATGCAGGCGATCAGCCTGATGTACCAGTTCTGGATCCACACCGAGCGGATCCACAAGCTGCCGCGCTGGTTCGAGTTCCTCTTCAACACCCCGTCGCACCACCGCGTCCACCACGGTTCCAACGACATCTACCTCGACCGCAACTACGGCGGCATCCTGATCATCTGGGACCGGATCTTCGGCACCTTCCAGGGCGAGGAGGAGAAGGTGAGCTACGGCCTCACCAAGAACATCCGCACCTTCAGCCCGCCGAAGGTCGCCTTCCACGAGTGGGTCGCCGTCTGGCGCGACGTCCGCGCCGCCGAGACCTGGCGCGACCGCTTCGGCTACGCCTTCGGTGGTCCCGGCTGGACGCCCGACCGCCCGCACGACCGCGGCCTGCTCGGCGGCCACCAGGCGGTCCCGCCGCCGGACGCGCCGGTCGAGGCCCGCACCCGCGTCTGACCGCCGCTTCGAGGGCGCCCTCCCGGCGCCCCGACGTTTCCCGGAATATGCCCGGGAAACGTCGGACGGGCCCGGAACGGGCCTGGGAACATCGGCCCGGCCGAGGTCGGGCTCAGCCCAGCGAGGCGAAGTCGTCGATCAGGTCGAGCTGCTCGTCCAGCCGCGTGATCTCGAAGATCCGCTGGACGGTCTCGGGTCCGCGCACGACCGCGAACCGCCGGATCGTCCCGCGGGCGCGCTGGTCGGCGGCGACGACCACCCGCAGGCCGCTGGAGTCGAGGAAGGTGACCTGCTTGAGGTCGAGCACGATCGTCGGCGGGTCTTCCGCCTCGATGCGCGCGAGCTCGCTCTCGAGCCGGCCGACGGTCGAGAGATCGAGTTCGCCGGAGACGACCACGTGGACGATCGCGTCGTGACGGTGGGAGGAGACCTCGAGCAGCGTCATAACACCTGCAACCTACCCGTTCGCGGCGCCGGACGGCGCGGTCCGCGGGGAGCGCAGCGCACGCCGCGCGAGCCGCCACGCGAAGAAGAGCTGAACTGTCGCGAACGACAGCTCCAGCGCCCGCTCGCTGACGGCGTTCGCGACCACCGCACCGACCAGCACGCCCAACGGCGAGAGCGCCCCGACGATCAGCCCGTCGCGCACGCGCAGGTTGCCGTAGCGGCCCTGGCGCCACGCGCCAACCAGCCCCACCAGCACGATCGCCACCAGCGACGTCGACTGCGCGTCGAGCTGGGAGTAGTGGAGGAAGATCACCATCCCCGGCACGAACAGCACGCCGCCGCCGACGCCGACGAGCCCGCCGAGCATCCCGGCGCAGAAGCCGACCGCGAGCAGCGCGGTGAGGTCGAGCGCGTCCATCAGAGGATCAGCACCGCGGCAGAGGCGACGAGCAGGACGGCGAAGATCCCGGACACCGCCCGCTCGGGTATCCGCTGTTGCAGCGCCGTGCCCGCGACCACGCCGGCCATCGCGGGGATGCCGATCAGCAGGCCGGTGCCGAGGTGGACGTTGCCGAACGCCCCCTGGGTGGCGGCCGCGAGCGCGGCGATCACGATGATCGCCAGCAGCGAGGTGCCGGTCGCCTCGCGCTCGCCGTAGCCGAACCAGAGGATCAGCAGCGGCACGATGATCGTCCCGCCGCCGACGCCGAACAGGCCGCTGAACGCTCCGCCGAGGGTGGCGATCGCGACGAGCTTCGGCAGTCGTGACGCCATCGCCTCGCCATACTACGTCGCAGTGTCCGCGCCAACGGCACAGACGCTGCGGGAGAGCCTCCGCCCGCTGACCGACGACCCCGACGGGGCGGCGATCTTCTGCGACATCGACGGCACGCTCGCGCCGATCGTCGCGCGCCCCGAGCAGGCCCACGTGCGCGAGGAGATCTCGCTGCTGCTGGGCCGGCTCGGCCGCCGCTACCGCTGCGTGGCGTGCGTGTCGGGGCGGCCGGTGTCGGAGGCGCGGCGGCTGGTCGGCGTCGGCTCGATCGCCTACGCCGGCGCCCACGGCGCCGAGCTGCTGCGCGCCGGCGAGAAGCGCCCGACGCTCGCCCCCGCGTTCGCGAGCTGGGAGGTGCGCGTGCGCAGGTTCGTCGGCGCCCGCGAGCACCTGCGCGAGCTGAAGCTGCTGCGGCTGCGGATCGAGGACAAGGGCCCGATCAAAGCCTTCCACTGGCGCGACGTGCCCGACGAGGCGGCCGCCGAGAGCTGGCTGTCGAACGTCGCCGCGGAGGCCGAGGCGGAGGGGTTCGCGACCCACTGGGGCCGCAAGGTGCTCGAGATCCGCCCGCCGGTGCCGATCTCCAAGGGCCAGGCGGTGCGGACGCTGGTCGAGGAGAGCGGCGTCCGCGCGGCGCTGTTCGGCGGCGACGACGTCACCGACCTCGACGCCTTCGACGCGCTCGACGAGCTGTGCGCCGCGGGCGCGCTCGCCGCGGCGATCCGGGTCGGGGTGGCGTCCGAGGAGGGCCCGGCGGCGATCGTCGACCGTGCCGACGTGGTCGTCGGCGGCGTGCAGGGGATGGTCGACGTGCTGGCGGCGCTCGCCGAGTCCTAGATGCTCTTCCGCGACTTCCTACGCGTCGCGGTGATGCTCTTCGGCGGCTCGGCGACCGCGCTCGCGGTCGTCGCGTGGGCGGGCGGATCGGCGGAGGACACCTGGGCGCCGCTGTACTTCGCGGTCGGCTGGTGGGCGGTCGCCGCGATCGGCGGGCTGTGGTTCGGCCGCGGCCACGGCCCGACCGATCAGATCGGCAAGCTGCTCGCCGGCGCCCGCAACGCCAACGCGATCCCCGAGATCGAGCCGGGCCGGGTGATCGTCAACCGGCTGTGGGCGCTCGCGCTGCTCACCGTCGTATCGGGCGGCGTCGCGTTCCTGCTGCCCCAGATCCCGGCGATCGCGGCCGGCTACTCGCTCGGCGTCGCGCTCACCTGGCGCAACCAGGCCCGCGCCGTCCAGGCGGTCGAGGAGCGCGACGGCGTGCGCTACTACATGGACCGCACCTCGCCGTTCGCGGCGCCGCGGCTGCTGCGAACGCCGGGGCTGCGCAAGATCGAGCCGGACCAGGAGGCGCCGCGGGCGTCGATCGGATAGGCGGCGAGCCCGTCCGGAGTGGGCCGCTCAGCCGGTGATGTCGAGCAGCAGCACGTGCGGCTCGACGCCGAGGCCCTTGGCGAGCCGGACGACCACCCGCACGCCGGGGTCCCGGCGCCCGCTCTCGATGCGGCGGATCTCCGCCGGGTCCATCATCGCGCCGGACGCCAGCGCGTCCTGGGTCATGCCCTTCTCCTCGCGGAGGCGGCGCAGGTTGGCGGCTACTTTGGGAAGCGGATCGACCACGAGAGGACCTTTTCGTCCCGACAATGATTTCGCAAGGTCTGATCGGCCCTGATGGGTTTCGGGGTGCGGGTCGGTGGCGTTAGACGGCGTCGTCGTCGTCCGGACCGTCGTCTGGACCCGACGGGGCCGGGCCGCCCGTGTCGAGCGCCCTCACGAGGCGCGCCAGGGCCTGGAGCGACGGATCGTTGTCGTCCTCCCACATCTCCCGCACCTTGCGCTCGAACGCCTCCGACGGTCGCCGCGCCTGCCGCTCGGCGTCGAGGTCGATCGGGTCGCCGTCGTCACCGTCGTCCGGCGTGCCGTCTGTGCTCTCCGCGTCCACTCGGACCCTCCCGACTCTGAGTCGCTGACGGGGGTAGCACACCACATCGTGGCGTTCGGGACAAGTCCTCGGCGGCGTGTCCCCGTCGTCGGGCCTCACGCGGAGTCTCCGATAACACCCCGTCTTGATCCCAAATACAGCCATGTCTATACTCGGCCGTGATCGGTGGTCAGACCGGTTTTCCGCGCATGACCACAGGTTGCCGCGTCGGGGTCCTGGAGTCCAGGACCCCGACGCCCCTTACATCGTGCACAGGAGGCCGCCTCACCACCCGCAAGTTTGCGGTACGCTCGCTCTCGCCCGGTATTCGCAGGCTTGGAGGGAGCCGAATGGTGCATGGAAAGGCGCTCGCGCGCGTCGCGTCCGCGATCATCTTGACGCTCACGATCGCCGCGGCCGGTTGTGGCGACGGGGGGGAGGAGACGGGCACCGGCGTGTCCGCCGCCCGGTTCAGCGCCGCCGTGGAGCCGGCGGACGTTTTCGCCAAGCGGATGGCCCGCCTGCTCGCGACCACGGACGGTCCGGACGACTGCGCGAACCTCGAGGCGATCAACGGTCGGTCGTTCGCCCGCTTCCCCTGTCCCCCCGACCGGGAGCTGGCCGCGAGCATGAAGAGCTTCCGGGTCGTCAACCATGAGGAGCACGGGACCGGCGCGGTGGTCGACTACGTGTCGGGCGGGGCGCCCGACGGGGCTTCGCTGCTGCTGTTCGTCGCGCCGGACCGCAACTGGGGCGTGGCGCGCTTCGGCGTCCTGACTGAGCGGAGCGTCGGCACCTCCGACGACGGGTCGCGAGGGGCGTCTCGCGCGGTCGTCGACCGGTATGTGGCGGCCGTCCGCGCGCGCGACTGCGCCTCGATCGGGAAGACCGCGTACCTCTCCGACGCGATCCGTGGGCGTGGGTGTCGCGGCATAGTCGCGAGCGTCGCGTCACTGACAAGGAGGCTGCGGGCCGACGAGCGGGCCGAGGCCGCCTACCTCGGGGGGAACGGGACGTTCAGCTTCTACGGGGTCGAGACGGCTCGTCCGGAGGACGAGAACTCGACGGTGGTCGTGATGCGCGTCGCGGGCGACCGCCACGTCGTGATGGATGTCGCGCCGAGTCCCACCGCCGCCGAGGTCAAGCGCATCACCGAGAGCTTCAAGCTGCAGCAGCGCAACAGCGGCTCGATGGAGCCGAGCCCCGAGGAGCAGACCGGCCGCAAGGCCGAGTGAGCCGCTCCACGTTCGCGGCGGCGTGGTCCGCGGTGGTAGCCTCGCAACGAGAAACGTTCACGGGTCTGGAGGGAGCCGGTGATGAGGTCAGGTCTTCGAGTGCTGGCGGCGACGGCCGCGGCGGCTGGTGTGGCGTTGGCGTGGTCGGGCTGCGGCGATGCGACGGACGAGCCGGCGACCGGCGCGGAGCGGGTCGAGATCGACGCGGCGGCTGAGCCGGTCGAGGCATTCGTCAAGCGCTTCGCGCGACTCAACGCCACCGCCGAGCGCCGCCGCGACTGCGCCGAGCTGGAGGCGATCTACGCCCGTTCCTACATCCGGTTCCCGTGCCCGGCCGGGCCTCGGCTCGCGGCGAGCATGAGGAGCTTTCGGGTGATCGCCGCCGAGGCTCACGGGACCGGCGGGGTGGTGGACTACAAGTCGGGCCAGGTCCCGGACGGCGCGGCGATCGTGCTGTTCGTCGCCCCCGACCGCAACTGGGCGATCAGCAAGTTCGGGGTGGTGACCGATCCCAGCGTCGGCACCGACGACGCCGGGAGCGCCGACGGCTATCGCGCCGCGGCGACCGACTACCTCACGGCGGTACGCGAGCGCGACTGCAGCGCCTTCCGCGAGGTGGCCTTGGACGAGGGGCTCTCGTGCGACCAGATCACCGCGGGCGCGCGAGCGTTGGCGGCGCGCCTGGACGCCAATCGAACCGCCCGGCTCCGGTACGCGGGCGGCAACGGGACCTACGGGTTCTTCAACCTGGAGACCAGGCGACCGGCCCCCGCGAACCTCACGATCAGCGTGGTGCGCGGGAAGGACGGCAGCTACACGGTCCTCGATGCCGCGTCGAGTCCGACGGCCGCGGACATTCGCGAGGTCGTCCGCGAGTACAAGCGTCAGGGGACCGAGACCACCGACGAGAGCACCGGCCGCAAGGTCGACTGAGCCGCCACCTCAGCCCCGGGCGGCGAGCGGCACGCTGAGGCCCTGGAGCATCTCCGGGACGTCGAAGTCCGAGCGCCACTCGCCGTCGACTTCGACGAACTGGAGCCGGTACTTCCCCTCCGGTCCGAGCATGGTCACGCCCCCGATCCCCTGATAGCCGGGAACGAAGCGGTAGATGCGCACCCAGTGGAGGCGGTAGGACGGCCAGCCGTCGCGCCCCGCGGCAACCTTCTCCATGGTCCGCTCGACCGCTCGCGGGCAGGCGTCGGCATCGAAGGTCGGGTTGCGGCGGTTGAAGCTGCCGCACACTCCCTCGACGTCGCCGGCGTAGAAGTCGCGCTGCACCGCGCGGAAGGCCTCGAGCACGCGCATCCGGTTCGGCAGGCTTCCCCGGTCGAGGCGATGGGGCTCATAGGCGAAGTCGTCGACGCCCGGGTCGGCGAGCGCCGGCCCCTCCGCATCGGACGAGCCGCAGCCGGGCGCCGCGACCCCCACAGCTACGGCCACTGCTGCAACGAACCCGACGATCTTCGACGACACTGACCGGTCCCTCCTCCCGGTGTCGGTGACGGCAGCTAACGAATCACACGAGGCCGGGCGCTGTCAATCGCCGCGTGCCAGCTCGGTCCAGGCGCGCGTATTCGCCACATCCCCCGCCGTCAGCCACGCCCGCCGCGCCGTCGCCACCCCGTACTCGATCACCCCGAGCCGCTCCGCCCTATGCGCGTCGGAGTCGATCACGAGCTTCACGCCCGCGCGCGCGGCCTCGCGCGCGTAGACGTCGTCGAGGTCGCGGCGGTTGGGGTTGGCGTTGATCTCGAGGAAGGTGCCGGTGCGGGCGGCGGCCTCGATCACCCGGTCCATGTCGACCGCGTAGGGCTCGCGGCGGCCGAGCATCCGGCCGGTCGGGTGGCCGATCGCGCGCACGGCCGGATGCTCGATCGCGGTGACGATCCGGCGGGTCATCTCGTCCTCGGACATCCCGAACGAGGTGTGGGCGCTGGCGATCACCCAGTCGAGCTGGTCGAGCAGCTCGTCGGAGTAGTCGAGCGATCCGTCGGGCAGGATGTTCACCTCGCTGCCGGAGAGCACCGTGAACCCGTCCAGCTTCTCGTTCGCGCGCGCGACCCGCTCGATCTGGCGCAGCAGCTCGTCGGCGTCGACGTGGTTGCCGAAGCCGTGGCTGGCGGAGTGGTCGGTGATCGCCAGGTACTCGTAGCCGCGCGCCTGGGCGGCACGGGCCATCTCCAGCACCGTGTCGTGGCCGTCGGAGGCGGTGGTGTGGCAGTGCAGGTCGCCGCGGATGTCGGCGACGGTCACCAGCTCCGGCAGCGTCCCCTCGCGCGCCGCCTCGAGCTCGCCGCGGTCCTCGCGCAGCTCCGACTCGACATAGGCCATCCCGAGCCGCGCGTAGACCGCCGCCTCGTCGGCGCAGCGGACCGTCTCACCGGTCGCGTCGTCGAGGATCCCGTACTCGCTCACGTGCAGCCCGCGCCGGACCGCCGCGGTGCGCAGCGCCTCGTTGTGGCGGCCCGAGCCGGTGAAGTGCTGCAGCAGGTTGCCGAAGCAGTCGGCCGCGACCACGCGCAGGTCGACCGCCAGCCCCTGGTGGGTCGTCGCCTTCGCGCCCGCCTCGCCGCGCGTCGTCACGTCGTCGACCGCCGGCAGCGCCGCGAACGCGTCGATCAGCGCGGCGACCGCGGCCGGGTCGGCGCGCGGCGCGGCGGGCTCCTGCCCGCCGGCCGGTGCGCCGTCCGCGTCGGCGGCCTCGCCGTCGCCTCCGGGCTCCCGGCCCGCGTCGGTCGCGTCGCCCTCGGCGCCGGGCACCCCGCCCGCCGCCGCCCGCACCGCCACCACCACGTCGAGGTCCTTGCACGTGTCCGTCCACCGCCGCGCGCTGCCGGCCAGCTCGACCCGCTCCGCCAGCCCGCTCGCGCGCAGGCCCTCGACCAGCTCGCCGCCGACCTCGCGCGCGACCGACAGCAGCACCCGCTCGCGCTCGGACCCGTCGGCGCCGGCCGCCAGCGCCGCGAGGATCTTCTCCTCCGCGCGCGCGCCGAACCCGGCGACCGTCCGGATCTGCTGGCCCTCCGCCGCCGCGCGCAGCGACTCGATCGAGTCGACTCCCAGTTCGTCGTGGAGCTGACGTGCCCGCTTCGGCCCCAGCCCCGGGATCCGCGTCACCTCCACCAGCCCGACCGGGATCCGCGCCTTCAGCTTGCCGGCCGCCGGGATCTCCCCCTCGGCGAGCAGCGCATCGATCTTCTCGGCGATCGTCTTGCCGATCCCCGGCAGCGACTCCGCCCGCCCCTGCCGCGCCAGCTCCGCGACCGACACGCCGGAGTCCCGGATCGCCTTCGCGGCGTTGCGGTAGGCGAGCACCCGGTAGACCACCGCGCCGTCGAGCTCGTAGAGGGTTCCCAGCTCGTCGAAGGCGGCGGCGATCTCGGCGTTCTTCATCGCTCCGCCAAGCTAGCGACTGGGCCGGAGATCCGAGTTTCGAATCGCCCCTTGACACGCGAGTACGAATGTGTTCGTATGTTGGCGTACTGGAGGGCTCCGCAGGGTCGGGGAAGGGCAGCGGGCCATTGGCACCTCAGCCTCTCCCACTCGCTGTCCCGCCCCGGCCCTGTCAGGGGTCCCCTCCGCCGAGGCCGAATTGGAGGCGGCCAGACGGAGGGCCCCGGGTCCCTTCCATCGCGGCCGGGTTGGAGGCGGCCAGGTGGAAGGGACCCGCTCTCCGGCTCTCTTCGCCCAGGCCGTCCACGCCGCCGCGCGTGCGACCACCGGCCCGCATAGGGTTCGCGCATGTCGGGCGTCTGGCTGATCCTGCCGACCTACAACGAGGCCGAGAACATCGCGGCGCTCGTCGCCGCCGCGCTGCCGCAGCTCGCCGCGACCGGTCGCGAGCACCGCATCCTCGTGGTCGACGACGGCTCGCCCGACGGCACCGGTGAGATCGCCGACCGCCTCGCCGCCGAGAACCCCGGCCGCGTCGAGGTCCTGCACCGCGCCTCCAAGGACGGCATCGGCCCCGCCTATCTCGCCGGCTTCGGCCGCGCCCTCGCCGGCGGCGCCGAACTGCTGATGGAGATGGACTCCGATTTCTCCCACGACCCGGCCGACATCCCCCGCCTCGTCGCAGCCGCCGAGCGCGCCGACCTGGTGCTCGGCTCGCGCTACGTGCCCGGCGGCGGGGTCACCGACTGGGGCCGGGGTCGCCGCCTGATCAGCCGCGGCGGCTCGCTCTACGCGCGCGCGATCCTCGGCATCCCCGTCAACGACCTCACCGGCGGCTTCAAGTGCTTCAACCGCCGCGTGCTCGAGCGGCTCGACCTCACCGGCATCGACGCCGACGGCTACGGCTTCCAGATCGAGATGACCTACCGGGCCATCAAGGCCGGCTTCACCGTCGAGGAGGTGCCGATCCTCTTCCGCGACCGCCGCGTCGGCTCCTCCAAGATGTCCGCCCGCATCGCCGTCGAGGCGTTCTGGAAGGTCCCGCTGCTGCGGCTGCGGTCGCGCTGAGCGGGCGCTGGCGGCCGGACACACCCGTACGCTGGGCCGATGCGCTGACCGGGGCGTGGGGCCCCCTCGCGTCCTGCTCGGCCGCCGGCACCCTCCTGCTCGGCGTCTTCGTCGTCGCGCTGCCGCTGGGCTGGCGGGAGCGCGCCGACGCGGACGCGGCTCTGGATGACGACCAGCGCAGGCCCTAGGGTGAGCGGAAGGATCGGCCGGGAGGCAGGATCGGCTGACGCTATACTTTCTGAAGCATTAGGACGAACCCAACCCGCGAAGGAGCCCCCATGGCCGGTCTCGACGCCGTGACCGACAACAACTTCCAGGCCGAGGTGATCGAGGCCGACAAGCCGGTCCTCGTCGACTTCTGGGCGCCGTGGTGCGGCCCGTGCCGTGTCGTCGCCCCGCATCTCGAGGAGCTGGCGGGCGAGCGCGAGGACCTCAAGGTCGTCAAGCTCAACGTCGACGAGAACCCGCAGACCGCGGCCTCCTACAACGTGATGTCGATCCCGACCCTGCTGCTCTTCAGGAACGGCCAGGTCGCTCACCAGATCGTCGGCGCGCTGCCCAAGACGCGCCTCGTCCAGGAGCTCGAGCCGGCGCTCGCCTAGGGCGCGGCTCGAGAGGAGGCAGCGATGCCGATCGTCACGATCGAGTGGTACGAGGGCCGCTCGGCGGATCAGAAGCGTGAGATCGCCGAGCGGCTCACCGACCTGATCGCCGACGTCGGCAAGACGTCGCGCGACCACGTCTGGATCCGCTTCGTCGACTCGCCCAAGACCGACTGGGCGATCGCCGGCGAGATCCAGGGCGCGCCGGCCGAGCAGCCGCTCGGCCCGCCGGACTGACCACGCCCGGCCGATAGCGCGAACCTGCGCGCGAGGGTGCCGCGCGCGTTAGGGTCCCAGACACGGGATTACCGATGCGTCTGGGGTACTTCGACACGCGCCCGGCGGCGGCTCTGGCCGCCGCCCTCCTCGCCTCCGCGGCGCTCGCCGCCTGCGGTGGGGGCGACGACGACTCCGACACCGCGGCCAGCGGCCAGACCGCGCCGACCGCCGAGCCCGGCTCCGGCGGCGACGGCGCGCCGGCCAGCGGCGGCGGGAAGCGCAAGGGCGGTGGCGGAGGATCCGGCGGCGGTGGCGCGGTCGCCGGCGGCGGCGCGTCCGGGCCCGCCCTCTCAGGCGATCCCGCCGAGGCCCGCCAGGCCGTCGAGTCGGTCGACGGCGTCTACGACGACTTCGCCGCGGCGGTCGACTCCGGCATCTCCGCGACCGACGTCCCCGCCCGCCAGACGCTCGACGAGGCGGCCGGCAACGAGGCGCTCGCCAACGTCTGCGACCTGATGTCCAAGGCGGCCCAGCGCCAGACGATCGAGTACGCCCGGCGCAGCGCCGGCCTCGCCGACGTCGACTGGAACTGCGAGAACGCGACCGGGCTGCTGCTGCGCCGCGCGCGCCAGACCGGCGGCCTGAAGCGGTCGATGAAGGCCCAGATCGTCGGCGTCAACGTCGACGGCGACCGCGCGACCGCCTCGATCCGCTTCGGCGGCAAGGGCCCGATCTCGACCGTGCCGATGGTCAAGGAGGACGGCGAGTGGAAGCTCGCGGCCTCGCCCTCGGGGGGCGGATGAGCTCGCGCCGCCCGCCGCGACGCGCCGGCCGCCTGGCGGCGCTGCTCGCCGCGCTTGCCCTGATCTTCGCCTTCGCCGTCGGCTGCGGTGGCGGCGACGACTCGCCGAGCTCCGACGACGTCCCCTCGGGCGCCGTCGCCAAGGTCGGCGACGAGGAGATCGCCGAGACCGACCTCGAGCGCCAGATCGACGCGCTCGCCCGCGCCCAGCGCGGCACCGGCTCCCCGGCGTCCGGCGGTACGGCCGCCGGCGCCGACAGCGAGCCCGGCGACGCCGGCTCCGGCGACGACGGCACCTCGGCATCCGGCGACGAGCCCGCCGCCACCGAGCGCGACCGCCTCCGCGACCAGGCGCTCGCCGTCCTGCTCGCCCGCGAGGCGATCGAGCAGGAGGCCGCCGACCGCGGCATCGAGGTGTCCGACGCCGAGGTCCGCGAGCGCTGGGAGGCGGCCGCCGGCGCCCAGTTCAAGACCAAGAAGGCCCTGCGCCGCTTCCTCGGCGGCCAGACCGAGCAGGACGTGCTCGACCAGCTCCGTCTCCAGGCGCTATCCGAGCGGATCGCCGAGCAGGTCGCGGAGGAGGCCGGCGGGGGCCGCAAGGGCCAGCGCGCGGTCCGCCGCTTCCAGCGCGAGTTCCGCGCCCGCTGGGCCAACCGCACCGCCTGCGCCGACGGCTACGACGCCCCCGGCTGCGCCACCGGCGACGCCGAGTAACGCCGCCCCGCGCCCGCTCACCGGCCCCGGTCGCCGGCGACCCGCCGCTCGAGGTACTCGCGGAACTTGGGTGCCGTGTACTCGTACTGCCCCTTGCGCACCCGGTACATGACGCCGTTCTCGACCAGCCGCCCCAGGAGCACGTTGATGTTGCCTGGCGACTTGTCGACGGATTCGTTGAGTTCCGAGACGGTGAGCGGCGGGTAGGAGCAGTCCGCCGATCCGATCAGCACGTCCTGCTCGGCCGGCGTGAGCGTTGCTACGCGGGGCTCGTAGAAGTCGATGTCCAGCCGCCGGTAGATGTCCGGACGGGCGGCGGCGAGCAGCGCTGGAGTCATCGCCGACGTGTCGGCCGTGACGGCGGCGTCCCACAGCTCGGCCCCCCACAGCTGGATGAAGTACGGGTATCCCTCGACCTCGTCGACGATCTCGGCGACGACGGCGCCGTCGATCTCCGCTCCCGTACCGGCGAGCGGCTCGGTGAGGGCCTGCTCCGCCTCGGCACCGTCGAGCGAGTCGATCTCCTCGCCGCGAAACATGCGCTCGGTGTAGGAGCGGGCGCGCAGCAGGTTGCCGGTGAGGGTCGGCAGTCCGCAGACGACGAGGCCGAGCGGGACCTCGGTGCGCTGCAGCATCGACACCGCGGCGATCAGCAGCGAGAGCGGATGCTGGCCGCTGCGATCGCGGTCGTCGCGGATGGCCTGCGCCTCGTCGAGCAGGAGCACCACGCCGGAGCGTCCGTGCCTGAGGGCGACGTCGGTCGCGTCGTACAGCGCCTTGGCGAGATCCGTCTCGTCCGGACGCGTGCCGGCCACGTAGGAGACCGATACCTCGCCCCACGAGACCGCCAGTCCGCCCGCCGCCTGCGCCGCCCGTCCGGCGGCGGCGCGAACACGCTCGCTTCGCGACACCGCCTCGCGGGTGGCGGTTGCGAGTTGGGTGATGACCTCCTGGATCGCGCGGTCGGTGTTGTGGCTGGGCTGTAGCTCGAGCAGCGCCGGCTCCCACGCCTGCTCGCCGGCCCGGTCGGCGAACTCCTTGAGGAGCACCGACTTCCCGACCCCGCGTAGTCCCGTCAAGCGCATGTTCGCCGGCTGCTCGGGCGCGGCGCGCAGCATGGCCTCGAACCTGCGCAGCGTGCCGTCCCGTCCGGCGAGGTGTAGGGGCCTGAGCCCGACGCCCGGCCTGAACGGGTTTCGTCCCGAAAGAGCGGTCATTACATTCGCGACGTAATGTTACCGGATCTTTAAGGATGGACTGTAATCACCCGCTCGCCGAAGCGGGCTGCCTTCAGACTCGCGCCACGCCGATCGAGAGCGCGCGGCCCTCGATCTCGGCGGCGGCCGCGCCACCGCCGGCCCCGCCCAACTCGAGCGAGGTCGCGAGCGTCTCGCCGGTCACGTAGGCCTCGTGGGCGCGGACAGCGTCGAGCAGCGCGTCGTCGCCGGCGAGCGTCAGCGCGATCCGGTCCTGGACCTCGAACCCCGCCGCCTTGCGCGCGTTCTGGACCGCGTGGACGACCTCGCGCGCGAGCGCCTCGCGGCGCAGCTCGTCGTCGAGCTCGAGGTTCAGGGCCACCGCGTGGGTGCCGGAGCGCTCGACCTCGTAGCCCTCCAGCGGCTGCAGCGCGAGCGCCACGTCGTCGGCGGTCAGCGCGTGGTCGCGGCCGTCGATCGCGACGTGCAGCTCGCCGCCCGCGCGCAGCGTCGCCGCCGCGCGGTCGGCGTCGAGGGCCGCCACCGCCGCCGCGACCTGCGGCATCTGCTTGCCGAAGCGGGGCCCGAGCGTGCGGTAGTTGGGCTTGAGCTCGAACCGGCCCAGCTCGTCGGCCTGCGAGACGTAGCGCACCCGCTTGACGTTGAGCTCGTCGAGCACCAGCGCCTCGAAGCGGCCGATCGCGTCGCGCTCGCGGTCGGCGGCGACGACCACCGCCTCGCTCAGCGGCTGGCGGACCTTCGCCTTCGCTGCCGCGCGCGCCGCCCGGCCCAGCTCGACCGCGTCGCGCACGACCGCCATCTGCTCCTCGAGCGCCGGGTCGCGCAGCGCCGGGTCGGGCTCCGGGTAGTCGCAGAGGTGGACCGACGGCTCGCCGCCGTCGAGGTTGCCGTAGATCGCGTCGGCGACGAACGGGGTCAGCGGCGCCAGCAGCTTCGACACCTCGACCAGGCACTCGCGCAGCGTCGCGAACGCGGCCGGGTCGCCATCCCAGAACCGCCGCCGCGAGCGGCGCACGTACCAGTTCGACAGCTCGTCGACGAACGCCGCGATCGCCCGGCCGGCGGAGGTCGTGTCGTAGTCGTTGAGGCGCTCGGTCGCCACCTCGGCCGTCGCCTGCAGGCGCGAGAGGATCCAGCGGTCGAGGTCGGTCAGCGCCGGCGCGGCGTCCGGGCCGCCCGCCGTGCCCGCGTCCGCCGCGCGGTCGCCCGCCGCCAGCTCGCGCACCGCCACCGGCTCGACGTCGTTGACGTTCGCGTACAGCACGAACAGCGCGTAGGTGTTCCAGAGCGGCTTCATGAACTGCCGCACCGACTCGCCGATCGTGTCCAGCGAGAACCGGTAGCCGTCCCACGGCTGCTTGGAGGTGAAGTAGTACCAGCGGAACGCGTCGGCGCCGTGGGTGTCGATCACGTCCCACGGCACGACCACGTTGCCGCGCGACTTCGACATCTTCTGGCCGTCCTCGTCGAGGATCAGGCCGAGGCAGAGCACCGTCTCGAACGAGGCGCGGCCGGTCAGCATGGTCGAGATCGCCAGCAGCGAGTAGAACCAGCCGCGGGTCTGGTCGAGCGCCTCGCAGATGTAGTCGGCCGGGAACGACTCCGCGAAGCGGTCGCCGTTCTCGAACGGGTGGTGCCACTGGGCGAACGGCATCGAGCCCGAGTCCCACCAGACGTCGATCAGGTCCGGCACGCGCCGGAAGGTCTTGCCGTCGCGCTCGATCACGACGTCGTCGACGTAGGGGCGGTGGAGGTCGTCGGGCACCGCGCCGGCCAGCTCGCGCAGCTCCGCGCGCGAGCCGACGCAGATCGTCTCGCCGTCCTCGGCGCGCCAGATCGGCAGCGGCGTCCCCCAGTAGCGCTCGCGCGACAGCGCCCAGTCGACGTTGTTCTCCAGCCAGTTGCCGAACCGGCCGTGCTTGATGTGCTCGGGGTACCAGGTGACCGCCTCGTTGGAGGCCAGCAGCTCGTCCTTGATCGCGGTCGTGCGCACGTACCAGCTCGACTTGGCGTAGTAGAGCAGCGGCGTGTCGCAGCGCCAGCAGTGCGGATAGGAGTGCTCGTAGGCCTCCTCGCGCAGCAGCAGCCCGCGGCCGTCGAGGTCGGCGATCAGCGCGGCGGTGGTGTCGGGGTCCTTGACGAAGCGGTCCTCGAACCCGCCCACGCGGCCGTCGAAGGTGCCGTCGCGGCGGACCGGGTTGTACAGCTCGCCCGCGGCGGTCGGGTCGAAGATCCCGGCCTTGGCCGCCGCGTCGAAGTCGTCCTCGCCGTAGGCGGGCGCGAGGTGGACGATGCCGGTGCCGTCGTCGGTGGTGACGAAGTCGCCGGCGATCACCTGGAACGCGTTGCGTGGACCGCCGTCGTCGAGCCGGAAGAGCGGGCCGCGGTAGCGGCGGCCGATCAGCTCCGCGCCCTTGAACGGCGCGCCGACCTGCTCCCACCCCTCGCCCAGCGCACGCTCGCGCAGCGCGGCCGCGACGACCAGCGTCTCGCCGCCGCGGCGGGCGCGGACGTACTCGGTCTCCGGCGCGACCGCCACCGCCACGTTGCCGGGCAGCGTCCAGGGCGTGGTCGTCCAGACCACCAGCGCCTCGTCGGCGTCGAGCAGCGGGAAGCGGACGTAGATCGAGGGGTCGACGACGTCGCGGTAGCCGAGCGCGACCTCGTGGCTGGAGAGCCCGGTGCCGCAGCGCGGGCAGTACGGCCCGACCTTGTGGCCCTCGTAGAGCAGCCCCTTGTCCCACACCTGCTTGAGCGTCCACCAGACCGACTCGACGTAGTCGTCGTCGAGGGTGAAGTAGGCGTCGTCGGTGTCGATCCAGAAGCCGATCCGCTCGGTGAGCCGGTTCCACTCGTCGATGTAGCGCAGCACCGACTCGCGGCACTTCGCGTTGAACTCGGCGATGCCGTACTCCTCGATGTCGCCCTTGTGGCGGAAGCCGAGCTCCTTCTCGATCTCCAGCTCGACCGGCAGGCCGTGGCAGTCCCAGCCCGCCTTGCGGTGGACGAGGTTGCCGCGCATCGTGCGGAAGCGCGGGAAGACGTCCTTGAACACGCGCGAGAGGACGTGGTGGGAGCCGGGCCGGCCGTTGGCGGTCGGCGGCCCCTCGTAGAAGACGTAGGGCTCGGCGCCCTCGCGCCGCCTGACCGACTCGGCGAACACGTCGCGCTCGCGCCACCGCTCGAGGATCTCCTGCTCGAGCTCGGGGAACGATTGGCGTGAGTCGACGGGTAGGTAGCGGGGCATCGAGCCGAAGATCGTATAGTGGCGTGCCAGGGAGGCAGGAATGCGCAAGTACCTGGTTGTGGGAGCCGTGGCCGTCGCGCTCGCCGGAGCGGGCACCGCCGTCGCGGTCGGACAGCAGGCAGGGCCACAGACGACGTTCACCGTCGAGGCGAAGGTCTCGCCCAACCGGGCGGGCACGCCGAAGCGCCCGCAGCCGGTGAGGATCCGCGCGTCGGCGGAGTTCTTCCACGTCGAGGGCGTCGAGAAGCCGATCGTCACCCACGGCTACGCACTCTTCCCGCGCAACGGCGACTACAACGCCCACCTGCTGCCGCGCTGCTCGAAGCGGACGCTCGACCAGTACGGCCCCGACCGCTGCCCGAAGCGGTCGCGGATCGGCGCCGCGAAGGCCTCCGCCTACGCCGACGACATCATCACCTACCCGACCGTCGAGGTCTTCAACGGCGGGCCGAGGGTCGCCTGGGCCTACGTGACGATGTACCGGCCGGCGCTCGTGCGCGAGGCGATCGCCGCGCGAATCCAGGAGTTGAAGGTCGGCAAGTGGAAGTACCGGGTGACCGTCCGGATCCCGCGGGTCCTGCAGGTCGTCGCGGGCGTGCCGATCGCGCCGCGCTCGATCCGCGGCTGGGTCGGCCGCGGCAAGCTGATCGTCACGACCTCCTGCCCGCGCAACCGCCGCTGGCCGTTCCTGCTCAAGGGCTACTTCACCGAGGGCCCGCCGCACACCTACCGCGACAGCGTGCGCTGCAAGCCGCCGCGGCGCGGGCGCTGAGCGGGGGCGGCGGCCGCCGCGCGGAGGTGCCGAGCCCGG
>JAAYBF010000083.1 GCA_012718975.1 Solirubrobacterales bacterium | reverse complement strand
TGGGCGGCGGCCACGACGAGCGCGAGCAGACGCTCAACCAGCTGCTCGTCGAGATGGACGGCTTCGAGATGAAGGACAACATCATCCTGATCGCGGCCACCAACCGGCCCGACATCCTCGACCCGGCGCTGCTGCGCCCCGGCCGCTTCGACCGCCAGATCGTCGTCGACCGGCCCGACCGCAAGGGCCGCGCCAAGATCCTCGAGGTCCACACGCGCGGCAAGCCGCTGTCGAAGGCGATCAACCTCGACAACCTCGCCGCCCAGACGCCCGGCTTCACCGGCGCCGACCTGCAGAACCTCGTCAACGAGGCCGCCCTGCTCGCCGCCCGCCAGGGCAAGCGCGAGATCGACCACCTCCAGCTCGAGGAGGGGATCATGCGCGTGATCGCCGGCCCCGAGAAGAAGACGCGGGTGATGGGCGAGAAGGAGCGGCGGATCACCGCCTACCACGAGATGGGCCACGCGCTCGTAGCCCACTTCCTCGACAACACCGACCCGGTCCACAAGATCTCGGTGATCTCGCGCGGCCAGGCGCTGGGCTACACGATCTCGCTGCCGACCGAGGACAAGTTCCTGACCACTCGCGCCGAGCTGCAGGACACGATGGCGATGACGCTCGGTGGCCGCGCCGCCGAGGAGATCGTCTTCGGCGAGGTGACCACCGGCGCCTCCAACGACCTCGAGAAGGTCACCCAGACCGCCAAGCAGATGGTGATGCGGTTCGGGATGTCGGAGAAGCTCGGACCGCGCGTCTTCGGCCACGACCACGGCCAGCCGTTCCTCGGCCGCGAGTACAGCTCCGAGCCCGACTACTCCGACGACGTCGCGCGCGAGATCGACAACGAGATCCGACGCGTGGTCGAGGAGGCCCACCAGTCCGCGCGAGCGATCCTCGAGGCCCACCGCGACGACCTCGAGAACACCTCCGAGATCCTGCTCCGGCGCGAGACGATCGAGCGCGAGGAGTTCATCCAGCTGCTCGAGGGCAAGAGCGAGCTCGAGGTCTTCGGCCCTGACGAGCCGGTCCGGCCGTCCGGCCCGGAGGAGCCCGCCGAGGAGGAGCCCGCGGCGCGCAAGCCCGAGCGCGGACCGACCCCGCTGCCGCGCCCCGGCCTGGCCGGCGGCGCCGCCGACTGACCCTCCCGCGCCGACCTGTCCCCGCCCCGCCGCGGGGGAGTGGTGTGATGTGGCGGTGAGCTACACGCTGATGGGCATCCTCAACGTGACGCCGGACTCGTTCTCCGACGGCGAGGCGTTCCTCGAGGCCGACGCCGCCGTCGAGCACGGCCGGCGGCTGGTCGCCGACGGCGCCGACATCGTCGACGTCGGCGGCGAGTCGACCCGCCCCGGGGCGGCGCCCGTCCCCGCCGTCGAGGAGCTGGCGCGCGTGCTGCCCGTCATCGAGCGGCTCGCCGGCACCGCACGGCTGGCGATCGACACGATGAAGGCCGAGGTCGCCGCCGCGGCGCTCGACGCCGGCGCCGAGATCGTCAACGACGTCAGCGCGCTGCGCCACTCGCCGGAGATGGCCGGGCTGGTCGCCGACCGCGGCGTGGACTGCTGCCTGATGCACATGCGCGGCACGCCGCAGACGATGCAGGACGACCCCCGCTACGGCGACGTCGTCGACGACGTGCGCGCCTTCCTCGAGGAGCGCCTCGCCCACGCCGTCGCGGCCGGCATCGCCGAGGAGCGCGTCTGGCTCGACCCCGGCATCGGCTTCGGCAAGACCGTCGAGCACAACCTCGAGCTGCTGCGCCGCCTCGACGAGCTCGTCGCGATCGGCCGGCCGCTGGTGATCGGCACCTCGCGCAAGGGGTTCCTCGGCCGCCTGACCGCCAGCCCGCCCGGCGACCGGCTCGCCGGCACGATCGCCACCAACGTGCTCGCGCTCGAGCGCGGCGCGACCGTCTTCCGCGTCCACGACGTCGCCGCCGTCGGCGAGGCCCTGACGGTGGCGGCTGCTACGGTCGGGCGCGCAGGCGCGCCCGGCGCCCGCGCCGCCCACCAGGAGACGAGATGATCGACGACCCCGACGAGCTGGACGACGATCTCGACGAGCGCGAGTTCGACGACGAGGACGAGGCGCCGGAGCCCACCGTCACGATCGAGATCACCGGGCTTTCGCTCTACACCCGCCACGGCGTCAGCGACGCCGAGCGCGAGCTCGGCCAGCGGCTCGTGCTCGACATCGCCTTCGAGCTCGCCGACTGCGACGCGATGGTCACCGACCGCGTCGAGGACACGATCGACTACGCCGAGGTCTGCGAGCAGGTCGCGCTCGCCGCCCAGGAGCGCTCCTACAAGACGCTCGAGCGGCTCTGCGCGGCCGTCGTCGACCGGCTGGTGCGCCGCTACGGCGCCGAGTCGGTGCGCGTGAAGGCCGCCAAGCCCGAGCCGCCGATCCCCCTGCCCGTCGACGAGGTCTCGGTCGAGGTCTGGCGTGAGACCTAGCGCCCCCGGGGCCGGCCGCGCCGCCGACCGGGTCGGCTAGCGCGTGCGCGGCTACCTGGGCCTCGGCTCCAACGAGGGCGACCGCGCCGCCGCGCTGCGCTCCGCCCGCGAGCGGCTCGGCGCAGAGGGGATCGCCGTCGTCGCCTCCTCGTCCGCCTACGAGACGGCGCCCCAGGGCGAGATCCTCGACCAGCCCGACTTCCTCAACGCCTGCCTCGCCGTCGAGAGCGACCTCGACCCCGAGGCGCTGCTCGACGCCTGCAAGCGCGTCGAGCGGGCGCTCGGCCGCCAGCCCGGCGGGCCGCGCCACGGCCCGCGGCCGATCGACGTCGACGTGCTCCTGCTCGGCGACCTCGTCCACCGCTCCGAGCGGCTGACGCTGCCCCACCCCGAGGTGACCGCGCGCGCCTTCGTGCTCGCCCCGCTGCTCGAGCTCGACCCCGAGCTCGCGCTGCCCGACGGCACCCGCCTCGCCGACCGGCTCGCCGCCGTCGCCGACCAGCCCGTCCGCCGCGCCGGCCCGTTCTGAGCCGCCGCTCCCCCCGGGAAACGGCGCGGACCCCCCAGGTCGGGGGGTATTGCGCGCCCCGGTTCGACGCCGACCGGCGCTTCGTGGAATCTGAGGAGCACGATGTGCCACCCCGCAGCCACGCTCGAGACGGCGACCTTCCGCGGCGACGACGCGAGCTGCCTCGTCGAGGCGTCGCTCGCCTGCCGCGTGTGCCTCTCCGGAGCGATCGACTGGTCGCTGCGCGTCGAGCACTGGGACCACGAGGTCGTCTGCCGCTGCCGCGACTGCGGCGACGAGCGGGTCGTCTCGCTCACCGGCGACCAGGCGCTGCGCCTCGCGCTCGCCCCGCCCCGGCGCTAGCCGGCTCGACCGCTCTGCGATAGACCTACGGCATGTCGGGCACCGGCCACACCGTCCAGTCGACCGAGCCGCTCGACACGATGGTCGAGCTGCTCTCCGGCCTCGACGCCGCCGGCGACGGCGGCGACGGTGGCCGCCAGGCCTTCTACGACCGCCTCTGCGAGGCGATGTGCCGGCTCACCTCGATGGAGCGAGCCGGCCTGCTGCTCTACCAGGAGGCGCGCCGCCTCGTCGTACCCGCCGGCACGCACGGCTTCGGCTCCGACCTGATCCACGACGTCCACGGCACCCTCGACGAGACGCCGATCGCCCAGCGCGCGCTCGCCGAGAACCGCGTCGTCGAGGTCTCCGGCGACCTCGCCGGCCAGGTCCCCGCCCGCTACGCCCAGCTCCCCGGCATCACCAAGATCACCTGCACGCCCGTCTCGGCCGGCGGCCGCTGGCTCGGCGTCATCTTCGCCGACCGCGGCGGCGAGCCGTTCGACCTCACCGACCGCGAGCGCCACACCATGTGGACGCTCGGCAAGACCGCCGCGCTCGCAGCCAGCGCCCGCATCGCCGCCACCCAGCACGAGCGGGCGCGGCTGCTCGCCGAGCGCGTCGACCTCGCGCGCGAGGTCCACGAGCGGGTCATGCAGCGGCTGTTCGGCGTCTCGCTCGTGCTCGGCTCCGAAGCCTCGCTGACCGCCGAGCAGCGCCAGCGCTGCGCCGACGAGATCCAGGCCGCGGTCGCCGACCTCCGCCACGCGCTCGCGCGGCCAGTCGCCCCGCCGCAGCTCGACACCGGCGCCACGCTCCGCGAGGAGCTGCAACGGCTCGGCGCCAGCTACGACGGCCCGCCGCTGCAGATCGCCTGGGACGACGGCGTCGAGGTCCCGCGCCAGGTCGAGCAGCTCTCCCAGTCGGTGCTCGCCGAGGCGCTGCGCAACGCCCACAAGCACGCCGAGCCCACCCGCGTCGACGTCCGCGTCACCACCCAGGACGGCACCTTCGTGCTCGAGGTCGTCAACGACGGCGTCGAGTCGGGCAGGCGCGGGCGCGGCGCCGGCATGGGGCTCCGCCTCGCCGCGCTCGACGCGCTCCAGAGCGGGGGAGTGGTCGACTTCGGGCCCACCGGCGGCGACGGCGAATGGCGCGTGCGGCTCGTCGTCCCGCTCGCCGCCGAGGACGCCCGGTGATCGACCGCAAGCTGCGCGTGCTGATCGTCGACGACCACGAGGTCGTCCACTGGGGGTTCCGCCTCCTGCTCACCGAGCAGCCCTGGGTCGAGCGCTGCCTCACCGCCCGCAACGGCGAGGAGGCGCGCGAGCTCGCCCGCCGCTACGAGCCCCACGTCGCGCTCGTCGACCTCTTCGTCGGCGAGGAGTCCGGCGCCGAGATGAGCGAGGCGCTCAAGCGCGAGTCGCCGACCACCCGCGTGCTGCTGATCTCCGGCGCCGGCTGGATCTCGCCCCAGGCCGCCAAGGCCGCCGGCGCCTCCGGCTTCGTCTCCAAGGACTGGGGAGCCGACGAGGTCGCCGCCGCCGTCCGCGCCGTCGGCAGCGGCCGGACCGTCTTCGCCGCCGCCCGCGAGCAGCCCCGCGCCCCGCTCTCCCCGCGCGAGCGCGACGTGCTCACCCTGCTCGCCACCGGCGCCACCAACCGCGAGATCGCCGCCGAGCTGCACCTCTCGCCCCACACCGTCAAGGAGCACACCAGCAGCGTCTACCGCAAGCTCGAGGTCCGCAACCGGGCCGAGGCGGTCCAGCGCGCCGAGCGCCTCGGCCTTGGTAGATAATCCGTCGATGCTGCTGGCCGTCGACGTCGGGAACACCCAGACGCACATCGGGCTGTTCCGCGCGGAGGAGCTGCTCGAGCACTGGCGCTTCCACACCTCGCGCACCGCTACCGCGGACGAGCTGGCGGTCGTGCTCGGCGGGCTGCTGCGGCTGCGCGAGAACACGCTGCGCGACATCGACGCGATCGTCACCTCCTGCGTCGTGCCGACGCTCACGCGCGAGTACGACGAGGTGCGCCGCCGCTACGTCGGCGACGGGGCGCTCGTCGGCCCCGAGCTGAAGACCGGGATGCCGATCCGCATCGACGACCCGCGCGAGCTCGGCGCCGACCGGCTCGTCAACGCGATCGCCGCCTACGACCACTGCGCCGGCCCCTGCATAGCCGTCGACTTCGGCACCGCGATCAACTACGACGTCGTCTCCGCCGACGGCGAGTACCTCGGCGGCGTGATCGCGCCCGGCGTCGAGATCTCGATCGAGGCGCTCGCCGCGCGCGCCGCCGCGCTGCCGAAGGTGCGGCTCGACCCGCCGCGCGCCGCGATCGGCAAGGGCACCCGCGAGGCGATCCAGTCCGGGGTGATCTTCGGCTACGCCGGGGCCGTCGACGGCCTCGTCGCGCGCCTGCGCGAGGAGCTCGGCGCCGAGGCCACGACGATCGCCACCGGCGGCTGGGCGCAGGCGATCGTCCCGCACTGCAGCGAGGTCGACGAGCTCGACGACCTGCTCACGCTCAAGGGCCTCCGCCTGATCTGGGAACGCAACGGATAGAGAACCGGGGGTCTCGCGCCCCCGGACCCCCTCTCAGGTGCCTGGCCGGTCGGTAGCGTTTCGGGGGTGCGCTCGCTCCGTGACCCCTGGACGCTGGCCGGCATCGAGCTGCCCAACCGGCTCGTGCTGGCGCCGCTCGCCGGCATCGGCAACTGGTTCGTGCGCCTGCAGGCCAAGCGCCACGGCGCCGGGCTCGTCGTATCGGAGATGGTGTCCAGCTTCGGCCTCCACCACGGCAACGAGCGCACCGTCGAGCAGTTCCTGCGCATCCACCCCGACGAGCACCCCGTCTCGATGCAGCTCTTCGGCCACGACGCCGACGTGATGCGCGGCGCAGCCGCGATGGTCGCCGAGGCCGGCGCCGACCTCGTCGACCTCAACATGGGCTGCCCGGTCCGCAAGGTCTGCAAGACCGGCGCCGGCGCCGCGCTGCTCGACGACCCCGACAAGGCGGTCGCGATCGCCAAGGCCGCCGGCGAGGGCAGCGGCCTGCCGGTCACCGTCAAGCTCCGGCCCGGACAGCGGCCCGGCGACCGCGCCGGAGTAGACCTCGCCCGCCGGCTCGTCGACGAGGCCGGCGTCGCCGCGATCGCCTTCCACCCCCGCCACGCATCCCAGCAGCACAAGGGCCGGCCCGACTACGACCTCGCCCGCGAGCTCGTCGATGCGCTCGACGTGCCGGTCATCCTCTCCGGCGGCCTGCTCTCCGACGAGCGGGTCGAGGACGCCTTCGAGCGCTCCGGCGCCGCCGCGGTCATGCTCGCGCGCGGATCGCTCGGCAACCCGTGGCTGTTCGAGCGGCTGCTCGGCCGCCGCGACGACGAGCCCGACGTGGGGGAGATCGCCGCCGAGCTGCGCTGGACGATCGACCGCTGCGAGGAGCACATCGGCGTGCAGCGAGCTGGCCACTACCTGCGCAAGTTCTACCCCTGGTACGCCGAGCGGCTCGGCCTCACCAGGGCCGGCAAGCAGGAGCTGGTGACCGCGCCGACCACAGCGGATGCGCGTGTCGCGCTCGACCGGATCGAGGCCGCCGCGACCGCCGCCGACGCCGCCTGACCGCAGGCGGCGGGCGGGGCCGTGCGGCCTCCGGGGAACCGCCCGGGCGGTTGCTACACTCACGCGCTCCCCGGAGCGCAGCGAACCGGCGCGGGGACCAAAGAATGCCCAGAGACACACTTCTCACAGCCGAGGGGCTCGCCGAGCTCAAGGACAAGATCGACCACCTCTCCACGGTCCGCCGGCGCGAGGTCGCCGACCGGATCAAGGAGGCGCGCGAGTTCGGCGACATCTCCGAGAACTCGGAGTACGACGACGCCAAGAACGAGCAGGCGATGCTCGAGAAGCAGATCGCCGAGCTCGAGGACAAGCTCCGCAGCGCGCGGCTGATCGACCCCAGCAACGCCGACACCGACACCGTCGCCGTCGGTCTCACCGTCCACGTCAAGGACCAGAAGACCGACAAGTCGACGAAGTTCCAGATCGTCGGCTCGGCCGAGGCCGACCCGTCCGAGCAGAAGCTCTCCAACGAGTCGCCCGTCGGCAAGGCGCTGCTCGGCCACAAGCGCGGCGACGTCGTCTCCGTCCCGGTCCCGCGCGGCCCCGCGCGCAAGCTCAAGATCACGAAAATAGAGGCTGCCTGAACGCGCGCAGGCGGCTGCCTGCGCGGGCCAGGGCGACTCTCCTTTGACTAGGGTTCGGCCGCTGTGAGCGACGATCGGCGCGAGAAGCTGGAGCAGCTGCGGGCGGACGGGGTCGACCCGTTCCCGCACGCCTTCCCGGGGGTGGTGGCCAGCGCGGCGGTGCGGG
The DNA here is from genome assembly GCA_012718975.1 of Solirubrobacterales bacterium. GTDB lineage: Bacteria > Actinomycetota > Thermoleophilia > Solirubrobacterales > Thermoleophilaceae > JAAYBF01. The sequence goes on along the minus strand of JAAYBF010000083.1, from coordinate 2,732 downwards.
CCGAGCACGGCGACCTCGCCGACGGTGAGGAGACCGACGCCGCCTACCGCGTCGCCGGCCGGCTCGCGGCGCGGCGCGGGCACGGCGGGGCCGCGTTCCTCGACGTCGTCGACCGCTCCGGCCGGATCCAGGTCCAGGCGCGCCGCGACGTGCTCGGCGAGGAGTCCTTCGAACGGCTCGTGTCGCTCGACCTCGGCGACCTGATCGGCGTCGACGGCACCGCCTTCAAGTCGCGCCGCGGCGAGCTGACCCTGCGCGCCACCGGCTGGGAGCTGCTCGCCAAGTCGTTGCGCCCTCCGCCCGACAAGCACCACGGCCTCGCCGACACCGAGACCCGCTACCGTCGCCGCGAGCTCGACCTGATCGCCAACGACGACGCGCGCGAGCTGTTCATCCTGCGCTCGCGGACGATCGCCGCGATCCGCCGCTGGCTCGAGGCGCGCGACTTCCTCGAGGTCGAGACGCCGATCCTGCAGCCGCTCTACGGCGGCGCGCTCGCCCGGCCGTTCACCACCCACCACAACGCGCTCGACCGCGAGCTCTACCTGCGGATCGCGCCCGAGCTGTACCTCAAGCGGCTGATCGTCGGCGGCCTCGAGCGGGTCTTCGAGATCGGCAAGGACTTCCGCAACGAGGGGCTCTCGCCCAAGCACAACCCCGAGTTCACGATGCTCGAGTGGTACGAGGCCTACGCCGATTACCGCGACATCGCCGCCGAGCTGGAGCAGCTGGTCCCCCACGTCGCCGACGCCGTCGGCTACTCCGGCGAGATCGACTTCACGGCCCCCTGGCCCCGGATCGCCCTGCGCGACGCGGTGCTCGAGCGGACCGGCGTCGACGTGCTCGCCAACCGCGACGCCGCCGCCCTGGTCGCGGCCGCGGCCGAGCGGGGGATCGAGCTCGACGGCGAGGAGACCTGGGCGCAGCTCGTCGACGAGCTGGTCTCCAAGCACGTCGAGCCCAGGCTCGTGAACCCGACCTTCATCGTCGACTACCCGGTCGAGCTGTCGCCGTTCGCCAAGGCCCACCGCACCGAGCCCGGCCTGGTCGAGCGGTTCGAGTGCTTCGCCGGCGGGATGGAGTTCGCCAACGCCTTCACCGAGCTCAACGACCCCGACGAGCAGCGGCGTCGCTTCGAGGAGCAGCGCCGCCACGAGGCGGCCGGCGACGACGAGGCCCAGCCCTACGACGAGGACTTCGTCCGGGCGCTCGAGCAGGGCATGCCGCCGACCGGCGGGATCGGCGTCGGCATCGACCGGCTGGTGATGCTGCTGGCCGGTCGCAGCGCGATCCGCGAGGTCGTGCTGTTCCCCGCGCTGCGCAGCTGACGGGGTCGCCGGGACCCGTTGTTAGACTGGGTCGCTAGTCGCAACACCCCGACACGTTAGGACTCGAGCCGTGTTCGAGCGATTCACAGAGCGGGCCCGTCAGGTGGTCGTCCTCGCCCAAGAGGAGGCCCGGATCCTCAAGCACAACTACATCGGCACCGAGCACATCCTGCTCGGCCTGCTCCGCGAGGAGGAGGGCCTCGCCGCCCGCGTACTCGAGTCGCTCGAGATCACGGTCGAGCGCGTCCGCGCGCAGGTCGTTCGGATCGTCGGATCCGGCGAGGAGGTGACCTCCGGCCAGATCCCGTTCACCCCACGGGCGAAGAAGGTCCTCGAGCTGGCGCTGCGCGAGGCGCTCTCGCTCGGACACAACTACATCGGCACCGAGCACATCCTGCTCGGCCTCGTGCGCGAGAACGAGGGCGTCGCCGCGCGCATCCTGCTCGACTTCGACGCCGACTCCGAGAAGATCCGCAACGAGGTCATCCGGATGCTCTCCGGTCCCGGCGGCCGCCAGCGCCAGGGCGGGGGCGGCCAGGGCCAGGGCCAGCAGGGCGAGGGCAAGAAGAGCTCCAAGCTGCTCGACCAGTTCGGCCGCAACCTGACCAAGCTCGCCGCCGACGGCAAGCTCGACCCGGTCGTCGGGCGCGAGACCGAGGTCGAGCGGATCATGCAGATCCTCTCGCGCCGCACCAAGAACAACCCGGTGCTGATCGGCGAGCCGGGCGTCGGCAAGACCGCCGTCGTCGAGGGGCTCGCCCAGCGGATCACCAGCGGCGAGGTGCCGGAGCTGCTCAAGAACAAGCAGATCTACACGCTTGACCTGGCCGCCCTGGTCGCCGGCTCGAAGTACCGCGGCGAGTTCGAGGAGCGCCTCAAGAAGGTGATGAAAGAGATCACCCAGCGCGGCGACATCATCCTCTTCATCGACGAGCTCCACAACCTGGTCGGCGCCGGCGCCGCCGAGGGCGCGATCGACGCGGCCTCGATCCTCAAGCCGGCCCTGGCCCGCGGCGAGCTGCAGACGATCGGCGCGACCACGCTCGACGAGTACCGCAAGTACCTGGAGCGCGACTCGGCGCTGGAGCGGCGCTTCCAGCAGATCCGCGTCGAGCAGCCGACTCCGGAGGAGACCGTCCAGATCCTCAAGGGGCTGCGCGAGCGCTACGAGCAGCACCACAAGGTCGAGATCACCGACGAGGCGCTGGAGGCGGCCGCCGAGCTGTCGGATCGCTACATCTCCGACCGCCAGCTCCCCGACAAGGCGATCGACCTCATCGACGAGATCCATAACCTGGTCGGCGCCGGCGCCGCCGAGGGCGCGATCGACGCCGCGTCGATCCTCAAGCCCGCGCTCGCTCGCGGCGAGCTGCAGACGATCGGCGCGACCACGCTCGACGAGTA
>JAAYBF010000082.1 GCA_012718975.1 Solirubrobacterales bacterium | reverse complement strand
CGGCACCTTCGCGCCGAAGCGCAGCGGCGAGAGCTTCTGGCACATGTTCGACCGCTGGCGGGTGATCTTCGACCAGCAGTATCTGGAGCGCGCGTGGTGGACCGGCCTGGTCGAGCCGTCGATCCAGCCTGTCGAGGCCAGCGACGGCCGGCTCGGCTGGGAGGCGAACGAGCCCGCGACGGAGAACTCGGTGACGAAGTACACCTCCGGCCAGGAGTTCACGGTCGGCGCCTCGGTGTCGACGGAGAAGGCGGCCGAGGCGTCGGTCGAGTACACGATCTCCAACGAGACCGAGCGCGAGATCCCGGATTGGGGCGTCTCGAGCGTGACCGCCGGAAACGCGATCAGCTGGTTCTTCTCGTCGCGTAACTGCGACCCGCGCTGGGGCTCGGAGGGCGGCTCAGGCTGGGAGTCGAGCTGCTTCGACATCGGCTTCGGCAAGCCGGGGACGCCGAACCTGCCCAACGACCTCGCGCGCGGCCAGAACGAGTTCCACGCCTCCGCCCGCTGGGTGACCATGCGCGACGGCAAGGAGGCGCTGCTGACCGGCGCCGAGGGCAAGCTCGGCTTCCGAGTCCGCTCCCCGGTCCAACTGATCGACACCTACTGCGAGAACTGGGGGCTCGCGGCCTGCGCGGCCGACAAGCACCGCATCGATCGCGACCTCTCGGGGCCGGACGTGGCCGTCTACACGGTCGACGTCGGCGACGTGCTGCCGCGCGAGATCGAGTCGGTGAAGCTGTCCCCGAACCCCGCCGACGGCTCCCAGGCCGACGACGTGACCGGCACCGTCACGCTCGACGAGCCGGTGCCGTTCGAGACGACGCTGAGCGTCTTCTCCAACGAGGACCAGGCGGTCGTCGGCACGCCGCTCTCCGACAAGGTCAGCCGCGCCCGGGTGACGATCCCCGCCGGCAGCTCGACCGGCACGTTCAAGGTCCAGACCAACGACAACAACCTCGCCAAGGGCCAGCACATCACCGCCACCATCACCGTCTTCTACGCCGGCGTCCCCCACCCCCAGCGGCTCTGCGTCGTCACCCGCGCGGGCGACACCTGCACGAGCTGACCGGAAGCGACCGGCCGGACGCCCATGCCAGGGCCGGTCGGGCGCGAAGGGGAAGTCCGGGCGACGCCCGATGAGGAATCGGGCGGCCCTAGACTGCACGATTACTCATCGGGTGCCTGGACTGCTCAGCTCGGCGATCACACCGGCCTCGGCGGCCGGGGCGGCGTAGGCGGCGGCGAGGGTGGCGACGGTCTCGTGGGCGTTGAGGCCGCTGGGGTTGGGGACGACCCAGACGGCGGCGCCGGACCACAGCTCGGCGGTCTCGAGCGTCTCGGGCTGGCGGCCGGCGGCGGCGCGGCGGTCGCCGAAGGCGTCGCGGTAGGCGGTGATGCCGGCGACCGCGACGACCGCCGGGCGGTGCTCGGCGACGAACGCCCGCAGCCGCCGCCCACCCGCGGCCAGCTCCTCGCGCGAGAGCTCGTCGGCGCGCGCGGTCGCCCGCCCGACGAGGTTGGTGATCCCGATCCCGCGCTCGACCATGTGGGCGCGGTCGGCGTCGGACATCCCCTCCACCCGATCGATCTCGTATTCGGTGATCCCGGCCGCGGCGAGCGCCGGGTAGAAGCGGTTGCCGGGGTGGGCGAAGTGGGTCTGCACCGCCGCCGTCCACAGCCCCGGGTTGATCCCGACGAACAGCAGCCGCAGGCCCGGCCCGACGAGGTCCGCCACCTCGCGGTCCCGGAACGCCTCCAGCTCGTCGCGCGTGAAGCCCACGGGGCGATCATGCCACCGCGGTCTCCCCGCCGCCCCGCCGCCCAACCCGCCGTCTCCGGGCCGTTTCCGAGCGCGCCCGACGTTTGCCGCGCATGGCGCGGGAAACGTCGGGCGGAGGCGGGAGGGACCGGAAAAGCGCGGGTCGGGCGCCCGCGGACTCAGTCGGAGTCGGCGATCGTCGCCTGGGCGGCCGCGACGCGGGCGATCGGGACGCGGAACGGCGAGCAGCTGACGTAGTCGAGCCCGGCCAGCTCGAAGAAGGCGATCGAGTCGGGGTCGCCGGCGTGCTCGCCGCAGACGCCGAGCTTGAGGTCGGGCTTGGCCTCGCGGCCGACCCAGGCGGCGAGCCGCACCAGCCAGCCGACGCCGGGCGCGTCGATCGTCTCGAACGGGCTGCGGTCGAGCACCCCGCGCTCGACGTAGCCGCCGAGGATCCGGCCCTCGACGTCGTCGCGCGAGAAGCCGAGCGCGGTCTGGGTGAGGTCGTTGGTGCCGAACGAGAAGAAGTCGGCGACGCGGGCGATCCGGTCGGCGACGAAGCAGGCGCGCGGCAGCTCGATCATCGTCCCGACCGACAGCTCGACCCCCTTGCCCTCCTCGGCGGCGATCCGCTCGACCAGCTCGCGCATCAGGTCGAGCTCGCGCTCGTAGGCGACCAGCGGGATCATCACCTCGATCCGCGGCGCCTCGCCCGAGCGGTCGGCGACCGCGCGCGCCGCCCGGACGATCGCGCGCGCCTGCATCTCGTAGATCTCGGGGTGGATCACGCCGAGCCGGACGCCGCGCGTGCCGAGCATCGGGTTGGCCTCCGCCAGCGCGTGGACGCGGTCGAGCACCGCCTCGTGCTCGGCGACCGCGGCGTCGTCGCCGTCGGAGCGGGCGCGCTCGAGCTCGCGCGCGACGTCCTCGGCGCGCGGCATGAACTCGTGCAGCGGCGGGTCGAGCAACCGGATCGTCACCGGCAGGCCGCGCATCTGCTCGAACAGCCCCTCGAAGTCCTCCTGCTGGTGGGGCAGCAGCCGCTCCAGCGCGGCACGGCGCTCCTCCTCGCCGGCGGCCATCACCATCGCCCGCATCTCCGGCTGACGGTCGGCGGCCATGAACATGTGCTCGGTGCGGCAGAGGCCGATCCCCTCGGCGCCGAAGCCACGGGCGCGCTCGGCGTCCTCGGGCGTGTCGGCGTTGGCGCGCACGCCGAGCCGGCGGACGGCGTCGGCCCAGCCGAGCACGGTCTCGAACTCCTCGCTGACGGCCGCCTCCTGGAGCGGGACCTCGTCGACGGTGACGATCCCGGCGCTGCCGTCGATCGCGATCGTGTCGCCGGCGCGCAGCTCGGTGTCGCCGACGCGCAGCGTGCCCGCGTCGAGGTCGATCTCGAGCGCCTTGGCGCCCGACACGCACGGCTTGCCCATCCCGCGCGCGACGAGCGCCGCGTGCGACGCCTTGCCGCCCTCGCTGGTGACGATCCCGCGCGCCGCGTGGAAGCCGTGGACGTCGTCGGCCTCGGTGAACGGCCGCGCGAGAATCGTGTCGCGGCCCTCGGCGGCCGCGGCGACGGCGTCGTCGGCGGTGAAGACGATCTCGCCGCGGGCGGCCCCCGGCGACGCGGCGATCCCCTCGGCGAGCACGTCGAACTCGGCGCCGGGCGCGAAGGTGGGGTGCAGCAGCGCGTCGAGGCGGGCGGCGTCGATCGTCATCAGCGCGCCGCGCTCGTCGAGCAGCCCCTCGGCGACCGCGTCGACGGCGAAGCGCACCGCGGCCTGCGCCGGCCGCTTGGCGTTGCGCGTCTGCAGCATGTAGAGGCGGCCGTCCTCGACGGTGAACTCGGTGTCCTGCATGTCGCCGTAGTGGCGCTCGAGCGTCGCGAGGATGTCGAGCAGCTCGGCGTGGACGTCGGGCATCGTCTCGGCCAGCTCGGCGAGGTCGCGCGGGGTCCGCACGCCGGAGACGACGTCCTCACCCTGCGCGTTGGGGAGGAAGTCGCCGGACGGCTCGGGCGCGCCGGTGATCTCGTCGCGCGAGAACGCGACCCCGCTGCACGAACGGTCGCCCTTGTTGCCGAAGACCATCCGCTGGACGTTGACGGCGGTCCCCCACTCGTGCGGGATCCCGTGCAGCCGCCGGTAGTGGACGGCGCGCGCGCCCAGCCACGAGTCGAAGACCGCGGCGATCGCCTGGCGCAGCTGGTCCTGGGGGTCCTGCGGGAAATCCTCGCCCGTCTCCTGCGCGAAGAGCTCCTTGAACGCGGCGGTCAGGTCGCGCAGCGCGTCGACGGAGAGGTCGACGTCGTGCTCGACGCCGGCGTCGCGGCGGGCCTCGGAGATCAGCCGCTCGTAGCGCTCGCCCGCGATCCCGCGGCAGACGTTGCCGAACATCTGGGCGAAGCGGCGGTAGGAGTCCCAGGCGAACCGCTCGTTGCCGGTCCTCCGCGCCAGCCCCTCGACCGACTCGTCGTTGAGCCCGAGGTTCAGGACGGTGTCCATCATCCCGGGCATCGACTCGCGCGCCCCCGACCGCACCGAGACCAGCAGCGGGTCGTCGGAGCCGCCGAGCGCCAGCCCGGCGTGCTCCTCCAGCCGCGCGAGCGCGTCGGCGACCTGGCCGTCGAGCCCGTCGGGCCAGGTCCGGTCGCCGTCCATGTAGGCGACGCACGCCTCGGTGGTGATCGTGAAGCCGCCCGGCACCCGCTCGGCGCCCAGCACGCGCGTCATCTCGGCGACGTTGGCGCCCTTGCCGCCGAGCAGGTCGCGCTGCTCGCGCGAGCCCTCGGCGAAGTCGTAGACGAGCTTGCCGGCGCTCAAGACCGGTCCCCGCCGCCGACGAGACGGGCGCGTAGTCCGTGGAGGGCGATGCCGGGGGGTGCCATGCCGGGACGGTACCCGGTCGACGGTCGCGGAACCTCCCGCGAGCTGCCGCGCGCGTTTTGCGGCGCCGCCGCCCGGGCAACCGGACGGCCATGCCCGCGAACGGACGGCCCGCCGTGCCGAACTGGCTGGCCGTGGCGACGGCCTACAGCTGGCGGCTGCTGATCGTCGGCGCGGCGATCCTCGCGCTGGCGGTCGTGGTCGCGCGGCTGTACCTGGTGTTCCTGCCGCTGTTCGCCGCGCTGCTGCTCGCGACGATCCTCTCCCCCGCCGTCGACGCGCTCGCCCGCCGCGGCCTGCACCGCGGGCTGGCCGCGGCCGTCTCGATGGCCGCGGGGCTGGGGCTGCTCGCGGGCCTCGCGGCGCTGATCGGGCCACCCTTCGTCAGGGAGCTCGACGCCCTCTCCGCCGAGGTGACCGACGCGATCGACCGCGCCGAGGAGTGGCTCGTCGACGGGCCGCTCGACCTCTCCCAGCAGCAGCTCGGCGACGCCGTCGACCGTGCCGCCGAGCAGCTCCGCGACAACGTCGGCGCGCTCACCCAGACCGCGCTCTCGGGCGCGATCGTCGTCGTGGAGATCGCGACCGGCGCCGCGCTCGCGATCGTGCTGCTGTTCTTCCTGCTCAAGGACGGCGGACGGATCTGGGAGTGGGTGCTCGGCCTGTTCGGCGACCGCCGCGACGACGCCGACGCGGTCGGCCGCCGCGCCTGGGCGGCGCTCGGCGGCTACGTCCGCGGCGCGACGATCGTGGCGGCCTTCGACGCCACCCTGATCGGGCTGGCGCTGCTCGTGATCGGGGTGCCCCTGGTCCTGCCGCTGGCGGTGATCACCTTCTTCGCCGCCTACGTGCCGATCGTCGGCGCGACGGTCAGCGGCCTGCTCGCGGTCGTCGTCGCGCTGGTCACGCTCGGCTTCGTCGAGGCGCTGCTCGTGCTCGCCGCGATCGTCGCCGTCCAGCAGCTCGAGGGCAACGTGCTCCAGCCGGTCGTGATGGGCCACACCGTCCGCCTGCATCCGATCGCGACGCTGCTCGCGGTCACCGCCGGCGCGCTCCTCTACGGCGTGATCGGCGCGTTCGTCGCCGTCCCGCTGACCGCCGTCGCG
>JAAYBF010000081.1 GCA_012718975.1 Solirubrobacterales bacterium | reverse complement strand
TGATCGAGATCACGTTGGTCGGGATGTAGGCCGAGACGTCGGAGGCCTGGGTCTCGATGATCGGCAGCGCCGTCATCGAGCCGCCGCCGAGGTCGTCGTTGAGCTTGACCGCGCGCTCCAGCAGGCGGGAGTGCAGGTAGAAGACGTCACCCGGGTACGCCTCGCGGCCCGGCGGGCGGCGCAGCAGCAGCGACATCTGCCGGTAGGCGAAGGCGTGCTTGGTGAGGTCGTCGTAGATGCAGAGCGCGTGACCGCCCTTGTAGAGGAAGTACTCGCCCATCGCGGCGCCCGCGTAGGGGGCCATGTACTTGATCGGCGCGGCCTCGTCCGCGGGAGCGGCGACGATGATCGTGTTCTCCATCGCGTTGTGCTCGCGCAGCGTCTCGGCAACCTGGACGACGGTCGAGAGGCGCTGGCCGATCGCAACGTAGATCGAGATGACGCCGTTGTCACGGTTGTTGATGATCGTGTCGATCGCGATCTGGGTCTTGCCCGTCTGGCGGTCGCCGATGATCAGCTCGCGCTGGCCGCGGCCGATCGCGATCATCGAGTCGATCGCCTTGATGCCGGTCTGCATCGGCTCCTCGACCGGCTGGCGCTGGACGATGCCGGGCGCCTTGAACTCCGCCGGGCGGGTCTCGGTCGTCTGGATGTCGCCCTTGCCGTCGAGCGGGTTGCCGAGCGGGTCGACGATCCGGCCGAGCAGCGCCTCGCCGACCGGGATCTCGAGCAGGCGGCCGGTGCGCTTGACGGTGTCGCCCTCCTCGATCTTGTCCCAGTCGCCGAACAGCACGGCGCCGACGTTGTCGGACTCGAGGTTGAGCGCCAGGCCGGTGACGTCGTGGGGCAGCTCGAGCATCTCGAGCGACATGCAGTTCTCGAGCCCGTGGACGCGCGCGATGCCGTCGGCGATCGAGAGCACGGTGCCGACCTCGGACAGGTCGGCGCCACCGTCGTCGAGGCCCTCGATGCGGCTCTTGAGGATGCTGGTGATCTCGTCTGGCTTGATCTGCATTGGTTTGGGGGCCTTTCTAAGCCGCCTTGGCGACTTGCTTCCTTAGTCTCTCGAGCCGGTTGCGGATGCTGGCGTCGAGCACCATGTTGCCGACCTGCAGGACGATGCCGCCGAGCACGTCCGGATCGACCCTGCTGGTGAGCTCGACGCGCTCCCCGGTCTGCTCCTCGATCCGCCGGCCGATGCCCTCGACCAGCTGGGAGTCCAGCTCCACCGCGCTGGTCACCGAGACCGGCAGCAGCTTGTTCTCCTTGCGCCAGAGCCGGTCGAACTCGTCGCGGATGCGGAAGACGGCCGGCATCCGGTGCCGCTCGGCGAGCAGCTCCAGGAAGCGGACGAAGTTCTCGTCGGCCTCCTGGACGAGCTTAGCGATGCCGTCCTTCTTCTCCTGCGAGGAGAAGTACGGCGAGAAGAAGAAGACCTGGAGGTCGCGGCTGCCGCTCAGGGCATCGGCGAACTGGCCCAGCTCCTCGTGCACGCGGTCGAGGGCGCCGCGATCCTTGGCGACCTCGAACAGCGAGCGGCTGTAGACCTCGGCGATCTCCTCCATGGCGCTAGGAGCGGCCCTCCTCGGAGCCGGCCAGCGCCGAGAAGTCGACCTCGCTGAGCGCGTCCTCGATCAGGCGCCGGTGGTCGGCGTCGTCGAGCGACTTGCGGGTGACCTTCTCGGTCGCGATGACGGTGAGGTCGGCGACCTCCTTGCGGATGTCGTCGAGCGCGAGCTGCTTGGCGGCCTCGATCTCGCGCAGCGTCGCGGCCCGCTGCTCCTCGGTGTACTCGCGGGCGGCGCCCTTGGCCTCCTCGAGCTGCGCGTCGGCGGCCTTGCGGGAGCGGGCGACGATGTCCTCCGCCTGCTCGCGGGCCTCCTTCAGCCGGGCGCGGTACTCCTCGAGCAGCGCCTCGGCGTCCTCCTTGGTCTTCTCCGCCGAGCGGAGCGACTCGTCGATCGCCTCGCGGCGCCGGTCGAGCGCCTCGCCGATCAGCGGGAAGGCGAACTTCTTGAGGATCAGCATCGAGACCCCGAACGCGATCAGCGTCCAGAGCATCAGGCCGACGTTCGGCGAGACGAGGAAGCTGCCTCCCTCCTCGCCGCCCTCGGTAGCCGCGACGACCAGCGTGGCGATGTCGGTGAACGAGTCCAAGGCGACCGGCCTAGAGGAAGAAGGCGATCAGGCCGAAGATGAAGGTGTAGAAGGCGACCGCCTCGGTCAGCGCGAAGCCGAGCCAGCGGATCGACTGCAGCTCGTCCTTCATCTCGGGCTGGCGGGCGACGGACTCGATCTCCTTGCCGAAGATGAAGCCGATGCCGATACCGGCACCGATGGAGCCCAGGCCGGCGCCGACGCCGAGGGCGATCGCCTTGCCGGCGTCGGTGATCGCCTGGGCGTCAGCCGACTGGGCGAGTGGGAGCAGCAGGTCCACTAGTCCTCCTTAATGGGAATCGGCGGTTGCCTCGCCGAGGTAGATGGATGTGAGGATCGCGAAGATGAACGCCTGCAGCGTGGCGATCAGCCCGATCTCGAAGAGGAAGAACGGGATGGCCATGCCGAGGGTGAAGACGCCGAGCGCGGAGATCCCGAGCAGGACCACCAGGCCGCCGGCCATGAAGAGGATCAGCAGGTGGCCGGCGAGGATGTTGGCGAACAGCCGCACCGACAGCGAGATGATCCGGACCACGTCCGAGATGACCTCGATCACGAACAGCGGGATCGCGCCGAAGCCGCCGATGCCCGCCGGGACGTAGCTCTTGAGGAACCCGACGAAGCCCTTCACGCGGATGCCCTCGACGTGGTAGGCGATCCAGACGACGAGCGTCAGCGCCAGCGGGATCGAGAGGTTCGCGGTCGCGGCGTAGATCGCCAGCGACGGCACCTCGACCCCGAAGATGTCGATCGGGTGGGCGGTGTTGATCGGCAGCGGCAGGTAGCCGAGCATGTTCGAGAACCAGATGAAGAAGAACAGCGTCGCGATGAAGCTGAACCACTTCGCGGCCATCGGCCGGTTCATGTTCTGCGAGGTGATGTTGTTGCGCGTGAGGTCGTAGGCGACCTCGACGGCGGTCTGCACGCGGTTCGGACGGGCCTGCATGCGGCGGGCGATGTAGACCATCGTGCCGGTCGTCGCGATCGCGGCGAGGAAGAGGTAGAGCACCGCCTTGTTGATGCTCATGTCGATCCCGAGGATGTTGATCTCGACCCACGGGGTGAGCCGGAACTCCTCCTGCGGCTGGAAGGCGTCGTTGCGGCCCTCGCTGCCGAACAGCAGGCCGAGCGCGACCGCGAGCGCGAGCCAGACGCCCAGCCCGATCAGGACCTTCTTCTTGGTGCTCAACGGCGAGCCTCCACCGGTGACGGATTGTTCAACTGGATGCCGAGCGCGATGCTGAAGAGCACCGCCGCGAGCAGCGCGGCGGGCAGCCCGGCGGAGCGGTCGGCGATCCCGACCGCGGCGACCGCGGCGGTCACCGTCGCGAGGCGGATCATCATCGACCAGGCGATCGCCTTCATGACGAGCTGGCGGTTGCCGGTCGCGATCGCGCGGCCCTTGAGCCGGGCGACGACGAACCGCTGGACCAGCCATGCCGCGGTGACCACGACCCAGCCGATCACCGGGGCGCCGGTGAGCAGGAACACCGGGAGCGCCAACGCGAGCGCCAGCAAGTCCAGGCTGCGGATCAGGGCGGAGGTCAAGGTTGCCTCTCCCGACCCCTCGGGGGTTGCGACGGCATGAGCGGTCAAGGCGGGCGCCACTCTACCGGGCCGCTTGCCAAAGCGCTTTGTGGCAGATCACACCACTCTGAGCAGGGCCGCCACGACCCGCTCGTCGAACTGCGTGCCGGCGTTGCGGCGCAGCTCCTCGACCGCGGCGCGCGGCGCCAGCGGCGCGCGGTACGGGCGCTCGGCGGTCATCGCCTCGTAGGCGTCGGCGACGGCCAGGATCGCGGCCTCGAGCGGGACGTCGCCGCCGCCGCGACCGGCCGGGTAGCCGGTCCCGTCGGGCCGCTCGTGGTGGGCGAGGATCCACTCTCCGATGTCGCCGAACTCGGTCGTCTCGAGCATCCGCGCGCCGATCTCCGGATGGGTGCGTACCAGGCCCCACTCCTGCTCGCTGAGCGGCCCCGGCTTGGCGACCACCGCGTCGGGCAGGCCCACCCGGCCGACATCGTGGAGGATGCCGGCGATCCGCACGCGCTCGACCTGCTCGGGCGCGAGCTGCAGCTCGCGCGCGATCAGCTCGGCGTAGCGGCCGACACGCTGGCAGTGGGTGGCGCTGCCGCTGTCGCGCACGTCGAGGGCCTCGGCGAGGTCGAGCAGCGACGCCAGCTCGACGTGGCCGTCCTCGGCAGCGCGGGGCGGGCGGGCCAGGATGCCGGGCACCTCGGCGCTCGAGATCACCGTCCGGTTGCGGCCTAGGCGCTTGGCGGCGTAGAGGGCCTGGTCGGCGGCCTTCAGCAGCGCCTGCGGCGTCTGGCCGTGGACCGGGAAGCTGACGATGCCGAAGCTGACGGTCAGCTGGCCGGCGCCGGCCGGCTCGAGCACCCCTTCGACCTCGAGCCGCAGCCGCTCGGCGAGCACGTAGGCGCCGTGCTCGTCGGTGTCCGGGGCGATCAGCGCGAACTCCTCGCCGCCGATCCGCGCCGCCACGTCCCAGCTGCGCTTGCCGGCGCGCAGCGTCTCCCCCACGCGCTGGAGCACCTCGTCCCCGGCGGCGTGGCCGAGCCGGTCGTTGACGTCCTTGAAGCGGTCGAGGTCGCCGACGACGACGCTCAGCACGCCGTCGGAGCGGCGCGAGCGCTCGAGCTCGATCTCGAACGCCTCCTCGAAGCCGCGCCGGTTCAGCAGCCGGGTGAGCGGGTCGGTGCGCGCGGCGTCGGTCAGGTTCGCGATCAGCCCGGCGAGCCGGTCGCGCATCAGCGCGATGACCAGGCCCGCGGCCGTCAGCGTGGTGACGGTCGCGGCCCACTCCGAGACCGGCGTGTAGTCGAGGTCGCGCAGGCCGAGGCCGACGCCGAACATCGCCGCCAGCACCGCCATGTGCACGAGCGCGGCCGGGAGCGAGAAGAAGTAGAAGGCGTAGATCGTCACCCAGAGGTAGGGCAGCGGGCCGTAGGTGCCGTCGGCGCCCCACGCCCCGATCGCGACGGTCGCGATCGCCGAGCCGAGCACCGTCCCGCCGTGGAAGACCCAGCGCGGCAGGCGGTCGAAGCCGACCAGCGCGACGACTCCGAGCGCGGCCGCGCCGGCGGCCGCGGCCGCGAGCTCGAGCTCGTCGAGTCCCGGCGCCTGCGGCGGTGCCAGCGCGAGCAGCAGCGTGACGGCGCCGGCGAGGCAGAACCAGATCGCGCCCCGGGCCATCGCGCCCGCGCTCGCGGGCACGGTCACCCCGGCATCGATCGGGGCTCGCCAGCCAAGGCGCTCGCGCAGGGAAGGATCCATCACACAGAAAAGGGGTTGCTCCCGCTACGCCGGCCCGTGACGATGCGGACACCCTGCCCGCGGGGGCGTTCGTAGTCGCGACCCATCGTAGGTCCGACCGCGCGATTTCGCCAATAGAACCAGTGCGACTACCGTTGCGGGCCATGTGGATCGGCCGCGAGATCACCCTCGACCCGCGCCCGCGCGGGTTCCACCTGATCACCGCCGAGATCGTCGACGCCCTGCCGGAGCTGGCCGGGCTGGCGGTCGGGCTGGCGCACGTCCACGTGCGCCACACCTCGGCCGCGCTGACGCTCAACGAGAACGCCAGCCCGGACGTGCGCGCGGACTTCGCGTCCTGGTTCGACCGCGCCGTGCCGGAGGACGCCCCCTACTGGCGCCACACCCTCGAGGGGCCCGACGACATGCCCGCGCACGTCAAGTCGTCGCTGCTCGGGCCGTCGCTGACGCTGCCGGTCCGCGACGGCGCCCTCGCGCTCGGGACCTGGCAGGGGATCTACCTCTGCGAGCACCGCGACCGTGGCGGCCCGCGGACGCTGACGCTGACGCTGCACGGCGAGTAGCCGTCCCGCCGGCGGTCCGACCGCCGGCTATGCGAACATACGTTCGCATGCGCTGGGACGAGCTGCAGGTGGTCGAGCAGGAGGGGCGGCAGCTGCCGGGCTACCGCGACCCGGCCGCCGTGCGGACCTTCGACGCCCCCGAGGCGATGGACATCCGCTTCTACGAGGTGCGGGCGAAGTCGGCGCTCAACCGCGTCCCGCGCGCCTCGCGGATGCCGTTCCGCTGGACGGTCAACCCCTACCGCGGCTGCACCCACGCCTGCGTCTACTGCCTCGACGGCGCCACGCCGATCCTGCTCGCCGACGGCCGTACCCGCCCGCTCGGCGAGCTGCGACCCGGCGACGCGATCTTCGGGACGGTACGCGCCGGCCGCTACCGCCGCTACGCCGAGACGACGGTGCTCGCGCACTGGTCCACGGTCAAGCCGGCCTACCGCGTCACGCTCGCCGACGGGACCGAGCTGGTCGCCAGCGGCGACCACCGCTTCCTGACCGAGCGCGGCTTCAAGCACGTGGCGCCCGGCGACCGCCGCCGGCCGCACCTCACGACGTCCAACCGGCTGCGCGGCACCGGCCGCTTCGCGCGGCCGCCGGCGCGCGGGCCCGAGTGGCGGCGCGGCTACCGCGCCGGGCTGACAGGCGCGCCCGCCGCCGGTGACGGGCCGGAGTGGTGGCGCGGCCTGCTCGCGGGCCTCTACGACGCGGCGGGCTACTGCGACGCCCAGTCGCTGCGGATCGCCTTCGGCGACGGCGAGCGGCTGGCGCTGGCCGCCGACGGACTCGGGCGGCTGGGCTTCGACGCGGCGGTCGACAGCCCGGCCGGCCAGCGCGTGCGCTACCTGCGCCTGCGCGGCGGGCTGCGCGAGCGGCTGCGCTTCGTCCACCTCGTCGCGCCGCGGCGCGGTCCGGCGCTGCCGCTCGCCGGCGCAGCGCTCAAGAGCGACAGCGACCTGCGCGTCGTCGCGATCGAGCCGCTCGCCGGCGAGCGCGAGCTGTTCGACATCACGACCGGCACCGGGGACTTCATCGCCGACGGCGTGGTGAGCCACAACTGCTTCGCGCGGCCGACGCACCGCTACCTCGACCTCTCCCCCGGCCGCGACTTCGAGCGCGAGATCGTGGTCAAGGTCAACGCCCCGGAGGCGCTGCGCGCGGACCTGGCGAAGCCGTCGTGGCGGCGAGAGCACGTCGCGCTGGGCACCAACACCGACCCCTATCAGTGGGTCGAGGGCCGCTACAGGCTGATGCCGGGGATCTGGGAGGCGCTGCGCGACGCCCGCACGCCGTGCTCGGTGCTGACGAAGTCGCCGCTGCTGCTGCGCGACCTCGAGCTGCTGCGCGAGCTGACGGAGCTGGTCGGCTTCACGGCGAGCCTGTCGATCCCGACGCTCGACGAGTCCGCCTGGCGCGCCAGCGAGCCGCACACCCCGAACCCGCGCGCCCGCCTGGAGGCGGTCGCCGAGCTCAACCGCGCCGGCGTCCCGACCGGGGTCATGGTCGCCCCGCTGATGCCGGGCATCAACGACGACCCGCGCCAGGTCGAGGAGATCCTCGCGCTGGCCGGCGAGGCGGGCGCGACCGGCGTCGGCGGCATCTGCCTGCACCTGCGCGGGGCGGTCCGCGAGGTGTTCATGGACTGGCTGCGCGGCTACCGGCCCGACCTCGTCCCGCGCTACGAGGAGCTGTACGCCGACGGCGCCTACGCGCCGCCGGCCGAGCGCCGCCGGATCGCCGCCCTCACCCGCAACCGCTCCGACACCTGGCCCCGCGCCTTCCGCCGAAGACCGCCACCGCCGGAGCCCCCGCCGACGACGCCGGACCAGCCCACCCTCTTCTAGGGCGGGCCGACCGCGTCGAACTCGCCCGTCTCGACCTCGCGCTCGATCTCCTCCTCGATCTCGCGGTCGCTGAGCTCGCCGCCCGACCGGCGCAGCTGGCGCTCGCGGAAGCGGCGGAACTTGAGGATCTCGAGCACGACGACGAGGTAGATGCTGGCGGCGAGCGCGATCAGGCCGAAGCCGACGATCACCAGCGACCAGCCGAGCGCGAAGTTGCCGTCGTCGTCGGAGTAGGGCACGAACCGCATCGCGAGCGCGAGCGCGGCCAGCGACAGCGTCCACGCGTAGAGGTAGAGCACGGTCCGCCGCTGCGAGAAGCCGATGTTGGCGAAGCGGTGGTGGAAGTGCCAGGTGTCGGCCGAGTAGACGGGCCGGCGGTACTTGATCCGCTTGGCGACCACGAAGGTGGCGTCGGCGGCCGGCACAGCCAGGATCACCAGCGGGAAGAACAGCGCGACGACGGCCGCCGTCTTGAGCACGCCCTGGATCGCGATGCAGGCGAGCAGCAGCCCGAGCAGGTTCGAGCCGGAGTCGCCCATGAAGATCGACGCCGGATGGAAGTTGTGGCGCAGGAAGCCGACGGCGGCGCCGGCGGTGGCGGCGGCGAGGATCGCGGCGTCCTCGCGGTCGAGCGAGAGCGCGATGATCGCGAAGGTGGCGGCGGCGATCGTGCAGACGCCGGCGGCGAGCCCGTCGACGCCGTCGGTGAAGTTGACGACGTTCATCACGGCGACGATCCCGATCAGCGTCAGCGGGTAGCCCCAGGCTCCGAGGTGGAGCGGGTCGACGAACGGCAGCGTGACGTTCTCGACGCGGACGTCGCAGGCGACGGGGATCGCCGCGGCGGCGAACTGGCCGGCGAGCTTGACGACGGGGTGCAGGCCGCCGGGCCGCGCGTCGTCCACGGCGCCGACGAGCGCGATCGCGATCGCCCCGGCGAGGATGCCGCGCATCTCGGTGCTGGCCGGCAGGAACAGGATGCTCGCGAGCAGCACCCCGGCGAGGATCGCCAGGCCGCCGAGGCGCGGCATCGGCCGGTCGTGGAGGTCCCGGTCGCGCGGCAGCGCGACGGCGCCGACCCGGCGGGCGAGGCGCGCCGTCAGCGGCGTCAGCGCGACCGCGACCACCCCCGCGACGAGGAACGCCCAGAGCGCGTCGAGGTCGTTCATCCGCTGCGCAGCCTAGACGCCGCGCCAGATCCTCAGGCCTGAGGGAGGACCCAGAAGGCGATCGCCGCGAACTGGAGCGCCGCGGCGACGATCACCAGGGCGTGGAAGACCTCGTGGTAGCCGAAGACCGACGGCAGTGGGTCGGGGCGGCGCAGCGCGTAGGTGACCGCGCCGAGGGTGTAGAGCGCGCCGCCCGCGGCGACGAGGACCGATGCCGTGACGCCCACCTGGGAGATCAGGTCGGGCGTGACGATCGCGGCGCTCCAGCCGAGCGCCACGTAGATGACCGCCGCGATCCACTTCGGCGCGTCGATCCAGAGCAGCTTGAGCAGGATGCCGCCGACCGCGCCGCTCCAGATCAGGGCGAGCACGACGTCGGCGAGCGAGCCGTGCAGCACCAGCAGCGCGAACGGCGTGTAGGTGCCGGCGATCAGCAGGAAGATCGCCGAGTGGTCGAGCCGGCGCATCCAGCGCCGCGCGGCGTCGGTGCGCCAGGTGACGCGGTGGTAGAGCGCGCTGGCCCCGAACAGCAGCGTGACGCAGACGGCGTAGATGCCGGCGGCGAGCGTCGCCCTGCCCGACGGCGCGGTCACCACGAGCACCACGCCGAGGACCGCGAAGACGAAGAAGGCCCACTGGTGGCTGACGCCGCGCAGCCGCGGGCGGGCGCGGATCGCCTGCTCGATCTCGCGCTTGGCCTTGTCGAGGTCGAGCCGGGGAGCCGACGCCTCACTCATGGCCAAGAGCCTAGCTAGGCAACGGCGTGCGGCGCCAGCTCGGGGTAGAGCGGGTAGCGCTCGGCGAGCGCGCGGGTGCGCCGCGCGAGGTCGTCGCGCAGCTCGTCGGTGAAGTCGCCGGTCAGCGCGGTGGCGATGACGCGGCCGATCTCGCGGAAGTCGTCGACCTGGAGGCCGCGCGTGGCGAGCGCCGGGGTCCCGATCCTCAGGCCGGAGGAGACCGCCGGCGGGCGCGGGTCGTTGGGCACCGTGTTGCGGTTGACGGTGATGCCGATCGCGTCGAGGCGGTCCTCGGCCTGCTGGCCGTCGAGCTCGGACTCGCGCAGGTCGACGAGCACGAGATGGACGTCGGTGCCGCCGGTGAGCACCTCGACGCCCGCGGCGAGCAGCTCGTCGGCGATCGCGGCGGCGCCGGCGCGGGTGCGCCGCTGGCGTTCGCGGAACAGCTCGGACTGGGCGACCTTCAGCGCGACGGCCTTCGCGGCGATCACGTGCATCAGCGGCCCGCCCTGCTGGCCGGGGAAGACGGCCGAGTCGATCTTCTTGGCGTGCTCGCCGCGACTGAGGATCAGGCCGGAGCGCGGGCCGCCGAGCGTCTTGTGGACCGTCGTGGTGACGACGTCGGCGTGCGGGACGGGGCTGGGGTGCTCGCCCGCGGCGACGAGGCCCGCGAAGTGGGCCATGTCGACCATCAGGTAGGCGCCGACCGAGTCGGCGACGTCGCGGAAGCGGGCGAAGTCGAGCTGACGCGGGTAGGCGGACCAGCCGGCGAGGATCAGCTTCGGCCGGAACTCCTCGGCGAGCCGTTCGAGCACGTCCATGTCGACGCGTGAGTCGTCGTCGGAGACGCCGTAGGCGACGATGTCGTAGAGGCGGCCGGAGAAGTTGATCTTCATCCCGTGGGTGAGATGGCCGCCGTGGTCGAGCTTCATCCCGAGGATGCGGTCGCCGGGGGCGAGCAGCGCGTGGAAGGCGGCGGCGTTGGCCTGGGCGCCGGAGTGCGGCTGGACGTTGGCGTGCTCGGCGCCGAAGAGCTCCTTCGCACGGTCGATCGCGAGCTGCTCGGCGACGTCGACGTGCTCGCAGCCGCCGTAGTAGCGCCGGCCCGGGTACCCCTCGGCGTACTTGTTGGTCAGCACCGACCCCTGGCAGTCGAGCACCGCCTGGGGAACGAAGTTCTCGGAGGCGATCATCTCGAGCGTCGTCTCCTGGCGGCGGCGCTCGTCGTCGAGCACCTGGGCGATCTCGGGATCGACCTCGGAGACGGGCTTGGAGAAGTAGTCGGGACGCAGATCGCTCACGCGGCCACGGTACCAATGCCCCGCGCCGAACCCTCCCCCGCGCCGCCCCGCGCCCGCTCCTAGCGGGCTTCGCCGGCGAGCGCGCGCTCGAGCTCGGCGGCGGGCAGCGCGCCCTCGCGCAGGAGCGCGTATCCGCCGCCGTCCTCGTAGCCGCAGAGGTCGATCACCGTCGAGGCGACGCCGGGCAGCTCGCCGCCGTCGAGCGCGACGGCGGCGGCCGCGCGCAGCTCGGCCGGGACGTCGGACAGGCGGCGCGGGTCGGGCCCACCGTGGAGGTTCGCGCTCGACTGGACGACCGCCACCGTGACCGCCGCGAGCGGGGCGAGCGGCCCGGCGAGCGCCGGCACGCGGACCCCGATCCGCTCGGGCGTGGCGCCGCAGGCGAGCGCGTGGCGGCGGCCCGGGTTCGGCAGGACGAGCGTGACCGGGCCGGGCAGCAGCGCCGCGCAGGCGGCGCGGGTGCGCGGCCCGAGGTCGGCGAGCAGCGGCGCGGCGTGCTCGACGGCGAAGAACATCACCCCGCTCGGCTGGGCGGGGTCGCGCCGCTTGAGCGCGTTGAGCCGCGCGAACGCGTCGGGGTCGTCGGGGTCGGCGGCGATCCCGTAGACCGTGTCGGCCGGGAAGATCGCCAGCTCGCCGGCGCGGATCGCCGCCTCGAACGCAGCCGCGCCCGCCGCGTCGAGCGGCGTCACGGGGCGCGGCCCTCGGTGACGCGGTCGTGGCCGGCGAGGTCGCGGCGGGTCGAGGCGTCGCGCAGCAGGGCGCGGACGGCCGGCCCCTGCTGTGAGCCGTGCTCGAGCGCGAGCCGGGTGCCGGGCGGGCAGCCCGCCACCAGCGCCCGGATCGCGTCGAGGCCGTCGGGGCCGGAGGTCAGCGCCAGGCGCGGCTCGTAGCCGACGATCTCCGGTGCGAGCGTGTCCCACTCGCCGTCGGTGACATACGGCAGGTTGGCGAGCACCAGGTCGGGCGCCGCGCCGGGACGGGCGAGCCGCGGCGGCAGCGCGTCGGCGACCTCGATCGCGACGTCGAGGTCGAGCCGCGCCGCGTTGGCGCGCGCGACGGCGACGGCGTCGGGCGAGAGGTCGGAGGCGCTGACGCGCAGGTCGGGCCGCTCGTCGGCGAGCGCGAGCGCGACCGCGCCGCTGCCGGTGCCGACCTCGTGCACGCGCGCACCGGCGGGCAGCTCGAGCGCGACCTCGACCAGCAGCTCGGTCTCCGGCCGCGGGATCAGCACGCGCCGGTCGACCTCCAGCTCGATCCGGCGGAAGCCGCGCCGGCCGCGGATGTAGGCGACCGGCTCGCGCGCCGCCCGGCGCCGCACGCGCTCGCCGATCGCCTCCGCCTCGGCCCCTGCGACGGGCCGCTCGGGGTCGGCGGCGAGCGACGCGCGACCGATGCCGAGCGTGTCGGCGACGAGCACCTCGGCGTCGAGCCGCGGCGTGTCGCAGCCGGCGGCTGCGAGGACCTCGGTCGCCGCGGCGAGTGCCGCACCGGCGGTCGTCGCCGTCGTCGCGCTCACCGCAGGCCCCTCGGCTCGCTGCCGCAGCCGGGCGCGGCCGGTCGGTAGCGCGAGGCGCCGGCCGCCCCGATCACCCCTCGACCAGCGCGCCCGCCTCGAGCCGGCGGCGCTTCTCGTCGGACTCGAGC
>JAAYBF010000080.1 GCA_012718975.1 Solirubrobacterales bacterium | reverse complement strand
GGCACCACCGGCCGCTCGAAGCTCGTCACCCAGACCCAGCGGGCCTACGCGATGGCCGGCGAGGGCTTCCCCGCCTGGATGGGGCTGGGCGCCGACGACCGGCTGATGACCTCGCTGCCGCTCTTCCACATCAACGCGCCCGCCTACTCGGTGCTCGGGTCGGTCGCGGCGGGTGCGGGCCTGGTGCTGCTGCCGCGCTTCTCGGCGAGCGGCTTCCTCGACTCCGCGCGCCGCCACGGCGCGACCGAGTTCAACTCGATCGGCGCGCTGCTCGAGCTCCTGATGGCCCAGCCCGAGCGGCCCGACGACGCCGACACGCCGCTACGCCTCTGCTACACCGGCCCGTCGCCGAGCGAGGCGCGCCAGCTCGAGATCGAGCGGCGGTTCGGGATCGAGGTCGTCTGCGGGTACGGGCTCTCGGAGACCCCCTACGGCTTCGTCTGGCCGCGTGGGGAGCGGCCCTACGGCTCGCTCGGCAGGCCGCGCCAGCACCCGCTGCTCGGCGAGGTCAACGAGGCGCGCGTCGTCGACGGCGACGGCCGCGACGTCGCCGTCGGCGAGACCGGCGAGCTGTGGCTGCGCAACCCGGCCGTCATGCTGGGCTACTGGGGGATGGCGGAGGAGACCGCGCGAGCGCTCACGCCGGACGGCTGGCTGCGCACCGGCGACCTCGTCCGCCGCGACGACGACGCCGGCACCGTGACGTTCGTCAGCCGGATCAAGGAGGTGATCCGCCGCCGCGGCGAGAACCTCGCGCCGGCCGAGGTCGAGGCGGCGCTCGCCGACCATCCCGACGTCGCCGAGGCGGCGGTGATCGGCGTCCCGTCGGCGCTCTCGGAGGAGGAGGTCAAGGCCTTCGTCGTCGCCCGCCCGGGCGCCCGGCCGGACCCGTGCGATCTGAGAGACTTCGCGGCCGAGCGGCTGTCGCGCTTCAAGGTGCCGCGCTACCTGGAGCTGGTCGACGAGCTGCCCCACACGCCGACCGGGCGGGTCGCCAAGCACCGCCTGCCGGCCGAGCTGACAGGAGGCGAATGGGACGCGGAGGCGCAGTGAGCGACGGGCGGGAGCACGCGCGACGATGAGCGACGAGGATTACATCCGCTCGGGGATCGGCCACTCGACTCCCGACACGATCACCGTCTGCGGGCGCGATCTCGCCGGCGAGCTGATGGGCACGGTGCCGTTCACCAGCCTGGCGTTCCTGCTGGCGTCCGGACGGATGCCGACCGCGGGCGAGGGGCGCGTCTTCGACGCGGTGCTCGTCTCGCTCACCGACCACGGCCTCACCCCGATCGTGCTCGCCGCGCGCCTCACCCAGACCGGTGCGCCGGAGTCGCTCCAGGGAGCGATCGCCGCCGGGCTGCTCGGCGGCGGCTCGGTCTTCCTCGGCCCGACCGAGGACACCGCCCGCTTCCTGCACGCGGTCGTGGCGGAGGCCGGCCTCGACGGTGACAGCGGCGAGGCGGAGCTGGCGGCCGCCGCGGAGGGGGCGGTGCGCGCCCGGATCGACGGCGGCGATCGGGTGCCCGGCCTCGGCCACCCGATCCACAAGGAGCTCGACCCGCGCGTGCCGCGGGTCTACGAGATCGCACGCGAGGAGGGAACCCTCGGCCCCCACCTGCGGCTGCTCGAGGCGGTCCGGGCGGCGAACGAGGCGGTCTCGGGCCGGCGGCTGCCGATCAACGGCGCGGGCGCGGGCGGCGCGGCGCTCGCCGACCTCGGCCTGCCGCCCGACCTGGCGCGCGGCTTCGCGCTGCTGGCGCGCGTCGCCGGCCTGATCGGCCACCTCGCCGAGGAGCGCGAGCGGCCGATCGGGATGAAGCTCTACGGCGAGGTCGACCGGCGGATGGTCTACGAGCCCGCCGACCGCTACGGCGACGGCGAGCGCGACCGGGACGCTGACGCTCGATGAGTGATCGTGCCCCCTAGGGCCGAAAAACCGCTCATCGAGTGGTAAAAGCGGGGTCGCCGTCGGCGGCGAGCGGGTCGGCGCCGATCCGCGCGGGGGCGGTCTCGGGCGTGCGCGCCACGACAAACAGCACCAGCAGCGACGCGACGGCGATCAGGATGCCCGGGGCGAGATTCGTCCCGGTGATCGCGATCAGCGCGGTGGCGATCATCGGCGCGGTGCCGCCGAAGACGGTCGCGCCGAGGTTGTAGCCGACCGCGACGCCGCTGTAGCGCGTCGGTGCGGAGAACAGCTCGGTCGCCGTCGTCAGCGCCGGCGCGGTGAAGCCGACCACCAGCACCATCAGGGCGAGCTGGCCGGCGATCACCGCGACCAGCGCCACCTCGGAGATCAGCAGGAACGCCGGCACCCCCGCGACGACCATCGCGGCGGCCGACCAGGCGAGCACGGGCCGCCGGCCGACACGGTCGCTGAGCGCCCCGGCCGGCGGGCAGAGCGCCATGAACACCACCGCGGCCAGCGCCGAGGCGGCCAGGCCGTCCTCCGGCGGGCCGTCGAGGATCGAGGTGACGAATGTCGGCACGAACGTCGCGACGACGTAGTAGATGAGCGACTGGTGGCCGTTGAGCAGGAAGGTCAGGGCGAGCGGCTTGCGCTCGGTGCGCATCAGCGCCTTGAACGGCACCTCGGGCGGCGCCTCGGTCTTGTCGGGCACCGTCACCCGCGTCAGCAGCAGGAACAGCGCGAGCGCCCCGAGCGCCCCGCCGAGGAAGAACGGCAGCCGCCAGCCGAAGCTCTCCATCTGGCTGTCGCTGAGCAGCAGGTGCAGCAGCGCCACCGTCCCCGAGCTGAGCAGGAAGCCGCTGCCGGTCGAGATCTGGACGAGGTTGGTGGTGAAGCCGCGCCGGCGCGGCTCGGCGCTCTCGGCGAGCAGCACGATCGAGCCGCTGAACTCGCCGCCGAGCGAGAACCCCTGCACGAGCCGCAGCGCCACCAGCAGGATCGGGGCGAGCACGCCGATCGTCGCCTCGGTCGGCAGCAGGCCGATCGCCACCATGCCGGCGCCCATCATCGTGATCGAGATCGCGAGCGCCGCCTTGCGCCCGCGCGTGTCGCCGAGGTTGCCGAGCACCGCCGCGCCCAGCGGCCGCATCAGGTATCCGGCGGCGAAGACCCCGAAGGTCGCCAGCAGCGAGGCGATCTCGTCGTCGGCCGGGAAGAACAGCTTCGAGATGACCGGCGCGAGGAAGACGTAGAGCGTGAAGTCGTACCACTCCATCGCCGCCCCCAACGTCCCGAACAGGGTGTTGCGGCGCGGCTGGCGCTTGCGGGCCATCGCGCGAGACTATTGCCGCCTTCGGCCGCCGCCTGACGCTCGATGAGTAGTCGTGCAGTCCAGGGCCGGCGAATCACTCATCGAGTGCCGGGCGCGTCAGCTCGGTCGGTAGGGAACCCGCCGGACCGGCGGGGACACGCGAGTGTCGGCGGCGGGGCTGGCGAGCTGGCGCTCGAGGGCGGTGAACTCGTCGATCAGGCCGCTGGCCTCGAAGGCGCGGTTGCGGCGGCCGACGGTCGTCTGGGTGAGGACGCCGGCACCGCAAAGCTGGGCGATCGCGGAGTTGGTGGCCTGGACGCTGCGTCCGATCAGCGTGGCTGCGCTGCCGACAGTCACGATCGGGGCCCCCGGGAGAGCGTCGATCAGCCGCAGCACGGCGGCGTCTGAGCGGACCGGGCCGACAGCGGCTCGCCACCGCTCGCGCAGGTCGCTCACCCGCGCCTCGTAGGCGCCGGCGTCCGCGACGGCGCGGGCCGTCGCCGCCGCGAAGAGCGCCACCCAGGCGTTGAGCCCCGCGACCGCGACGGGGGAGTCCGGCGGGCCCGGCTCGCGCGTGGCGGTCAGGCCGGCTACGTAGTCGGCGGACCATGTCGCCAGCACCAGCGACACCGGCGGCAGCACCGTCGGAGCGAGCCCGCGACGTCGCAGCAGCACCTGGATCAGCGCGCGGCCGGTGCGACCGTTGCCGTCGGCGAACGGGTGGATCGTCTCGAACTGGGCGTGCGCTATCGCGGCCTGGGCGAGTGCCGGCAGGGTGTCCTCGCAGCAGAAGTCGCAGAGGTCCTCGAGCAGGCCGGCGACCCGGTCGGGCGGCGGCGGCACGAAGGCGGCCGAGCAGGGGTTGTAGGAGCTGCCGCCGATCCAGTTCTGCTCCTCGCGGACCCTGCCGCCGACATGCTCGAGTCGGGTGCCCGCCACCAGCCGGCGGTGGACCTCGAGCAGGTGCGCGACAGTCAACCGCTCCGCGCCGGCGGCGGTCTCGGTCGCCCAGCGCATCGCGTCGATGTTGTTGAGGATCTCGGTCGCGGTGACGTCCCGCGGCTGCTCGCCGAGGTCGAGCGCGAGCGCTGCGCGCAGCAGCCGCCGTCCGCCGACCTCCAGCCCCTCGATCCGCGACGAGGCGACCGCCTCGGCGCGCAGCAGCAGGCGCGCGATCGCCTCCGGGTCGGCGAGCGAGCTCGCCTCGTGCTGCAGCCGCTCGACCGCCCGCTCGGCGTCGGTCACCTCGGCGGCCGTGTCGCCGTCGAGGGTGAACGTGCGGCCGCGCAGCGGATCGGGGACGTAGGCCTCGTAGTCGCAGCCGCGGCGGGCGCGGCGGGGCAGTCCCGCCCCCGCCGGCAGCGGGTCCCACCTAGCCTTGATCAGCTCGGCCATGTAATCAAGGTTAACGCGTAAGCTTGATTATGGCAGCCGGGAAGTCAAGCCTAGAGCTGAACGGGTGGGCGCCCGATCGGGCGCCCACCCGTTCGTGGCTAGCGTGCCCGGACGATTCGGAAGGCGACCCGGCGGGGCTTGGAGCGGTTGCCGGCGCTGTCGATCGCGACGACGGTGGCGCGGTAGCGGCCGGGGCGCAGGGCGCGGCGGCCGATCCGGCCGGAGATGCGGATGCGGTTGGCGCCCGCCCGCCGGTCGCGGCGGACGAGCGTCCCGGCGCGGCGCAGCCGCAGGCAGCGGCGGCCCGTCTTCGCCGCCGGGCGGCAGCGTCCGCCGGCGCGGCGGCCGCGCTGGAGGCGGTCGATGCGGATCCGCACGGTCGCCCGCTCGCTGAGCCGGAAGCGCAGCGTCGAGCCCCGCTTCACCCGCCGCTTGCCGGCGGCGCGCCGGCCGGCGACGGCGAAGCGGCGCGGGTTGAGCCGCAGCTTTCCGATCACCGGCCGCGTGGTGTCGGCTCCCGCCCCCGGCCCGCCGCCCGGTCCCGCGGGCCGGGCGACCTCGTAGCGCGCCAGCAGCGT
Source organism: Solirubrobacterales bacterium (assembly GCA_012718975.1). Classification (GTDB taxonomy): domain Bacteria; phylum Actinomycetota; class Thermoleophilia; order Solirubrobacterales; family Thermoleophilaceae; genus JAAYBF01. Next base: position 99 of record JAAYBF010000080.1, on the reverse strand, counting down.
ATGGAAGGTGTCGGGCGCGCCGGCCGACCAGGCGACCGCCGCGTGGCCGCCCGCGTTCACGGCCGCCGTCGGCAGCAGCGTCCCCGAGTAGAACGTCGG
>JAAYBF010000079.1 GCA_012718975.1 Solirubrobacterales bacterium | reverse complement strand
CGCGGGGCGGCGCCGCCGCTCAGGTCGCCAGGCCCACCGGGCAGGAGACGCCGGTGCCACCCAGGCCGCAGTAGCCGCCGGGGTTCTTGGCGAGGTACTGCTGGTGGTAGTCCTCGGCGTAGAAGAAGTCGCCGGCGGCCGCGATCTCGGTGGTGATCTCGCCGGAGTGACCCGCTGCGGCCAGCGCCTCGCCGAACCCGCGCGCGGACCGCTCGGCGGCGGCGCGCTGCGCATCGTCCGCGAAGTAGATCGCCGACCGGTACTGGGTGCCGACGTCGTTTCCCTGGCGCATGCCCTGGGTCGGGTCGTGGTTCTCCCAGAACGCCTTGAGGATCTGCTCGTAGGAGACCTCCGCCGGCCGGAAGACCACGAGCACCGCCTCGGTGTGGGCGGTACGCCCGCTGCAGACCTCCTCGTAGGTGGGGTTCGGCGTGTACCCGCCCGCGTAGCCGACGGCGGTCGTGTACACGCCCGGCAGCTGCCAGAAGACCCGCTCGGCGCCCCAGAAGCAGCCCATTCCGACGACGGCCCTCTCGGTGCCCTCGGGGAACGGCGGCGCGATCGGGGTGCCGAGCACGAAGTGGTCGCCGGGCGCGACGATCGCGGCCTCGCGACCCGGGAGCGCGTCCTCGCGGCTCGGCAACTGCGGCTCGCTACGGGACAGGAACTCGAACACGGGCTCTCCTTGGTGGCTCCCCTCCAAGGCTAGAGACCCGCGTCAAGGGGCCAGGCGCTCGACCACCCACTCGCCGCCGTCGGCGCGGCGGTAGCGCAGCCGGTCGTGGAGGCGGTTGCGCCGGCCCTGCCAGAACTCGACCGCGCGCGGCACGACGAGGTAGCCGCCCCAGTGGTCGGGGCGCGGCGGGTCGTCCACGCCCGCGTACTCGGCCTCGAGCTCGGCGAACCGCCGCTCGAGCTCGTCGCGCCCGGCGATCGGCTCGGACTGCGGGCTCGCCGCCGCGGCGATCCGCGACGCGCGCGGACGCTGGGCGAAGTAGGCGTCGGACTCCTCCGCGGTCGCCCGCTCGACGTCGCCGTCGACGATCACCTGGCGCTGCAGCCCGTACCAGGGGAAAAGCAGCGTGGCGCGCGGGTTGGCGCCCAGCTCGCGGCCCTTGCGCGAGCGGTAGTTGGTGTTGAAGCGCAGGCCGCGCTCGTCGACGCCGCGCAGCAGCACGGTTCGTGCGCCCGGCGCGCCGTCGCCGGCGGCGGTCGCGAGCACCATGGCGTGCGGCTCGGGCATCCCGGCGGCGAGCGCGTCCGCCAGCCAGCGCTCGAACTGCTCGAGCCAGGTCGACGCGAGGTCGTCCTCGGAGAGCGTGCCGCGCTCGTAGGACTGGCGCATCCGCTCGATCTCCTGCGCGGCGTCGTCCATGCGTCCAGCCTATGCCGCGCGGCGCCTTCTCGCCGTCGCGGCTGCCGAGTAGATTGCCCGCGGTGACCGGCGCCCTCTACCGACTCGGCCGCTTCTGCGCGCGCCACCACTGGCCGGTCATCGGGATCTGGCTCGTCGCGACGATCGCGCTCGCCGTCGCCGGCTTCGGCATCGGCGCGAACAACAACAACAATCTCTCGCTGCCGGGGAGCGGCTCGACCAAGGCGCAGGACCTACTCGAGCAGAGCCTCCCGAACGAGGCCTACGGGACCAACCCGATCCTGCTGCAGGCGGGCGAGGGCAAGCTCACCGACCAGTCCAACAGCGACGCGATCGACAAGACGGTCAAGCGGCTGCGCTCTTCACCGGACGTCCGCTCGGCGATCAGCCCGCTCAGCCCGGAGGGGGCGGCGGCGGTCAGCAAGGACGGGAAGATCGCCTACATCTCGGTCGTCCTGCGCGAGAGCCCGAGCGACCTGACGCCGGACGAGGCCCAGGACGTCTTCGACCTCACCGCGCCGGCGTCGAACGCCGGGATCGAGGTCGCGGCCGGCGGCTATCTCGGCGAGTCGCTGTCGCAGTCGGACACCGACACCAGCGAGGCGATCGGGATCGCGGCGGCGATCGTGATCCTGCTGTTCGCGTTCGGCACCGCGACCGCGATGGCGCTGCCGATCATCACGGCGGTCCTCGGACTGATCTCGACGCTCGCGCTGCTGAAGCTGCTCAGCCACGTCTTCGACGTACCGAGCGTCGCGCCGACGCTGGCGACGATGATCGGCCTCGGCGTCGGCATCGACTACGCGCTGTTCCTGGTGACCCGCCACCGCCAGCAGCTGCGCGCCGGCACCGCGATGCTCGACTCGATCGGACGCGCGACGGGCACCGCGGGCGGCGCGGTCGTCTTCGCCGGCAGCACCGTGGTGGTCGCGCTCTGCTCGCTGGTGGTGTCGGGGATCCCGCTCGTCGGCGCGATGGGCTGCAGCGCCGCGGTCGCGGTGGTCGTGGCGGTGCTGGCGGCGACGACGCTGCTGCCGGCGCTGCTCGGCGCGCTCGGCCCGCGGATCGACTCGCTGCGCGTCAAGCTCGGCCGCACCCACCCCGACGACCGCCAGCCGCACGGCTGGCGCCGCTGGGCCGACGGCGTCACCGCGCGGCCGTGGCGGTCGCTGCTGGCCGGCGGCTTCGTCTTGATCGTGCTGGCGATCCCGACGCTCAACCTCGAGCTCGGCTCCTCCGACGACGGCGAGCTGCCGGAGGGCACCACCGCCCGGACCGCCTACGACCTGATGGCGAAGGGCTTCGGCCCGGGCGCGAACGGGCCGCTGCTGATCGGCGTGCAGCTCGGCAGCCCGGCGAAGTCCTCGCCGCAGGCGGTGACGGAGGCCCAGCAGCAGCTCGCGGCGGCCCAGACCCCGCAGCAGCAGGAGGACGCCGAGGCTCAGCTGAAGATCGCCCAGAGCCCGGCGAGCGACACGCGCCTCACAGGGCTCGAGAACGCGATCGCCAAGACCAGCGGGATCGCGTCGGTGTCGCCGGCGACGGTCGACAAGGCCAAGACGGTCGCGGTCTTCACCGCGATCGCGACGACCGCCCCCTCGGACCCCAAGACCGGCGACCTCGTCGAGAACCTGCGCGACAACGTCGTGCCGAACGCGATCCAGGGCGAGGACATGCAGGTCTTCGCCGGCGGCGAGACCGCCGGCTACATCGACCTCGCCGCCCGGATCGCGGACAAGCTGCCGCTGATGATCGCGATCGTCGTCGCGCTCAGCTTCGTGCTGCTGATGCTGGCGTTCCGCTCGCTGCTGTTGCCGCTGAAGGCGGCGGTGGCGAACCTGCTGTCGGTCGGCGCGGGCTTCGGCGTGCTGACGTTCGTCTTCCAGGAGGGCCACGGCGCGAGCCTGATCGGCCTGGACGGGCCGACGCCGATCGCCAGCTACGTGCCGCTGCTGATGTTCACGATCCTCTTCGGCCTGTCGATGGACTACGAGGTCTTCCTGCTCTCCCAGATCCAGGAGCACTTCCTCGAGTCGGGCGACACGCGCAAGGCGATCGTCGACGGCCTCGCGAACACCGGCCGAGTGATCACCTCGGCGGCGCTGATCATGGTCTGCGTCTTCTCGAGCTTCATCCTCAGCGGCGACGCGGTCGTCAAGCAGTTCGGCGTCGGCCTGGCGGTCGCGATCGCGATCGACGCGACGATCGTCCGCTGCCTGCTCGTCCCCGCCGCCATGCGCCTGATGGGCGACCGCTGCTGGTGGCTCCCCCGCTGGCTCGACCGCATCCTCCCCCGCGTCAGCATCGAGGGCGGCGCCTCCCTCGACCGCGCCGCCGCCCGCGCCCGCGCGCTGGAGCGGGCCTAGCGGGTCTAACGGCCAGAGCCGTACCGCTCCCGATCAGCCCTCACCGTCGCGCGGAAGGCTGACTCCATGCGCGGCCTCGAAGTCCGCAAGCGTGGCGCGCTGATGGCCGAGGCGACCGAGGATCGCGTTTGCCGAGGTGTCAGGAACCACTGGCCCCGCAGATTAGCGGCCGCCGCGGAGCATGGCCCGCATGTCGCCGACGGTGCCGAGGTGGGCGAGCTTGTCGGGGTTGACGACGGCGTAGATGCCGACGACGCGGTCGTCGGCGATCTCCAGCGACATCGTGCCGATCACGCCGCCGTCGGCGGCCCGGAGCAGGACACCGGGGCGGCCGTTGATCTCGCCGCGCTCGGTGCGCGCGTCGCCGCGCAGGCCGCTGCGGAACCAGGCGCCGAGCGTGCGCCCGACCCGCTCGGCGCCGTGGAGCGCGCGGGCCAGCGCCGGCACCTTGCCGCCCCCGTCGCCGCGCAGCACGACGTCGCGGGCGAGCAGCGCCTCGAGCGCCTCCATGTCGCCGTTCTCGATCGCTTCGAAGAACCGCTCGCCAAGCTCGCGCCGGCGCTCCTCGCTGCCCTCGAACCGCGGCCGTCCGGCGGTGACATGGCGGCGCGCCCGCGACGCGAGCTGACGCGCGTTGGCCTCGCTCTTGCCGATGACCTGGCCGACCTCGCCGTAGCCGTAGTCGAAGACGTCGTGAAGCAGCAGCGCGGCCCGCTCCTCGGGGGTGAGGCGCTCGAGCAGGACGAGGAACGCGCAGGAGAGCGAGTCCGACAACTCGGCACGGCGGGCGGGATCGTCGGGGAGGCTGCCGTGTGACAGTGGCGCGGCGTCGCCGCCGACGAGCGGCTCGGGCAGCCAGTCACCGACGTAGCTCTCGCGACGCGCACGCGCCGATCGCAGCTGGTCGATCGCCAGCCTGGTGGTGACGGTGGCGAGGTAGGCGCGCGGCGAGGCGATCCGCTCGCCCCGCTCGCGCGCGGAGTGCAGCCGCAGCAACGCCTCCTGGACGATGTCCTCGGCGTCGGCGACGCTGCCGAGCATCCGGTAGGCAACCGCGAACGCGTCGGGGCGGAGCTGCTCGAGCGCGGCGTCGGCGTGGGGGCGCTCGTCGACGCCGTCCGGGTCGGCGCGCTCGCCGGCGCCGAGGCCGCCCCCGCTCAAGCGACCGTCTCCGCGATCCCCTCGCGCCAGCTCGGGTGGGCAGGCTGCCAGTCGAGCTCGCGCGTGGCCTTCGCGTTCGAGGAGCCGCGCACCTCGGTCATCATGACCGTCAGCGCCTCGCCGGCGAAGAGCCGGCCGAGCCAGCGGGGCACCCTCCGCGGCGGCTTGGCGCCGACCGTGCGTGCGATCGCGGGCAGCCACTCCGAGACGGGCGCCGGGTCGTCGTCGACGATGTTGTAGATGCCGGGCCGCCCGCGCTCGAGCGCGGCGACGGTCGCCTCGGCGGCGTCGGCGACGTGGATCATCGACATGATCCCGCCAGCCTTGCCGACGACGGGGAACTGCCGCTTGCGGATCGCCTCGAGCTGCTCGCCGCCGGGTGCCATCGAGGTGTGCGGGCCGTAGAAGGCGCCGTAGCGAAGCACGATCCCGTCGATGCCGTCGGCCTCGACGACGGCCCGCTCGAGGTGGCGGATCGCGGCGACGGTCTCGCGCACGGTTGCGGGCGGGTCGTGCTCGGGCGGCGCGTCCTCGTCCTTGACGGGGCCGCCGACGCGGGCGTAGGCCCACGGGGCGAAGCTCTGGGCGACGAACCGCCGCACGCCGGCGGCGCGCGCGGCGGACAGCAGGTGGTCGGTCCCCTCGGTGCGCAGGCGGTTGGTGGGGGCGAAGGCGCGGTCGAGGTTGCGCAGGCCGGTCGCGCTCGCGATCGCCGTCAGCTGGTTGACGATCGCCTCCGGCTCGGCCGCCGCGACCGCGGCCGCGACCTGGTCGGGATCGAGCGCGTCGGCCACGACCGGCCGCGCCCCGAGCGCCCGCACAGCGTCGCCCTTGCCCTCGTCGCGCGTCATCCCGACCACCTCGTGCCCCGCCTCCACCAGCCGCGGCACCAGCTGCCTGCCGATCGCCCCCGTCGCTCCTGCCACCAGCACTCTCATCTCGACCTCCTCTATCCGGTTCTACCCGTTGAGACGAGAGAGGGTGCGTGGTTGTGACACCGCCGGCCGTCAAGGCGCCCCTTGAGGACGACGCTCCGCAACGCCGGAGCCTCGCGCGATGAGTCTCGCGTAGCGCGGAGCTATCGCAGGTCCACGAGAACCAGCCGAACCTATGGTGTCGAGCAGCCTGGACACCGACCACCCGTGAAAGGCAGCGTGCTGACGCAGCGCCGCGACAGCGACGTCACGGGTGGACGGCTCGAGGAGAGAAACGAGGAAGTCGTCCGGCGATCGGGCCACGACCCCGTGCGGCTCAGCCGCACGGCGCGGAAAGTCCTTCGTGTTGTAGGTGACCACGGTGTCGGCGCGACACGCGACGGCGGCTGCGAGTACATGCCGGTCCTTGGGATGGTTGGTCATCGCAGACTCGATCGCGTCGATCTCGTCTTGGCCGGACCTCAGAGCCCGCGATCGCCAAGTCGAGGGACTCGGTCACCCGGTCGAGGATCTGGTCGGCTTTCGCTGCCCGATCCAGTGAAGCAAGCCTGACGTTGGCGAGCAGATTGGCGCGCGTCTCGTCGAGGATGCGACGTGACCAGTGGAACTGGAAGAGACCCGCGATCGCGTGCCATACGAGGAGGTTGCGCGCATGGCGGCGATAGAGGACGTCAGCATCGACGATGGCACGAGGGGCGGCCATCGGCGCAGCATATCTGCTGCCTAGGTCAGTCCTCGGTAGAGCCGAGCTCGTCTGCCGCGGCCATCGACTCGCGCATCAAGGCCTCGGCGCGAGCCCGCCGGTCACGGAAGGCCTCGACGTCGCTGCGCCTGATCCGACGATGCCCGCCGGCGGTAGTCGTGTAGGGGATCCGCTCGCGATCGAGGAGGACATTGAGATGCGGTCGCGAGACGCCGAGCAGATCCGCCGCCTGCTGCGCTGACAGCGCCTTGCGCAACACCACGATCTCCGGCCGCTCCCCCCTGGCCTCACAGCGAAGCGCCTCGGCCGCGGCCACCAACGCCTGCCGTGGAAGGGCAATGTCATCGATGCCGAGCTCGTCGAGACTCGGCATCGGCCGACCCTCGGGAGCAGCAGTGGCTGCGGCATCCAGTCGCCGCGCCTGCTCGCGCAGAGCACCCGCCCGAGCCGGGGGCGGAACGGAACCTGTTGCCGGACGCGCCATGAGCCAACGATACACCGAAGTCGAAAAATTCGCAACGGACCTCCACGGCGCCCACGCAACGGCCATCCCTCCCTGCACGCCGCGGGAGCGTCGCCCTCACCCGCCGACCCGAGGCGCTCGATCGCGTCGGCCAGCCCCTCTTCACGTTCCCCGCTCAGCCCCCGTGCAGCTTCACCCGGTCGGGGCGGATGCGGATCTTGAGGCGGACCTCGTCGGGCTGGCGGAAGGGGTAGACGTCCTTGTCGAGGTACTTCTTGGCGAGCGCGTTGATGTGGTCGTCGGCGCCGTCCTGGGTGATCTCGACGGCCTCGCCGCTGACGGTGAGGTACTGGTAGGGGTTCTCGAGGTTGACGACGGTCAGCCAGACGCGCGGGTCGCGCTCGAGGTTGGTCGGCCAGGCGCGTCCGACGGCACTGTTGACGAGCACCTCGTCGCCCTCGGAGTCGACCCACACGACCGCGGTGTGCGGCGTCCCATCGGCCTTGAGCGTGGTGACGTGGACGAAGTTCTTGGCGTCGAGCAGTGCGCGGCTCGCGTCGTCGATGCTGGCTGCCATTTGCTGTTCCTCCTCGGAGATGGGCGAGGCAGCAACGCTAGCGGGCACCGGCCGGCGCCCTCTCCCACCAGAGCCCCGGCCGGTCCCCCGGGTGCGATCCAGCCGCTCGGCCTTCGCACTCCGCCTGCCCGTCCTTCTCCCCGCAGCTCGCGGCCACTCTCCCTCGACCCGCGCTCCCCACGGCGACCTGTCGCCAACCACAGATCGCGATGATCGTAAACGGCTCCATTCCTGAAGTCAATGGGCCATGGAGCCCCAGGGGGCAAGGGCGGACCGTGGGCTCTCACAACGAGCTCTCGCCGACCGGCTCGGCGTCAAACAGCCACATGTCAACCGGGTCGAGAGCGGCGACGTCAACCCCAGCATCGACACCCTGGCGAGGATCGCCGACCGCCTAGGCATCGAGATCGCCGTAGCCATCCGCCCGTCCGGCCAGGCGAGCAAGCTGATTCGGCGCAGAGCCGAGACGACGGACCACCTGGCGACCTACGCCACACGGGACGCCACGTTCGTCGTCGCGGCGACCTGAGGCCGGGGCTACTCGCCGAGCGCCACGGACGGGCTACGACTACGGCTCGGCGCGGATCTGGGGGTACTGGGTGTCGAAGCCGGGGTAGTTGCCCTGGGCGACACATGGCGGGCGGGGGACGTTGCGGTCGCCGGTGGGCTTGAAGGCGAAGTCGGTCGCGAGACGTGCAAGCTCGACGAGCTCGGGGGATCCGGTCTGGGCCGGGGGCGCCGGATCGCCGTTACCGCACTGAGACGTCTCGAAAGAGGCGAGTCCGCCCGCGAGGCGGTCGAGTCCGCCCGGAGCCATGAAGGCGTTGGCGCGCGTCTGGCCCAAGGTCCTCGGGAAGTAAGTGAGCGACGATGGGTTCAAAGTCTGCGTAGCGCGCAAGGCGTAGATCCGATCGACATCCCTAACACTTGGATCGAGCATCGGGTTCCAGGCATTGCTCGCCGCGGTCACGTTGCCGAAGAAGGATGTGATCTCGCGCCGATTCTCACCAAGGTGGGCAAGGATCGGGTTGAAGTTCTGCAGGAACGGCTCGAACTCGGCGAGCAGCGGCGGGAAGTCCCTCAAGAGGCTCTCCAGGGCCGGGACGCCCTTCTCGGATTTCGTGATAACGGGACCGAGCCCCTCGAAGAACCCGCGGAACTCGGGGGCGAGCTTGTCGAGTTCGTTGAAGGTGCCCGCGAACTCGGTCGCGGCGGGCTGCAGCGCCTTGACGACCGGATCGGCATTCTCCGCGAACCGCGTGAGACGCGGCAGGGTCAGGCGACTCTGTCGCGAGAACTCCGGCAGCTCGCGCCAGATCGCGGCGAAGTCCTGGTTGCGCCCGGCGATCGTCTGGAACAGGCGATTCGACTCGGTGATCAGCCGCGAGAGCTGGCCATCACGCTCGCTGAGCGCGGAGAAGAACTTGCCAGTGCCGCGGATCGTGTCGCTCACCGCGCGCTCCTGGGCGTGCAGCTCGGCGAGGATGTCGTCGCTTGCCTCGACAAAGGTGGGGAACGTGCCGAAGGTCGCGTTGATGTCGGCCGCGCGTCCGTTGACCGCGGACGCCTGGGACTGCATCCAGACCTGGAACGCCTGCTGGGTGTCGTCGTCGAAGGTGCGGAAGATCTCGTCCAGCTCGACGGTCTCGTGAACCGAGCTGCGCGCCAAGCTGCCGCCGTCGGGGATCACTCCCTGGGTGCGATCACCGACGGTCAGATCGACGTAGGTCTCGCCGAGGAGCGATTTCTGGCGCAGCATCGCGCGAGCATTCTTCGGGACCGGCGCGTAGCGCGAGCGCATCTCGAGCGTCGCCTCGGTCGTGTTCTCAGGCCCCGGCTCGATCTTGACGACCTTGCCGACCGGCACCCCGGAGATCCGTACGTCCGATTGCTCGGCGAGCTGCACCGCCTCTGGGAACTGAACCTGGATGCGGTAGCCCTCGGAGCGCAGCGGAATGACGCCGCCGAAGGAGAGCCAGAGGTAGAGCAGCACGCCGACGCACGCCATGACGAACGTCACCATGGCCACGATCTGCAGAGGCTTGGGAGCCTGCTTGATCACTCGCCACCACCCCCACCGCTGCAGTTGGCCTCGAAGCTCGGAGCGTTCAGTAGCTGGATGACCGTCGCCAGGTAGGGGTTGCGGTACTCACCGGTGTCCTCGTTGCGCCCGCCGAAGGTCTCAAACGAATCGAGCTGCGAGCAGGAGGCCAGGATCAAGCTGCGGCGCAGCGGACCGATGCCGTCCTGGGAGGCGATCGTCGAGTTCGTGTTGTGGTTCGCCCACGGCAGGTAGAAGAGGTAGCCGTTCTCCTTGCCAGGCGGGTCGTAGGCCAACTCGTTGAAGAGGGCGTTGAAGACCTCGGTGAACTTCATGAGGTCAGGCGTCGCCTTCGCGAGGTCGCGCGCCGGACGGCGCAGCTCCTTGGCGATCGGCTGCACCTCCTTGGTGAACGGCCGCAGCTCGTCGCGGATGACCGGCGCGGTGTCCGCGAAGAAGGGCCGCAGCTCCTTGAGCGCCGGGCCGAGGTTGCGCGCGGTGGGCTGGAGGTTGGTGAAGGTGCTCTCCATCGCCTGCCCGAGCCCGTCGATCTTCGCCAGCGCAGTGTTGCCCGAGCGGAGCGCAGCGGGCAGTAGCTCGACGGTCTCGGCGATGTTCTCGTTCTGGTTGGCGAAGCGCCGGAAGACGGCGGCGTT
>JAAYBF010000078.1 GCA_012718975.1 Solirubrobacterales bacterium | reverse complement strand
GGGCGACGGCCCGGGTGCGGACGCGCGGCGGCGCGGGTGGCGGGGCGCCGTGCGGGCCGCCGCGGCGCGGGCCACGCGGGGCGCGGGGACGGTCTGGCCGGCGGTTGCCGCCGTCGTCGCCCTCGTCGCTCCCGACCGCCGGCTCGGGCTCCTTCAGCGCCCACCAGACCAGCCACAGCAGTGCCGCGATCGGGATCTTCAGGACGACGAACATCCAGATGAATGCCATCGCGTCCATGAACCCTCCAGGGTACCCCCGATCCGGCGTTCTGAACAGGGCCGGCGGGTCGCCGGATCGAGGTCGACGCTGCGGCGCGTGTCCCGCCGGGACGGCGACCTCGATCCGCGGTCGCGTCAGGCGGTCGCGGGCGCCTCGAGCGCGGTGATCTGGCGGAACTGCTCGAACCGCTCGTCGATCTCGTCGCGCTCCAGCCGCGCCACGCGCTCGGTGCCGAACTCCTCGACGTTGAACGACGCGAGCGCCGAGCCGTAGGTCATCGCGCGGCGCAGGGTCGACTCGCTCGACCAGTCGTCCTGGGCGGAGAGGTAGCCGAGGAAGCCGCCGGCGAACGAGTCGCCGGCGCCGGTCGGGTCGATCACGTTCTCGAGCGGGAAGGCGGGCAGCGCGAAGAAGCCGTTCTCGGTGAACAGCGCGGCGCCGTACTCGCCCTGCTTGGCGACGACGACCTTCGGCCCCATGTCCATCACCGAGCGTGCGGCGCGGACGAGGTTGGGCTGCTCGGTGAGCTGGCGGATCTCGGCGTCGTTGAGGAAGACGAGGTCGACGCCGGCGATCGTCTGGCAGAGCGAGTCGCGCGCGGTCTCGATCCAGAGGTTCATCGAGTCGAGGCCGGCCCAGCGGGCGCCGCCGCACTGGCCGCGCACGCCGCGCTGGAGGTCGGGCTGGATGTTGGCGAGGAAGAGGTGGTCGGCGGCCTGGGAGGCCTCCGACAGCTTCGGCTCGAAGTCGCCGAAGACGTTGAGGCGCGTGTCGTCGGTGTGGGCCTGGTTGAAGTCGTACTCGTAGTGGCCGCGCCAGAAGAAGGTCTCGCCGCCGTCGACGCGCTCGATGTCGTCGGTGTTGACGCCGCGGCCGTGCAGGACGGCGTACTCGGCCTCGCCGAAGTCGGCGCCGACGGGTCCCACCACCCGCACGTCGGTGAAGAAGCTCGCGGCGAGCGAGAAGTGCACGGCTGACCCGCCGAGCATCCGCTCGCGCTCCCCGAACGGGGTCTTGACTGCGTCGAAGGCGATCGATCCGACTACCACTAGGCTCATGGCCGCCTGAGGCTAGCGGCCTGCGATCGATGTCGACGTTGCGGCGAATATTTCGCCGCAACGTCGACACCGATGCCCCGGGTGGCGATCGGGTTACGCTGCCGGGCGATGCGGGCGGTCCAGATCGAGGAGTTCGGCGGTCCCGAGGTGCTGCGCCTGGCGGAGCTGCCGGTGCCCGAGCCGGGGCCGGGCGAGCTGCTGATCCGAGTCTCGCGGGCGGGGCTGAACTTCGGCGACACCCACCAGCGGCGCAACCAGTACATCGCCAAGCACGAGCTGCCGGTCGTGCTCGGGGGCGAGGTGGCGGGCGTGGTCGAGCGCGTCGGGCCGCCGGCCGACGACTCGACGAGCGGTCGTGACCCCTCCGCCGTGAAAATCACTCATGGGCCCTCCGACGTGCCGGGAGTCGGCGACCGGGCGATCGCGCTGCTGCGCACCGGCGGCTACGCCGAGTACGCGGTCGCGCCGGCGGCGCGCGCGTTCCGGATCCCCGACGGGGTCTCCGACGACGACGCGCTCGCGCTGCTGATCCAGGGCCTGACCGCCTGGCACCTGCTGCGCACCTCGGCCCATCTCGCCCGCGGCGAGAGCGTCGTCGTCCACTCGGCGGCGGGCGGCGTCGGTTCGCTGCTGACCCAGCTCGCCGCCCCGCTGGGCGCCGGTCGGGTGATCGCGACCGCCGGCTCGGACGAGCGGCGCGCGGAGGCGCTCGAGCTCGGCGCCGACGTCGCGCTGGCCGCCGAGACGGGGCCCGCCGCGGCCCCGGCCGCCGCCGTCGGCGACGTCGCGCTCGCAGACCGCGACGGCCTCGCCGGCCCGCTCACCGACGCGCTGATCGCCGCCAACGGCGGCCGGCCGCTCGACGTGGTGCTCGACGCGGCCGGCGGCGCGGTGTTCGCCCAGAGCCTCGCCGCGCTCGGGCCGTTCGGGCGGATCGTCGCCTACGGGAACTCGACGCGCGAGAAGGTGGCGGTCACCAACGGCGACCTGCTGCGCTCGAGCCGGGCGGTCGTCGGCTTCTGGCTGATGCACCTGCTCGACCGCCGCGACATGCTCGCCGAGCCGCTCGCTGACCTGTTCGCCCGCGCGGCGCGCGGCGAGCTGCGGCCGCGCGTCGGCGGCACCTACCCGCTCGCCGACGCCGCGCGCGCCCACGCCGATCTCGAGGCGCGCCGGACGGCCGGCAAGCTCACGCTCGACACGACCGCCTGAGCGCGGGCGCCCCGGGCCCGAGGCTCTGGCACCAGTAGTCTCATTGCCCGCATGACGACGTTCGCCGACCTCGGCCTCTCCAAGGACCTCTGCGACGCGCTCGACCACCTTGGTTACAAGGAGCCGACGCCGATCCAGCAAGAGACGATCCCGCTGCTGCTCCAGGGCCGCGACGTGATCGGCCAGGCGCAGACCGGGACCGGCAAGACCGCCGCCTTCGGCCTGCCGCTGCTCGACTACCTCGACCCGTCCGACAGCGAGGTCCAGGCGCTGGTGCTCACGCCGACGCGCGAGCTGTGCATCCAGGTCACCCAGGCGCTGCGCGCCTATGCGGCCAACAAGGGGATCGAGGTCGTCGCGGTGTTCGGCGGCGCGCCGATCCGCGACCAGGCCTCGCGGCTGAAGAACGAAGCGCAGGTCGTGGTCGGGACGGTCGGCCGGGTGATGGACATGATCCGCCGCCACTACCTCTTCCTCGACCAGGCGCGCTACGTGGTGCTCGACGAGGCCGACGAGATGCTCGACCTCGGCTTCTTCGAGGACGTCGACGAGATCCTCGCCCGCTGCCCGTCGGGCCGCCAGACGGCGCTGTTCTCGGCGACGATGCCGCCGCCGATCAAGAAGCTGGCCGAGAAGCGGATGTTCGACCCCGAGACGATCAAGGTCAAGGCCGCCCAGCTGACGATCGACACCGTCGAGCAGTTCCACATCGAGGTGCCCGACAAGGACAAGCCCGAGCGGCTCGCCGAGGTGCTGAAGGCCGAGCGGCCGACCCAGGCGATCATCTTCGCCCGCACCAAGATCGGCGTCGACCGGCTCGCCCGGACGCTCGACCGCCAGGGCCTGCGCGTCAAGACGCTGCACGGCAACATGAGCCAGGGCGCGCGCGACGGCGTGATGATCGCCTTCAAGGGCGGGCGCGAGCGGCTGCTGGTCGCCACCGACGTCGCCGCCCGCGGGCTCGACATCTCGGGCGTCTCGCACGTCGTCAACTACGACATCCCGAACTCTCCCGACGTCTACGTCCACCGGATCGGCCGCACCGGCCGCGCCGGCGAGAGCGGTCGCGCGATCACGCTGATCACGCCGAAGCAGCGCGACGACCTGGCGGCGATCGAGCGCCACGCCAAGACCGAGATCCCGGAGTGGACCGGCGCGAACGGCGGGCCGCCGAGGCGTGCCCCTGAGCGGGAGAGACCCGCCGCGGAGGAGCCGGCCGCCGAGGAGCCCGCGGCGGAGGAGGCAGCCGCCGACGCCGACGGCGGCGCGACCGGAGTGGCCGAGGAGAGCACGGCGCGCGAGCAGCCGCGCGGCGAGCGCCGCCCGCGCCGCCGGACGCGACGCAGCGACGACGGCGACGACGAGCGGCCGCAGACGCGCCGGCCGCGTCACACCAAGCCGCGCCGCGCGCCCGACGACGGCCCGACCGCCAAGCTCGTGATCGGCGCCGGCCGCGCCGACGGCCTGGAGCCGGCGGACGTGATCGCCGCGATCGTCGACAACTGCCACCTCGACGGCGAGGACGTCCGCAACGTCCGCGTGCTGCAGCGGTTCAGCTTCGTCGACGTTCCCGCCGATCGCGCGGACGAGGTGGTCGAGAAGGTCAAAGGCAACGAGACTCGGGGCGTCGAGCTCCGGCTGGAGGTGGCGAAGCGATGAGCCAGGCGACCCTGCACACCAACCACGGCCCGATCGAGATCGAGTTCTACGACGACGACGCGCCGAAGACGGTCGAGAACTTCCGCAAGCTCTCCGAGGACGGCTTCTACGACGGCCTGTCGTTCCACCGCGTGATCAAGGACTTCATGATCCAGGGCGGCTGCCCGCTCGGGACCGGCACCGGAGGCCCCGGCTACACCTTCGAGGACGAGTTCAACGACCACAAGGTCCAGCGCGGCAAGCTCGCGATGGCCAACGCGGGGCCGAACACCAACGGCAGCCAGTTCTTCATCGTCACCGTCGCCGAGGCGTCCTGGCTCGACGGCAAGCACACCGTCTTCGGCGAGGTCGTCTCGGGCATGGAGGCCGTCGACGCGATCGAGGGCCTGCCGACCGACGCCGGCGACCGCCCGGCCGAGCCGGCCGTCATCGAGCGCGTCGAGCTCGCCGACGCGACCGGCTGACCGGCGCGCGCGGGGCCGCCTCGCCCGGCCGAGCGACCCAGGGGCCTCAGCCGGAAAATCGTTTAGACGTTTAAACGCCTAATCGTTAATCGTTGGCCCGATGGCCGCCGATTCGGGTCTCAGATGCGTCGAGCGGGCGTCTTCCGTCCTCCGCTTCGGTCAGACGTCGCGCGGGGCATGGGCGGCTGAGCGTGGCGGCCGTCAGCCGTCGATCAGCCTGAGCTGGGTCGCGGCGATCTCGGCGGCGAGGGCGGTGAGGTCGGACTCGCCGCGCTCGATCGCGGTGAAGAGGACCTCCTCGGCGCCGCCGACCAGCGCGCGGGCGGCGATCGGGCCGAGGTCGCGGTCGGGGCGGGCCTCGGCGAGCAGCGCGGCCATCAGGTCGGCGAGGCGGTCCATCGTGGCGGCGCGGCGCTGGCGGCCGGTCGGGCCGGCGGCGAGCACCTCGATCACGCAGAGGCGGGCGACCTCGGGCTCCTCGGCGAGGAAGCCGAGCAGCGCGTCGACGGCCGCCTCGAGCCGCTGGGCGGGCGGCGCGAGCGCCTCGGCGGCGCAGGCCCGCTCCACGCGGCGCAGCGCCTGGGCGACGGCGTCGTCGTAGGCGGCCAGGAACGCCTGCTCCTTGTTGTCGAACAGCTCGTAGAAGGTGAGCTTGGAGATCCGGGCGCGGTCGAGGATCTTCGCGACCGTGACGTCCTGGTAGCCGAGGTCGGCGACGGCCCTGGCGGTCGCGTCGAGGATCCGCTCGCGCTGGACGCGCGCGACCAGGGCGGGGTCGAGGCCGTGCGGGCCGGCTGGGAGCTTCGTCGCGGCCTGGTCCCACATGACCGCGGAAGCATCCCACGGCGGGGGACGGCTGACAACCGTAGACATGCTGTGTCCTGATCGGTGGCGGTGTCCCCGGGGCCGGGCGCTCGCGCAGCCGATCAGCGCGCGGCGAGCGGCACGAGCGGCAGGTCGCCGATCTCGTCGCGGAGATCGGCGAGGCGCTCGACGTCGCGCCGGGCGAGCGGGCCGTAGAGCAGCTCGAAGACGCCGCCGATCGTGGCCCGGGCGAGGATCGCCGTCGACGGCCCGCTCGCCCCGAGCGCCTCGATGTCGGGTGCGAAGGCGTCGGCGAGCCGCCCGATCAGGTCGCTGCGCGCGTCGCGGCCGGGCTGGCCGGCGGCGAGGCTCTCGACGAGGCAGGCGCAGGCGGCGTCGGGCTCCTGGACGCAGAACGTCGCGACGGCGCGCAGGGCGGACCGGATGCGCTCCTCCGGGTCCTCGCCCTCTTCGAGCGCCGCCGTCGCCCGGCCCTCGATCTCCGCGGCGATCAGCGCGAAGGCGTCGAGGTAGCACGCCTCCTTGTCGACGTAGAGGTCGTAGTAGGTGCGCCGCGAGAGGCCGGACTCGCCGAGCAGGTCGCGCACGGTCGTCGCCGCGTAGCCCTTGCGGGTCACCATCCGCGTGAGCGCCCGCAGCAGCCGCTGGCGCTGGACCTCGAGGACCTCCGCCGGCGGCATGTCGTGCGGTCCGGCGATCAGCTTGACGTCGGCGCGCGGCCACATGCCGGCGACTGTAGACGTGGTGGTCTATGTCTGTCAAGGCGGCCCGCTCGCGCGGTTCTGGCGCCTGTGGGGGCGAACTCGCTGGCGGATATCCGGGGTCTGCGGGAGACGCAGCGTTCTGTGAATCGCCCAGAAGCGGACGGCCGGGCGCCGGGGCGGCCTGGCGCGGTAGGCGTCCGAGGCGTGGCCGTGGGCGTGGTTTGGCGCGTGCTAGAGCGGTAGTCGCCGGGGTGGCGGACTCGGCTCCACAGTAGGGTTGGTGCTTGACAGTCGTAAACGTAGTGGTTTACCGTCGCTCCAACGAGTTAGGAACCACAGCGTTTACGTTCGCCGCGTGTGCGGTGGACGCGGGCGCCGTGGGTCCCGATCCAAGGGAGAGAGTCGATCTATGACGGCCACATCGCGCGCGCTCGCAGCTGAGGCGCCGGAAGACAGAACAGGGCGCCGGGCGCGGCCGCCCGCCACGCGGACACGAGCCGCGCGTTGCACGGCCCGCCTCCTCGCGGCCGCCGCGGCGATCGGCGCGACGGCGTTCACCGCCGCCGCGCCGGCCGCGGCCGCCGACGACTGCGCCAACGCGGACTACCGCGTCGGCCCGTCCGCCAAGCTGCCCGACTGCCGCGCCTATGAGATGGTCACGCCGGCCGACAAGGGCGGCTACGGGTTGCAGCAGCTGCGCACCACCGGCAGCACCTCCTACCTCTCGGTCGGCGGGGAGCAAGCCACGTTCGGGCTCGTCACGCCCTTCGCAGACCCAATCTCAGGCAATCTCGGCATCTTCGTCTCGCGCCGCACCCCCGGGGGCTGGACGACCCGCAACATCACGCCGGAGTTCTGCGATCCCGACCCGAGCGGGCTCGGCGGCTACATGACCCCGCACGGGTTTGCGAGCGACTTCTCCGCGGCGCTGATCAACGCGCCGCGCTCGAACTGCGATCCCGACGACCACGGTGGGATCGACATCTACCTCCGGCCGGTCGACGGCAACGAGTTCGTCTGGCTGTCGCACAACAACCAGCCGAAGCTCACCGACGACGGCGCGACCTTCGTCGACTCCAGCGCAGACCTCGGCCACGTCGTCTTCTCGACCATCGAGAAGCTCGTGCTGCCGCTCGAGGCGGCACGGACCGGGCGCGGTCTCTACGACCGGACCGGCGGTGAGGCGGTGCCGGTGGCCCTCGACGACGCCGGCAACCTGTTCAACGACTGTGGGATCACGGCGGTCAGCGGCGACGCGAACACGCCCGGCCGCGTCTCCCGCGACGGCCGGGTGATCCTGTTCAAGCCGAACTCCGGGGCGGCGCCGGGCTGCTCGCAGGCGACCGACGACGCCCGTCAGCTGTTCGCGCGGATCGACCACGAGCGCACCGTCGCGCTCTCGCCGTCGCTCCTGGCGGTGCCCGAGGCGCGCCAGGAGCCCGTCTTCATGGGCGGCACCGGCGACGGATCGCGAATCTTCTTCACGACCACCGAGCGGCTGACCGAGGACGCGACGCCGGGTGGCGGCCTCTACGTCTACGACCTCTCCGACGTGCTCTCCGGGGCGTCCGATGAGGGTGAGCTGCGGTTCCTGACTCCATCGGTCAACGCGTCGCCGGCGGCGATAGGCGGCCGCAACCTCATCTCGTTCGCCGAGGACGGCAGCCGGGCCTACTTCCTGGCCACGGGCGTCCTCGAGGCGGGAGCGCCGGTCGGCCTCAATCCGCCCAAGCTCTACACGGTCGATGTCGACAGCGGCGAGGTCCGCTACATCGGACCGTGGAATGCCGGCACCACGCAGGACACGACGACGGGCGGAACGGCCAGTCCCGATGGCTCCAAGCTCGCGTACGTGGAGGTCGTCGGCGGCGTCCATCAGGTCCAGCTCTACGACGCCGACGACGACTCGCTGACCTGCGTCTCGTGTCCGGCGAGCGGGGACCCGCAGGTGGGTGAGGCGCGCATTCACGGTCGGACGACCGGCAGCGCGGATCGCCCCGGGCGCATGGGGCTGCGCCGCAACGTCACCAACGACGGGCGGGTGTTCTTCAACGCGCTCGACCAGCTCGTGTCGGCCGATTCGAACTCGCTGTTCGACGTCTACGAGTACGACGACGGTGAGCACAAGCTGCTCTCGAGCGGCACCGGTCCCTACGACCAGTTGCTGTGGGGTGTCGGTCCCGACGGCCGCGAGGTGATGTTCACCAGCCACGAGAGCCTCGTCGCCGCCGATTTCGACAACGGCGACCAGGATCTGTACGTGGCGCGCGTGGGTGGCGGGTTCCCCACCCCGCCGCCGGCTGCGGTTCCGTGCTCTGGCGACGGGTGTCAGGGTGGCTCGCCGTCGGGCCCCTCCGGCGGCGGTCCGGTGTCGGCGGAGTTCCGCGGGGCCGGGAACGCGACGGTGCCGCGGGTTGCGCGGGTGTCGCTGGTGCGTGGCCGGGTGTCGGTCCGCGGCCGGGCCGGCGCGTTGCGCCTGCGGGTGTCTGAGGCCGGCCGTGTGGCCGTCCGTGGTCGCGGGATCGTGAACGTCTCGCGGCGGGTCGGCAAGGCCGGCCAGGTGCGTGTGCGGGTGCGGCTGTCGAAGGCCGGGCGCCGTGCGCTCGCCAAGCGGGGCCGGCTTGCGGTGCGCGTGACTGTTCGTCTGCGGACCGCGGATGGGCAGCGGCGTCAGGCGCGGGGGCGGATCGTCTTCCGCGCCCCGAACGCCGGGAAGGCGGGTGGTCGGTGATGGCCGCCCGTTCGAGCAATGGAGTGATCGAGGCGATGGGAGACCAGATGAGAAAGCCAGCTGCCGGACGCTCCGGCGGTGGGCCGCGGTACAAGACGTGGCGGCTGGCGGCGGCGGTCGTCGCCGCGATCGCGTTGGCGCTCGGCCTCGCTGGTCCGGCCCAGGCCCAGTTCGGGTTCGTGGAGTCGGAGTCGGTCGCGGAGGCCTACAAGGCCGACGGGACTACGCCGGAGACCCAGGCCGGTGCGGTGCCGCACACCGCCAAGACGGTGTTCGAGCTGGAGTCGACGACCGAGCTGATCGAGACGTCGCCGGACAAGTACCGGACGCTTCCCGACGACAACGTCAAGGACATCCAGGTCGATCTGCCGGTCGGCATGATCGGCAACCCGACCGCCACTCCACGCTGCCCGCGCGAGGTGTTCGCCTCGGGGGCGAGCAACATGACGCCGTGCCCCCCTTCGACCCAGGTTGGGACGATCGCGCTTACCTTCGGGGCCCGTGAGCTGACCAACGCGTCCACGCCTGAGTTGAGCGTGCAGGTGCACGAGTACCCCGTCTACAACGTGGTCCCGCGTGATGGTGACCTCGCCCAGTTCTCCTTCATCGTCTTCAGCTACGGACCGACCAACATCATCGGGAGCATCCGCGCCGGCGATTACGGCGTGCGGACCGACATCCCGAACATCAGCGTGATGTTCCCGCTGATCCGCTCCGAGCTGACGCTGTGGGGCGTGCCGGCCGACCCGAGTCACACCCCGGAGCGCGGTGCCGCCTCGCTAGCGGGATTCCCATTCGCTCCCGGCGGTCACCCGAGCGGCGTCGCGCCGCGTGCGTTTCTGCGGTTGCCGACGGAGTGCGATGGGCAGCCGGATGTGACGGAGTTCCGTGCGCGGTCGTGGCAGGACCCGTCGGTTTGGCACGAGACGTCGGGATCTGCTCCTGCGGTGACGGGTTGCGAGAAGCTGTCGTTTACGCCGGCCATCGACGTACGGCCGACGGAGTCGGCTGCCGACGCGCCGACCGGTCTGGATGTCGACATCGACCTCCCGCAGCCGACCGATCCGGTGGGTCTGGACTCGCCGCATCTGAAGGACGTCACGGTTGCGTTGCCGGAGGGGATGTCGATCAATCCGGCTGGTGCGGGTGGCCTTGTGGCTTGTTCGGATGCTCAGCTTGGGTTGGGGTCTGATGGTCCGGTTGGGTGTCCGGCGGCGTCGCGGATCGGCTCTGTTGAGGCGACTTCGCCGACGTTGGATGAGACGCTCAGCGGTGGTGTGTTCGTTCGTTCGCAGGCGTCGGATGTGCCTGAGTCGGGTGAGATGTTCCGTTTGGCGTTGGTGTTGGAGAGCGCTGAGCGGGGTTTGTCGATCCGGTTGCCGGGTGCGATCAAGGTTGATCCGGGGACGGGTCGTGTTGTGGCGGAGTTCGCTGGCAATCCGCAGCTGCCGGTCGATTCGGTCCGGTTGCGGTTGAAGTCGGGTCCGCGGGCTGCGCTCGCGACCCCGGCCGATTGTGGTGCCAAGACGGTGGATGCGACGTTGACGTCGTGGGCGGGCCATTCGGTTGATCTGCAGTCGTCGTTCGGTGTGGATTGCGCGCCTGTGTTGGGTTCGTTCGCTCCGTCGTTTGCGGCGGGGTCGGCGATGCCGGTCGCGGGTGCTGATTCCGCGTTTGTGTTGCGGGTCGATAAGCCCGACGGCCAGTCGGCCCTGAATGGCGTGGAGCTCGTCCTTCCGAAGGGGCTGTTGGCGAACCTGGCCGGCAACGTGGGTCAGCGGGTCGGCACCGCGCGGGTGGCGGCCGGTCCTGGCTCGCAGCCGTACTGGCTCTCCGGCCCTGTCGTCCTCGAGGGCGCCTACGGCGATGCGCCGTTCTCGTTGCGGGTGACGGTTCCCGCGCAGGCTGGCCCCTACGACCTCGGGGATGTGGTCGTTCGCCAGAAGCTCTACGTCGATCCCGTGACCGCCCAGGTGACTGTCGTGAGTGATCCGTTGCCGACGATCGTCAAGGGTGTCCCGGTCCGGCTGCAGAAGCTGGCTGTGGATGTCGACAAGCCCGGGTTCGTGGTGAATCCGACGTCGTGTGAGGAGATGACAGTCGGCGGAACCCTCGGTGCGGCTACCGGCCAGACGGCCGAGGTCCGCACCCGGTTCCAGGTCGGCGAGTGCCAGGCCCTGGACTTCGAGCCGAAGCTCGGGCTGCGGTTGATCGGCAAGCGTCAGACCAAGACCGGCGGCCACCCCGCCCTGAAGGCGGTCCTGGGCCAGGCTGATGGTCAGGCGAACATCCGCCTGGCGCGTGTGGTGATGCCCGACAGCGTGGTGTTGGACCCTGAGAACTCGGTGGATCCGGCGATGGTCTGCGACTACGACGCCTCACTCCGGGCAGAGTGTCCTGAGTCGACGGTGATCGGCACCGCTAGGGCGGTCACGCCGCTGCTCGACCGGCCGCTTTCCGGGAAGGTGCATCTGGTGCAGGGGATCAGGTTCGGCCCGACCGGCAACCGCATCCGCACCACCCCGAGCTTGCTCGTCAAGCTCCAGGGACAGGTTGATGTCCATCTCTACGGCCGCACGACCGTCCGCAAGGGCCGGCTGGTCACCGT
>JAAYBF010000077.1 GCA_012718975.1 Solirubrobacterales bacterium | reverse complement strand
GCGTAGCGGCGGACGGTGTCGAAGTGGACGCGGTAGGTGCCCGGGCGGGCGTCGGCGCCGAACAGCCGGCGCGTGACGCTCAGGCGCCGGCAGGCGCCGCGCAGGCGGCCGATGCGGACGTTGCGGACCCGCTCGCCGCGCCGCACGTGCGCGTACAGGACGCGGCCGTCGAAGAACCCGCGCGCGCGGATCCGCAGCGGCTCGCCCGGGGCCGCGTCGCGCGGGCCGACCCGGACCGCGACCGAGGTCAGCCGCACCGTCGTCGAGGCGCGGTTGAGCCGGTAGGTCTGGTCGACGGCGGTCAGGCGCAGCTCCGCCAGCGGGAACGGCAGCGCCGGCGCGCGCATCTCAGCGCGGAAGATCCCGTCGTAGTCGGCGAAGCCGTAGCCGAGCGTCAGGCCGCCGCCGATCAGCGCGACCTCGCCGTCGGGCGTGAAGCCGTAGCCGGTCAGGTCGATCGGCTGGTGGGGCGCGTAGCAGCGCCGGTCGGAGTCGAGGAACATGCCCTGCGCGGCGGCGGGCGCGGCCATGGCGAGCCAGGCGATCAGCAGCAGTCCGGCGGTGCGGCGGGCAGGGCGCAAGGGTTCCTCCGTCGAGTCCGGGAGGCGCCTGCCGCGCGGCGACCCTACCCCGCCGCTTAACCGATAATCAAGTTTCGGTACGTATCCGTTTTCGGATAATCGGCACTCAGGCGGAGCCGGGCGCGACGGCCGAGCCGAGCAGCAGTGGGCTGGCCAGGCCCGGCGCTCCGGGGATCCGCCCGCCCTCGGAGCGCTCGACCCGCAGCGGCGAGCGCTCGAGCGCCGCGGCGGTGTCGCGGTTGCAGTTGCAGCCGTGGCCGAAGACCCGCCAGAGCGGGTTGAGCCGTTCCTGCCAGCGCGCCAGGCGCGGATCGTCGGAGCGGACGTGCTCGAGGAACAGCAGCCGCCCGCCCGGCCTCAGGACCCGCGCGATCTCGGCCAGCGCGCGCTGCTGCTCCGGCACCGTGCACAGCACGAGCGTCACGCAGACGGTGTCGAAGGACGCGTCGGCGAACGGCAGCTCCTCGGCCGGCGCCTCGATCACGGCGGGCGGCGGCGAGAGCGTCGCCGCCTTCTCGCGCAGCTGCGCCGCC
Organism: Solirubrobacterales bacterium; assembly: GCA_012718975.1. Lineage (GTDB taxonomy): Bacteria > Actinomycetota > Thermoleophilia > Solirubrobacterales > Thermoleophilaceae > JAAYBF01. The sequence continues at coordinate 7,127 of JAAYBF010000077.1, read as the reverse complement.
ATCGGGCCGAACGGCTCGGTCAGCGTCAGTGCGCCGACGGTCGCCGGATAGAGGTCGTGGTTGAGGCCCGTCCCGGCGCCGATCTCGAGCGTCCGACCCGCTGCCGGGGCGAGCGCGCGGCGGCGCAGGTCGCGCAGACCGGCCCGCTCGGCACGGGCGAACCAGCGGTCGTAGCCGAACGCGAAGACACGGCCCCAGGTGGCGTCGTAGATCCCGCTCACGACAGGGCCAGGCTACCCGCTTGCATGAGATTCGGAAAACTGCGACAAACAGGTTGCGAAGGCGCCGACCAGAAAGGACCTGTCTTGCCCACCTACGTCCTCCTGAGCACGTTGACCCCCGAGGGGGTCCAGACGATCAAGAACAACCCGCAGCGGATCATCGAGGTCAACCGCGAGATCGAGCAGCTGGGCGCCGAGGTCAAGGCCCAGTGGGCGGTGCTCGGCCACTACGACTTCGTCAACATCGTCGAGGCCCCCGACGAGGCGACGATCGCGCGCGTCTCGCTCGAGCTGGGCTCGCGCGGCACCGGCCGCTACGAGACGCTCACGGCGATCCCCGTCGACGAGTTCATCGCATCGCTCTGACGTGACGCGGATCCTGGTAGTCGGCGCGGGCGGGCGCGAGCATGCGCTGGTGCGGCGCCTATTGCGCAGCCCCCAGCACCCCGAGCTGCTCTGCGCCCCCGGCAACGCCGGGATCGCGCGCGACAAGGTCGAGTGCGTCGCCGTCGGCGCCGAGGACGTCGAGGGGATCGTCGCGCTCGCGCGCGAGCGCGCGGTCGACCTCGTCGTCGTCGGGCCCGAGGCGCCGCTGGTCGCCGGGGTAGTCGACGCGCTCGCCGAGGCCGGCATCACCGCCTTCGGCCCGACCGCGGCCGCCGCCCGGATCGAGGGCTCCAAGCGGTTCGCCAAGGAGCTGATGGCCGCCGTCGGCGTCCCGACCGCCGGCTACCGGGTCCTGCACGACCGCGACGACGCGCTCGCCGCGCTCGCGGAGGCCTCCTACCCGGTCGTGCTCAAGGCCGACGCGCTCGCCGCCGGCAAGGGAGTCGCGATCTGCGCCGACGCCGAAGCCGCCCGCGCAGCGGTCGAGGAGATGTTCACCGAGCTGCGCTTCGGCGCGACCGAGGTCGTGATGGAGGAGTTCCTCGAGGGCGAGGAGCTGTCGCTGCTGGCGCTCTGCGACGGCGAGCGCGCCGTGCCGATGGCCCCCGCGCAGGACTACAAGCGGATCCACGACGGCGACGAGGGCCCCAACACCGGCGGGATGGGCAGCTACTCGCCCGTCCCCGGCTTCGACCGCGAGCACGCCGAGGCGCTCTGCCTGGCCGTCCACCAGCCGATCGTCGACGAGCTGCGCCGCCGCGGCACCCCGTTCCACGGCGTCCTCTACGCCGGGCTGATGATGACCGCCGACGGCCCGAAGGTGCTCGAGTACAACGCCCGCTTCGGCGACCCCGAGACCCAGGCGGTGCTCACCCGCCTGCGCTCCGACCTGCTCGCGCTGCTGCAGGCCGCGACCGAGCCCGGCGGCCTCGCCGGCGCCGAGCTCGAATGGTCGCCCGACTGGGCGGTGACGGTCGTGCTCGCCTCGCGCGGCTACCCGGCCAGCTCCTCCAAGGGCGACGAGATCTCCGGCCTGCGCGCCGCCGACGGCATGGAGGTCGAAGTGCTCCACGCCGGCACCGCCGAGCGCGACGGCAAGGTCGTCACCGCGGGCGGTCGCGTGCTCAACGTGACCGGCATCGGCGCGTCGCCCGAGCAGGCGCGCGCGAACGCCTACCGCGTCGCCGAGCGGATCGACTTCGACGGAAAGCAGATGAGACACGACATCGGCGCGCGGGCCGTCGCGCGCGTCCAGGAGGTAGCGCCTTGAACGAGCCCGAGAGCGGCGGCGAGCCCGTCACCGAGACCGCGGTCGAGCACGAGTTCGACGATCTCGCCGTCGACAGCCCCCACGTCGGCATCGTGATGGGGTCGAAGTCGGACATGCCGGTGATGGAGAAGGCGGCCAAGGAGCTCGCCGACCGCGGCATCCGCCACGAGATGCGGGTCATGAGCGCCCACCGCGACCCCGACGTCGTCGCCGACTACGCCAAGAACGCCAAGATGCGCGGGCTGAAGGTGATCATCGCCGGCGCCGGCCTCGCAGCCGCCCTGCCCGGCGTCGTCGCCGCCCACACCGACCTGCCGGTGATCGGCGTGCCGCTGACGTCGAAGACCTCGGTCGCCGGCGGGCTCGACGCGATGCTCGCGATCGCCCAGATGCCGCCCGGCGTGCCGGTCGCCTGCGTCGGCGTCGACGGCGCCAAGAACGCCGCCGTGCTCGCCGCGCGGATCATCGCGGCGTGATCGAGCGCTACACCCGCCCCGAGATGGGGGCGGTCTGGTCCGAGCAGGCCAAGCTCGACAACTGGCTCGCCGTCGAGCTGGCGGTCGTGGACGCGCTCGCCGAGGCGGGCGTCGTCCCGGCCGCCGACGCGGCCGCGGTCCGCGAGCGCGCGGCGTTCACGGTCGAGGCGGTCAAGGAGCGCGAGCGGGTCACCGACCACGACGTCGCCGCGTTCGTCGACGTCGTGGCCGCGTCGGTCGGGGAGGAGGGCCGCTGGTTCCACCACGGCCTCACCTCCTCCGACGTGCTCGACACCGCGCTCGGGCTGCAGATCCGCCAGGCCGGCGCGATCCTCGTCGAGGGCGCGCGCGGCTACCGCGACGCGCTCGTCGCCCGCGCGCGCGAGCACGTCGACACGCTCAGCGTCGGGCGGACGCACGGCATCCACGCCGAGCCGACGACCTTCGGCGTCAAGCTCGCCGGCTTCGCGTTCGAGGCCGACCGCAACCTGCGCCGGCTCGAGCGGGCGGTCGAGCAGGCGTCGGTCGGCGCGCTGTCGGGCGCGGTCGGCACCTACGCCGCCAACGGCCCCGAGCTCGAGGCCGCGGTGCTCGAGCGGCTCGGCCTCGCCGCCGAGGACGTCTCGACCCAGGTGGTAGCCCGCGACCGCCATGCCGAGCTGCTGCAGGCCGTCGCGCTCGCCGGCGCCGGTCTCGAGCGGTTCGCGACCGAGCTGCGCCACCTCCAGCGGACCGAGGTGCTCGAGGCCAGCGAGCCGTTCCGCGCCGGCCAGAAGGGCTCCTCGGCGATGCCGCACAAGCGCAACCCGATCGTCTCCGAGCGGCTGACCGGCATCGCGCGGCTGCTGCGCGGCTACGCCCAGGCGGCCGTCGAGGACGTCGCGCTCTGGCACGAGCGCGACATCTCGCACTCCTCGGTCGAGCGGGTGATCCTGCCCGACGCGACGATCGCGCTCGACTACGCGCACGGGCTCGCGACGCGGATCGCGTCCGGGATGGTCGTCTTCCCCGAGCGGATGCGCGCCAACATCGGCGCCACCCATGGGGCGCTGTTCTCCCAGCGGGCGCTGCTCGCGCTCGTCGAGTCCGGCCGCTCGCGCGACGACGCCTACCGGATCGTCCAGGCCAACGCCCAGCGCGCCTGGGACGAGGGGATCGAGTTCCGCGACCTGCTCGCCGAGGCGGCCCCCGAGCTCGACCTCGACGCGATCTTCGACCCGTCGGCGTTCACCCGCCACGCCGAGGCGATCGTCGGCCGGCTCGACACGCTCGGGTGAGGGCTGCGGCCACGCCGCGCGCGCTCGGGCCGCGCCGACGCTCGCGTGAGAGTTTCGGCCAGTATTTGGCCGGAACTCTCACCGGAGATCGCGGGAGCCGATTTCGGCGCGCGCGCGGGCGGTCGACGCGCCGGAGCCGGTGGTAGCCTCGCGGGGGTGACCCCCTCATCCGCTCTCTCGGACCTCCAGCCGGTAGCCCAGGGCAAGGTCCGCGACATCTACGCGGTCGGGGACGATCGGCTGCTGCTGGTCACCTCCGACCGGATCTCGACCTACGACGTCGTCCACCCGACGCCGATCCCCGACAAGGGCAAGGTCCTCACCGGGCTGTCGTGCTTCTGGTTCGACCGCACGACCCACATCGTCGCCAACCACCTCGTCTCCTACACCGAGGTGCCCGACGAGGTCCGCGGCCGCGGGCTGCTGGTCGAGCGGCTCGAGATGGCGCCCGTCGAGTGCGTCGTGCGCGGGTACATCACCGGCTCGGGCTGGAAGGACTACCAGGCCACGGGCGCCGTCTGCGGGATCGAGCTGCCGTCCGGGCTGAGCGAGTCCGAGCAGCTGCCGGAGCCGATCTTCACCCCGGCGACCAAGGCCGCCGTCGGCGACCACGACGAGAACGTCGACTTCGACCGCGCCGCCGAGATCCTCGGCGACCGGCCGCTGCTCGAGGAGCTCAAGCGGCTGTCGCTGGCGCTGTACGAGTTCGGCGCCGCCCACGCGCGCGAGCGCGGGATCATCCTCGCCGACACCAAGTTCGAGTTCGGCCGCCGGCCCGACGGGACGATCGTGCTCGCCGACGAGGTGCTCACCCCCGACTCGTCGCGGTTCTGGCCCGCCGACGGCTACCAGTCCGGCCAGGGCCAGCCGAGCTTCGACAAGCAGTTCGTCCGCGACTGGGCGTCCGGCTCCGGCTGGGACAAGTCGCCGCCCGCCCCCGCGATCCCCGACGACGTCGTCGCCGGCACCCGCGCCCGCTACGTCGACGCCTACGAGCGGATCTCCGACGAGCCGTTCTCGGCCTGGCTGGAGCGGAGCGGGTCGTGACCCGCGCGCGGGTGCTGATCCGCCCGAAGGAGGGCATCCTCGACCCGCAGGGCCAGGCGGTCGAGCGGGCGCTGCCGGCGCTCGGCTTCGACGGCGTCGCCAACGTCCACGTCGGCCGCCTGGTCGAGCTCGACGTCGACGACGTCGCGCGGGTGCCGGAGATGTGCGAGCGGCTGCTCGCCAATCCGCTGATCGAGGACTACGAGGTCATCGAGGTGCACGAGTGACGCTGCAAACCGTCGCATTCCGGCGTCCTCGGTCGCTCGCGGCCTGGCGGCCGCCACGCTCCCTGCGTCCTTGGACTGCTCGGTTTTCGCGCCCTCGAGCACCTCGGGATGTCGGATGAGATTCGGCGTCGTCAGGTTCCCCGGGAGCTGCGACGAGGTCGACGCGGTCCTCGCCTGCGAGCGCCACGGCGAGGCGGAGATCCTCTGGCACGGCGAGCGCGACCTCAAGGGGGTCGACGCGATCGTCGTGCCCGGCGGCTTCAGCTACGGCGACTACCTGCGCGTCGGCGCGATCGCCCGCTTCTCGCCGGTGATGGAGGCCGTCGCGGAGTTCGCCCGCGCCGGCGGCCCGGTGCTCGGGATCTGCAACGGCTTCCAGGTGCTCTGCGAGGCCGGGCTGCTGCCCGGCGCGCTGCTGCCGAACACCGGCCTGCGCTTCCTCTGCCGTCAGGTCGACCTGGTCGTCGCCAACGCCGACACGCCGTTCACCTCCGAGTGTGAGCCGGGACAGACGCTGTCGATCCCGGTCAAGCACACCACCGGCCGCTACCACGCGCCCGCCGACCAGCTCGCCGCGCTCGCAGAAGGCGGCCAGGTCGTGCTCCGCTACGCACCCGGCCAGAACCCCAACGGCTCGCTCGACGACATCGCCGCCGTCTGCAACGAGGGCCGCAACGTGATGGGCCTGATGCCCCACCCAGAGCACGCCGTCGACCCGCTCACCGGCTCCGCCGACGGCGGCCTCCTGTTCGCGTCGCTGGCCGCGTCCCGCCTCGCCGCGGCCTGACGCCCCGGCGAGCGGCGAGAGGAGGGGGGCGGGCGCCGGCGGATCCGCCCCTACAGGGGCATGAGCCCCTACCACCACATCCACGACGGACGCGGCGCTACCATCGTCGCCGTGACAGCAGATCCGCAGCCGATCACTCCTGAGGAGTGGCAGGAGGCCAGGGAGCACCTGGAGCGGGTCAAGGCCGCGCTGCGCCCGCCGGGCATGACCGCCGAGGAGGAGGAGCGGCTCGCGCTGGAGCGTGGCCGCCAGGCGATCGCCGACTACGAGGCCGAGTTCGGTGCGTTCACTCCCGAGGAGCGTGCCCAAGCGCGCGCGGAGCTGATCGAGCTGGGCGTCATCGACGGCTCTGCCGACTGATGCGTGTCACATACGACGCCGGCGCGTTGATCGCGGCCGAGCGCGGCGACGATGCGGCGGTGGTGGTCGCCGCTGGCATCGACGGTCGCGTCGTCGTGACGAGCGACGCCGGCGACCTCGTTCGCGTCGCCCAGGCGGTCGGGTTGCGACTGGTGTTCAAGACGGTCTAGGACGACCACCGGCGCCGGTATGGTTCTGCGCCCCGTGCCTCCCTCTCCGGCCCCCACCGAACCGCCGCCGAGGGCGTCGTGAGCGAGCATCTCGCGGACGTCCCGGATCTGCGCTCCCAGGCGCGGGAGCTGGGGCTCACCGACGCCGAGTACGACCTGATCTGCGAGAAGATCGGGCGGCGGCCCAACGGGCTGGAGCTGGCGGTGTTCTCGCTGATGTGGTCGGAGCACTGCGCCTACAAGCACTCCAAGAAGCTGCTCGGCCGGCTGCCGACCGAGGGGCCGCACCTGTTGATGGGACCGGGCGAGAACGCCGGGGCGGTCGACGTCGGCGACGGGCTCGCGGTCGCCTTCAAGGTCGAGTCGCACAACCACCCGAGCGCCGTCGAGCCGTTCCAGGGCGCCGCGACCGGCGTCGGCGGGATCCTGCGCGACGTCTTCGCCGTCGGCGCGCGGCCGATCGCGGTGCTCGACTCGCTGCGCTTCGGCGAGCTCGACTCCCAGCGGTCGCGCTACCTGCTCGACGGCGCCGTCTCCGGCATCGGCCACTACGGCAACTCGATCGGCGTGCCGACCGTCGGCGGCGAGGTCTACTTCGAGGGCCCCTACGAGCAGAACTGCCTCGTCAACGCGATGTGCCTCGGGATCGCGCCGCAGGAGCGGCTGACGCGCAGCGCAGCGGCCGGGCTCGGCAACCACCTCGTGCTGATGGGCGCGCGCACCGGCCGCGACGGGATCGGTGGCGCCTCGGTGCTCGCCAGCGCCGAGTTCGGCGACGACGACGCCGACAAGCGGCCGACCGTCCAGATCGGCGATCCGTTCGAGGAGAAGAAGGTCATGGAGGCCTGCCTCGAGCTGCTCGACCGCGAGCTGCTCGCCTCGCTGCAGGACCTCGGCGCCGCCGG
>JAAYBF010000076.1 GCA_012718975.1 Solirubrobacterales bacterium | reverse complement strand
GCCCACGGCACCGTCACCCGTCATTACCGTCAGCACCAGGAGGGCAAGGCGACCTCGACCAACCCGATCGCCTCGATCTTCGCCTGGACCCGCGGCCTCGCCGCGCGCGGGCGGATGGACGAGACGCCGGAGGTCACCGAGTTCGCCGAGACGCTCGAGCGCGTCTGCGTGGAGTGCGTCGAGAACGGCCAGATGACCAAGGACCTGGCGCTGCTGGTCGGGCCCGACCAGCCGTTCCAGACCACCCAGGAGTTCCTCGCGGCGATCGACGAGCGCCTGCAGGAGACGATGGCCCGGCCCTAGCTGCGGTCACCGCGACGCGCCGAATTTCCCCGAACCACACAGGAGACGTTCAACAGTGAGCACCCCCGTCAACGTAACCGTCACCGGCGCCGCCGGTCAGATCGGCTACGCGCTGCTGTTCCGCATCGCCAGCGGCCAGCTGCTCGGCCCCGACACCCCGGTCAAGCTGCGCCTGCTGGAGATCCCGCAGGCGGTCAAGGCGGCCGAGGGCACCGCGATGGAGCTCGACGACTGCGCCTTCCCGCTGCTGCGCGGGATCGACATCACCGACGACGTCAACCGGGCGTTCGACGGCACCAACGTCGGGCTGCTGGTCGGCGCCCGCCCGCGCTCGAAGGGGATGGAGCGGGGTGACCTGCTCGAGGCCAACGGCGGCATCTTCGGCCCGCAGGGCAAGGCGATCAACGCCCACGCCGCCGACGACGTGAAGGTGCTGGTGGTCGGCAACCCGGCGAACACCAACGCGCTGATCGCGATGTCCAACGCGCCCGACGTCCCGCGCGAGCGGTTCACCGCGATGACGCGCCTGGACCACAACCGGGCGCTGTCGCAGGTGGCCAGCAAGCTCGCCCGGCCGCTGACCGACTTCACCAACATGACGATCTGGGGCAACCACTCGGCGACCCAGTACCCGGACGTCTTCCATGCGAAGGTCGGCGGCCAGCCGCTCGCCGAGGCGATCGACGACCAGGTGTGGATCGAGGAGCAGTTCATCCCGACCGTCGCCAAGCGCGGCGCGGCGATCATCGAGGCGCGTGGGGCCTCGAGCGCGGCGTCGGCCGCCAACGCGGCGATCGACCACGTCCACGACTGGGTCAACGGCACGCCGGAGGGCGACTGGGTGTCGATGGCGGTGCCGTCCGACGGCAGCTACGGCGTCGCGGAGGGGATCATCTCGAGCTTCCCGTGCACGACCGCCGACGGCGAGTGGTCGATCGTCCAGGGCCTCGAGATCGACGACTTCTCGCGCCGGCGGATCGACGCCACTGTGGCCGAGCTCGTCGAGGAGCGCGACGCGGTCGCCAAGCTCGGCCTGATCTAGGCCCGCCCGGCCCGCCGGCGAGCGGGTCCGCAAGCACGGAGGGCCGCGGGGATCGCTCCCCGCGGCCCTCTGCGTCTCACGGCTTCGGCCTCCGCGGCGCCGCTCGGGCGCCGCGGCTGCCGGGTCGGCGCCGGTGTCCGCTCAGGACGCCGGGTACCAGCCCTTGTCCTTCTTGGAGACCTTGCCCTCCTGCTCGAGGCCGGGGAGGACGCGGTAGAGGTAGTTGGGCTGGATCTTCATCGCCTTGGCGAGCTCGGGGATCGTGATCCCGGGCTGGCCCTTGACGAGGTCGAGCGCCTGCTGGGCGCGCTTGCCCGAGCCGCGCGGACGGCCGCGCCGGCCGGAGCCGCCGCCGCTGGACGCCGAGGAGCGGCGGCGACGGCCACCGCCGCGCGACGCCGTGGCGGGTGCGGCCGCGGCCGCGGGACGGCCGTCGACGCCCTTCAGAGCGGCGGCGGCCTCCTGGAGCTGGCGGTACTCCTCGACCGCCGGCTCCAGCTCGCGCAGACGCTTCTCGATGTCCTTGAGGGTCTGCTTGAGGAAGTCAGTCACTGGGGAGCCTCCTTGTGGCCGGCCGGATGGGGTGGGTGGGTGGGGTACGGCATGCGGATAGGGTGTTACTTCCCGGTCGGTCCCGTATCCGAACAGTCTTACACGTTCAGGGTGGCCCTGGACGAACTGTTAATCCTCGACCAGGGCGCGCAGGCGCTGCAGCGAGCGGTCGAGCTCGCCGCCGGTGACGCGCGCGACGACCGGTCCGGCGACGCGGCCGAGCGGTCCGCCGGGGAGGGCGAACTCGTTGGTGTAGGTGAAGGTGGTCGGACCGTCGCCGTCGCCGGAGAGCTCGTAGGTGACGCCGGCGTGGGAGCGCATCGGCCCGCGTCCCTCCCACACCACCCGCCGCGCCGGGTCGTTCTCCACGACCTCCCAGTGAACGGTGAAGCCGCGGCCGGCGAGCGCCAGTCTTTGTGTCAGCTCCGAGCCCTTGCGCAGCTGTCCGTCCGGCGAGTCCTCGAGCTTGACGTGAATGGTCACCCACCGCTCGAGGGAGTGGGGGTCCATGATCACCCGGTAGACGTCGGCGGGCGCCGCGTCGATCTCGACCGTGCGCTGCACCTTCACCGCGCGGCCAGCTCCTCGTGGCGCTCCCACTCCGCCAGCGCGCGTGAGATCGCGCGGTCGAGGCCGAGCGGCTCGATGCCGTAGAGGGCCGCGGTGGCGGCGGCGTCGCGCGGCAGCAGGTCGCGCTCGAGGCTCTCCATCAGCGGCCGGACCAGCTCGACCGGCTGGCCGGTGACCGCGGCGACCACGGCGCTCGCGGGCGGGGTGAGCGACGCGCGCAGCCCGAGCGGCAGGCGGCCGACCCCCATCTCCTCGGCGATCCGCTCGATCATCTCGCCGTAGCTCACCACGTCGGGGCCGGCGATGTCGAGCGAGCGGCCGGCGGTCGCGGCGAGCGTGGGGGTGCGGGCGAGGAACTCGATCGCGTCGCGCTCGGCGATCGGCTGGGTGCGGTTGGCGCGCCAGGCGGGCAGCGGCAGCAGCCGCAGGCGCTCGATCAGCCGGACGAGGATCCGAAACGACGCCGACCCGGCGCCGATCAGGATCGACGCGCGCAGCGCGGTCGCGCCGGGCGCCTCGGCGAGCAGGATCTCCTCGACCTCGAGCCGCGAGGCGATGTGGGGGGAGAGCGGGCCGCCGGCCGGGGCGACGCCGCCGAGGTAGACGACGCGCTTCACGCCGGCGGCGCGGGCGGCGGCGGCGAAGCGGCGCGCGGCGCGGCGGTCGCGCGCGGCGAAGTCCTCGCCGGGGCCGGCGGGCTCCATCGAGTGGACGAGGTAGTAGGCGGTCGTGGCGCCGTCGAGCGCGGCCTCGACGCCGCTGCCGGCGAGCAGGTCGCCGCGGACGGCGGTGACGCCGTCGGTCGGCTTCAGGCGCCCCGGCTCGCGGACCAGCGCGCGCACCGGCCGCCCCTGCGCGCGCAGGCGCCGGACGAGCCGTCCGCCGACGTATCCGGTCGCTCCCGTGACCAGCTCCATCCGTCCATTGAAGTCCAAACCCCGCAAAGAGCGGGTGCCGGGTCGATCTCCCTGCAATTTCCGTCGATCCGAAAAAGCCGTGATTTGCGAGGTGCGCCCTTCCGCGATCGCAACGACTTCGCAACGATGCCGCCTTCACCGACGCACCCCCGACGCGACCCGAGGAGAACCGAACCGCAGATGGCAAAGAAGAAGGCGAAGCGCGTGACTTGCGAGGACTGCTTCTTCCACCGCAACCAGTTGTGCGCCCTGGACCTCGGCGAGCCGTGCACGACCTTCCGCCCGGCCGAGCGCAACCTCGCCCCCGAGCGCCAGCTCGCCTTCGCCTTCCGCACCGAGCGCACCTGGGCCGCCTACGCGTTCCCGCAGCCGGGCTAGCGGTCGCGTCCTCGCGCGCGCGGCGCGAGACCCCGCGCCCCGGCCGGCCGTCCGGGGGTAGGCTGTGCGGCCATGCGGCTCACCGTGGTCGGCAAGTCGCCCGCGTGGCAGGACGTCGACGGAGCGTGCTCGGGCTACCTCCTCCAGGAGGGGTCGACCACGGTCCTGCTCGACTGCGGCAACGGCGTCTTCGGCAAGCTGCGCCGGTTCGTCGACTACGTCGACGTCGACGCGGTCGTGGTCTCGCACATGCACGCCGACCACTTCGTCGACCTCGTCCCGTTCTCGTACGCGCTGATCCACTCGCCGCGCCAGCAGCCGGTGCCGGTGCCGCCCTGGCCGGGGACCGACTCGCCCGCCCGCCCGCGGCTCGAGCTGCCGCCCGGCGGCCGCGACGTGCTGCGCCGCGTGGTCGGCGCCTGGGGCAACGAGGAGCTGGTCGAGCAGGCCTTCGCCGCCGGCGAGTACGACCCGGCCGCCAGCTTCGAGATCGGGCCGCTGCGCTTCGCCTTCGCGCGCGTGCCGCACTTCGTCGACGCCTACGCGGTCGAGGTCAGCTCGGCCGAGACCGGCGGGCGGCTCGTCTTCGGCGCCGACTCGCGACCCGCGCCGGAGCTCGTCGCCTGCGCGCGCGACGCCGACCTGCTGCTCGTCGAGGCGACCCTGCCGCGGCCGGAGCGCAGCGGCGTGCGCGGCCACCTCACCGCCGCCGAGGCCGGCGGCCACGCCCGCGAGGCCGGCGTCGGGCGCGTGGTGCTCACCCACCTCTCCGACGAGCTCGACCTCGACCTCGCCCGCGACCAGGCCGCCGAGGCGTTCGGCGGGCCGGTCGACGTCGCCGCCGAGGGCGCGACCTACGACATCTGACGGGCTACGCTTGCCGCGTGCCCGAACGAGACCTGTTCGCCAACTTCGACCGGATGCGGCGTGAGATCGACGAGCTGTTCGGCGACGTCTTCGAGCGCGCCGGGCTGCGCGGCGGCCACGGCTTCTCGCCGGCGGTCGACGTCTACTACGTCGACGACCCGCCGCGCGCGGTCGTGCGCGCCGAGCTGGCCGGCATCGACGTCGCCGACGTCACGCTCGAGGTCCGCGGCCGCCAGCTGCTGATCGCCGGCGAGCGGCGGCCCGAGCAGGCCGCCGGCCGGCTCTACCAGCAGGTGGAGATCGAGCACGGCCACTTCCGCCGGACCGTCGAGCTGGGCGCCGACGTCGTCGCCGAGATGGCGCGCGCCAGCTACGAGGACGGCCTGCTGACCGTCGAGGTGCCGCTCGCCCGGCCCGAGACCTACGTGCGCCGGATCGAGATCCGCGAGGTCTCGGAGTGACCGGCCCGGCGATCGAGGTCCCGACACCGGACGGGCGCACGCGGGAGGTACCGGTCGGCGCCGCGCTGCCCGACGCGCTGCCGGTGCTGCCGCTCAAGGACAGCGTCCCGTTCCCCGACATGCTCACCCCGCTGGCGGTCGGCCAGCCGCGCTCGGTGCAGCTCGTCAACGACGTGCTCGGCGGCGACCGGCTGCTGGTGATGGCCGCCTCGCGCGACGGCTCGATCGAGGACCCGACGCCGGAGGACCTCCACGACGTCGGCGTCGTCGGCGTCGTCGCGCGGATGCTCAAGGTCCCCGACGGCAGCCTGCGGATCCTCGTCCAGGGCGCCCAGCGGGTCGAGATCGGCGAGGCGGTCCAGCGCGACCCCTACATCGTCGCGCGGATCGAGGCGGCGCCCGACGTCGTCGAGCCCTCGCCCGAGCTCGAGGCGCTGTTCCGCAACGTCCAGCAGACCTTCACCCAGATCGTCGAGCAGGTCCCCTACCTGCCCGAGGAGCTCCAGCTCGCCGTCGCCAACGTCGAGGACCCGGCCGAGCTGGCGCACATGATCGCCGGCTCGCTGCGGATCAAGACCGACGAGCGCCAGGAGCTGCTCGCCGAGCGCGACGTCGCCAAGCGGCTGCGCCGGCTCTCGGAGCTGCTCGCGCGCGAGGCCGAGCTGATCTCGATCGGCTCGAAGATCCAGTCCCAGGTCGAGTCCGAGATCGACCGCGGCCAGCGCGAGTTCTTCCTGCGCCAGCAGCTCAAGGCGATCCAGGAGGAGCTCGGCGAGACCGACGAGGCCGCCGCCGAGGCCGCGGAGCTGCGCGAGCGGATCGAGGCCGCCGGCCTGCCCGAGCACGCCGCCAAGCAGGCCGAGCGCGAGCTGGCGCGGTTCGAGCGGCTGCCGCCGCAGTCGGCCGAGCACGGCACGATCCGCAACTACCTCGAGTGGCTCGCCGAGCTGCCGTGGTCGCGCTCGACCGAGGACCACATCGACCTCAAGGCCGCGCGCGAGGTGCTCGACCGCGACCACTACGACATCGAGAAGGTCAAGGACCGCATCCTCGAGTTCCTGGCCGTGCGCAAGCTCAAGCCCGACGCGCCCAGCTCGATCATCTGCTTCGTCGGCCCGCCCGGCGTCGGCAAGACCTCGCTCGGCCGTTCGATCGCCGCCGCGATCGGACGCGAGTTCGAGCGGATCTCGGTCGGCGGCGTTCGCGACGAGTCGGAGATCCGCGGCCACCGCCGCACCTACGTCGGCGCGATGCCCGGCACGATCGTCCGCGCGCTGCGCGACGCCGGCTCCAACAACCCGGTGCTGATGATCGACGAGATCGACAAGATGGGCGCCGACTTCCGCGGCGACCCCGCCAGCGCGATGCTCGAGGTGCTCGACCCCGAGCAGAACGGCAGCTTCCGCGACCACTACATCGACCTGCCGTTCGACCTCTCCGGGGTGCTGTTCATCACCACCGCCAACCAGCTCGAGCCGATCCCCGGCCCGCTGCGCGACCGGATGGAGATCATCCAGCTCGCCGGCTACACCGAGGAGGAGAAGCTCGAGATCGCCAAGCGCTACCTGGTGCCGCGCCAGGTCGAGCGCAGCGGGCTGGTCAAGTCGAAGCTGGCGTTCACCGACGCGGGCCTGCGCGAGCTGATCGACGGCTACACCCGCGAGGCGGGGGTGCGCAGCCTCGAGCGCGAGATCGGCGCGATCGGCCGCAAGGTCGCGCGCGAGTTCGCCGAGGGCACGCGGCGGTCGAAGCGGACCGTCGGGCCCAAGGCGGTCCGCGAACTGCTCGGCAAGCGCCGCTTCGACTCCGAGGTCAGCCACCGCACCGACGAGCCGGGCGTCGCGACCGGGCTGGCGTGGACGCCGGTCGGCGGCGACGTGCTGTTCGTCGAGGCGACCGCGTTCCCCGGCGACGGCAAGCTCCAGGTGACCGGCCAGCTCGGCGACGTGATGCGCGAGTCGGCGTCGGCGGCGCTCTCCTACGTGCGCCGCAACGCCGAGCGGATCGCGCCCGACGCGCCGGCCGACTGGTTCTCGAGCAACGACCTCCACCTCCACGTCCCGGCGGGGGCGATCCCCAAGGACGGTCCGAGCGCCGGCATCACGATGGCGACCGCGATCGCCTCGCTGCTGTCGGGCCGGCCGGTGCGCCCGGACACCGCGATGACCGGCGAGATCACCCTCAGCGGCCAGGTGCTGCCGATCGGCGGGCTGAAGGAGAAGGCGCTCGCCGCCCAGCGCGCGGAGATCGCGCGGGTGATCGCGCCGCGCCGCAACGAGGCCGATCTGGACGAGTTCCCACCCAACCTGCTGGCCGGGATGGAGTTCGTCTTCGCCGACACCGTCGACGACGTCCTGGCCGCGGCGCTGGACGGGCGGCTATCCTCGGACCGACGTAAAGCCAAACGCTGAGGAGAGCCATGGCAGCCAAGAGCAAAGCGAAGGGCGCCGCCGGGGGAGCGATCGCTGCCGGGCAGGCACTGCGCGAGAACCAGTACGTACAGCGACTGATCGACGACGAGGACCTGCGCGACGACCTGCGCAGCGCGCTCGAGTCGGCGCGCAAGGCCTACGAGCGGGCCGACGGCAAGAGCCCGCAGAAGGCGATCGAGGACAAGAAGGTCCAGCGCGAGCTCAAGAGCGCGGCCGAGTCGCTCAAGAGCGCGGCCGAGGCGCTGCGCGAGCCGCCGAAGCGCAGCCACGGCTTCGCGAAGCTGCTCGTGATCGCCTTCGCCGGCGCGGTGCTGGCGCTCGCGCTCAGCGAGGACCTGCGCAACAAGGTGCTCGACGCGCTCTTCGGCGCCGAGGAGGAGTACGAGTACACGGCGACCACGACGCCGTCGGAGCCCGCTCCGGCCGCGGACGGCGCCGAGACCGCCAGCGCCTCCTGACGGGGCGCTAGCTGGCCGGCCAGCTAGACTGGCCGGCGTGGACGCATCGGTAGCAACGCCGCGCAAGCTCGAGGGCGAGAAGGCGGGGCGCATCGTCGAGGCGATGCGCACCTGCGTCGCCGAGCGGGGCGCGGCGGGCTCCACCTTCGACGTGGTGGCGCGCGAGGCGGGCGTCTCGCGCGGCCTGCTGCACTACTACTTCGGCTCCAAGGAGCGGCTGATGGTCGAGGTGGTGCGCCGCGACTGCGACGCCCGCGTCGCCGCCCTCGAGGAGCTGATGGCGACCGCCGGCACCCCCGACGAGATCGTCGCGGTGCTCGTGCAGACGCTCGAAGCGTTCATCGGCGACGAGCAGAACGTCCAGCCGGTGCTCTACGAGATGCTGAGCGCGTCGCGCCGCAGCGACGAGATCCGCACCGAGCTCGCCGAGCTGTACCGCCGCTGGCGCGAGCAGCTCGCGGCGACGCTGCGCGAGAAGCAGAGCGCCGGCGCGGTCGAGCTGGCCGGCGAGCCCGAGGCCGTGGCGGCGCTGCTGTTCGGCCTCGGCGACGGGATCGGTATGCAGCTGATCGCCGACCCGGAGTGGGACAGCGGTCCCACCTTCGAGCTGGGCATCGCCACCGCCCGCCGCCTGCTCGGCGCCTGATCGCTGTGTGAGCGACGTCACAGACGGCCCCCGGGGGCCGTGGTGGAGTGCCGTCCATCACTGGCTGGCTGGCCAGCCAACAATGCGGCGGCTCGCGGGAGCCGCCGTGGGCGACCGAAAGGGGTGCCGCGATGCAGCGGTTCATGGACAGGCTCAGCGGGGCGATCGAGCGGCGACGCAGGCTCTTCCTCGCCGGCTGGCTCGTGCTGCTGCTGGCCGCGCTGCCCTTCGCCGCCAAGCAGACAGAGCACCTCACCAGCGGCGGCTTCTCGGTGCCGGGATCGGGCTCCGAAGCCGTCGACCGCGCGCTCGTCTCGTTCGACTCCGCGCAGCGCGGCGTGCTGTCGGTCGTCGTCGGCCGGCGCGAGGGCGGCGACGCCGCCGCGGTGCGCGCCGAGCTCGACCGCGTCGCCGCCGAGCTGCGCGGCTTCGACGGGGCGACGCTGGCGCCGCGCACGCTCGCGGCCGCCGAGCGCGAGGCCGCCCGGACGCCGATCGCGGTGCTCCCGCTGCGCGTCGAGGGCCGCGCCGACCAGGTCGCCGACACCGCCGTCGCGCTGCGCGAGCGGCTCGGCGTCGGCGACGGGCCGCGTGGCGGCGCCCAGACCTACCTCGTCGGCCAGGCCGCGCTCTGGGCCGGCATGCAGGACCTCAGCAAGCACGACCTCGAGCGCGCCGAGGTGACCGGCTTCCCGATCGTCCTGGCGATCCTGCTCGCCGTCTTCGGCTCGCTGGTCGCGGCGTCGCTGCCGCTGCTGCTCGGCTTCACGAGCGTGATGATCACCGGCGCCGGCATCTTCTTCCTCTCCCAGGCGACCGGCATGTCGGTGTTCGTCACCAACGTCGCGTCGATGATCGGGATCGGGGTGGCGGTCGACTACTCGCTGTTCATCCTCGCCCGCTACCGCGAGGAGGTCCGCGGCGGCGCCGACCCGGTGTCGGCGCGGCGGATCGCGATGCGCACCTCGGGGGTCGCGGTGGCCTTCTCCGGCGTGACGGTGATGGTGTCGCTCGCCGGGCTGCTGCTGATCGACTCCCAGACGCTGCGCTCGATGGCCTACGGGGCGATCATGGTCGTCGCCGTCTCGATCCTCGCGGCGACGACGTTCCTGCCGGCGCTGATGGCCGGCGCCGGCCGCCGCGCCTACGAGCCGGGCCGGATCGCGGCGGTCGTCGCCGGCGCGCGCCGCGGGCTGCGGCGGCTGGCGCGCCGTCCCGCCCCGGCGCCCGGCGCGCCCGGCTTCTGGGAGACGTGGACCGACCGCGTGATGCGCCGGCCCGTCGTCTCCGCCGTCGCCGCCGGCGGGCTGATGCTCGTGCTGGCGATCCCGGCGCTGTCGCTGGCGACCGGCGACGGCGCGCTGCGCCAGTTCCCCGCCGGCCACGAGACGCGCGTCGGCGCCGAGCTGGCGGCGAAGAAGCTCGGCGCGGGGGCGGCGTCGCCGATCGAAGTCGTCGCGACCTTCGAGCGCGGCAAGGCCGGCGACCCGGCCAACCGGGCGGCGCTCGACCGCTTCGCGGCCGCCGTCGCCGAGGACCGCGGCGTGGCGGCGGTCGAGCCCGCGGCGCCGTCGCGCGACGGGAGCGCGGCCGTGGTGTCGGTGGTCACGCGCGGCGACGCGGAGAGCCCGGGCGCGCAGGCGCTCGTCGACCGGCTGCGCGCCGGAGCGAGCGGGGCGGCCGCGCTGGGGGAGGTGGCGCGCGTCGACGTCGGCGGCGCGACGGCCTCGGTCGAGGACTTCCGCGTCCAGGTGACCGACTCGCTCTGGAAGATCGCGCTGTTCGTGCTCGCCTTCAGCTACGTGGTGCTGCTGGTGCTGCTGCGATCGGTCCTGCTGCCGCTGAAGGCGGTGCTGATGAACCTGCTGTCGGTCGGCGCCGCCTACGGGGTGCTCGTCGCGATCTTCCAGTGGGGGTGGATCGACGGCTTCCTCGGGTTCGAGTCGCTCGGCTACGTCAGCACGATGACCCCGCCGCTGCTGCTGGCGATCGTCTTCGGGCTCTCGATGGACTACGAGGTGTTCCTGCTCAGCCGGATCAAGGAGCGCTACTCGGCGACCGGCGACACCCGCCGCGCGGTCGCCGAGGGGCTGGCGCGTAGCGCGGCGACGATCTCGAGCGCGGCGCTGATCATGGTGGCGGTGTTCGCCGTCTTCGCCGGGGTCGGCGTGCCGTCGGTGAAGGAGATCGGCGTCGGGCTGGCGGTCGCGATCGCGCTCGACGCGACGATCGTCCGGCTCGTGCTGGTGCCGGCGACGATGGAGATCATGGGCCGCTGGAACTGGTGGCTCCCGCGCCCGCTCGACCGGGTGCTGCCGGAGGCGGACTTCGAGTCCGGCGGCGCGGCCGACCGCGAGCCCGCGGCCGAGCCGGCGCCCGCCCCGGACCCCGCGCCGGCCTGAGCCCGGCCGGCCTGCGGCAAAGTGGAATCCGGACGGTGCTACCGGCCCGCCCGGATTCCGCTCCGTGCGCGGCGGGCGCTCAGGCGGTTTGGGAGAGAACCGGCTCCGCGGCGACCGCCGGCTCGCGCAGCGGGTCCTCGGCGGCGAGGAAGTCGTCGAGGTGGCGCCAGGTGGTGTCGATCGCGCCGCGGCCGGTGAGCGCGCCGAGGTGGCTGCCGGCGACGACGTGGTAGTCGACGCTGGCCGCGTTGGGCAGCAGCCCAACGACCGCCTCGACCGCGGCGGCCGGGGCGAGCACGTCGGCGTCGCCGGCGATCACCAGCACCGGCTGGCGGACCGCGGCCAGCTCGATCGAGCGGCCGTCGAGCGCGACGACCCCGTCGGCGAGGTCGTTGACGCGGAAGAAGCGGTGGTAGAGCTGGCCGAAGGTCCGGCCCGGGTAGGCGAGCATGTTCGCCATGTAGCTGTCGATCGCCTCGGAGTGGGCGATCGCGTCGCGGTCGCCGAGGTTGCGCAGCACCCAGAGCGGCTTGGTGAGGTAGCGGTCGATCGAGGTGAGCTGGAACGCGCGGCTGACCAGCGGCGCCGGCGCCCCGCCGAGCGCGCGGTAGAGGGCGCTCTCGAGGCCGCCGCCGGTGAGCCGGCCGATCTGGCGCAGCGGCGCGGCGAGACGGACCTGGGTGAAGTCGAACGGGCTGGCGATCAGGCCGACGGAGGCGACCGGCAGCCCCTGGTCGTTGGCGACGGTCAGCAGCGTGAGGATGCCGCCGAGGCACCAGCCGACGATCTGCACCGGACGGTTGCCGCTGTCTGTGTGGGCGACGCGCAGCGCCGTGGGGATCACGTCCTCGATCCAGTGCTCGAGGCCGAGCGCGCGGTCGCCGAAGGAGATCGGGCCGTAGTCGACGACGTAGGTCGGGTAGCCGAGCGAGGCGAGGTGCTCGACGAGGCTGCAGCCGCGCTGGAGGTCGAAGCAGGTGGCGGGGGCGGCGAGCGGCGGGACGAGCAGGATCGGCGCGCGGTCGGCGCGCGGCGGACGGTGGGCGCGGTAGCGGCGGACGGTGCACTGCGGGCCCTCGTGGACGATCGAGGACGGGGTCGGACGCAGGTCGGCGACGCCGGGGCCCACATAGAGGTCCCAGGCGGTCGCGGCCGAGTCGACGACCGTCTCTGGATCGGGCAGTGCGCGCATGGTCGGGGAGGCTCCCCGCGGCCTTGGTTCCCGCCTCAGGCCGCGCTGGCGAGCTGGGCGGGGAAGTCTAGAAGCAGATCGGCGACGCGGTCGGCGGCCTCGACCTGGGGGCAGTGGCCGCAGTCGGAGATCAGCTCGAGCCGGGCCTCGGGGACGGTGTCGAGCACCCGCTCGGCGCCGCGCTGGAAGACCATCACGTCGTGGTCGCCCCAGACGAGCAGCACGGGGCAGGCGATCCGCTCGAGCTCGAAGGGGTCGCGCAGCTCGGGCAGCATCCGGCGGCCGGCGCCGAGGATCCGGGCGGTGGTGTCGCGGTCGCGGAAGTGCGAGACGAACGCCCGGCCGACGAGCGGCTCGACGGTCTCGGGGTGGTGGAAGGCGAGCCGCTTGTAGACCTCGAGCACGATCCGCTGCAGCACGGCGGGCGGTACCGGCAGCGGCGAGGCGAGCAGGCCGCGCAGCACCGGCTCGCGTTCGATGATCGCGAACCAGCGCGCCATGTCGAGCCCGGCGGGGGCGACGGGCATCACGCCCGCGAGGTCGAGCCCGGGCCGCTGGGCGAGCAGCAGCGAGACGCAGCCGCCGAGCGAGTTCCCGCAGAGGATCGCGCCGCCGTCGGGCGCCCACCGCTTGACCGCCGCGGTCGCGAACGACGTGAGCTGGGAGAGCACGGGCCGGTCGTCGCGCAGCGGGTCGGCGGTGCCGAACCCCGGCAGGTCGAGCGCGACCGCCCGGCGGTCCTGGCGCCCGAGCCGGTCGAGCAGCGTCCGCCACGTATCCGCGCTGTCGGCGAACCCATGCAGCAACAGCAGCGGCGGCCCCGACCCCTCCAACTCCAGGGCCCTAGTCCCGAATCCGGCCAGCTCGAGCCGGTGCTCGAACATAGGTTGCATATGGCACAAGGGTAGAAGGTGTGCCGGATGGCGGGGGAGGTTGCCGCGGCGGGCTGGCCAACGGGTGTGGCCTTTGGGTCCGGTCGCTGTCGGCTCGGACCTCGCGACGGGCGCCGCAACTAGAGACGGCCCCGCCCCCTTGGAGGAAGGGGCTGAGGGCCGTCGTACGCGTCGGCGTTCGCCTCAGCGTAGACAACACCATACATCAGATCGGTCTTTCGTGCTCTGGCCCAGAATGCCCAGAGCCGCGATACATCCGCCGGTGCGCACCCACGCCGGGGACAAGAACGTCAAGCGGCTGGGTGCGAACGTCCGTCGCCGCCGGCTCGACCTGGGCATGTCGCAGGAGGATCTCGCCCATGCTGCCGGCCTGCATCCGACCGTCATCGG
>JAAYBF010000075.1 GCA_012718975.1 Solirubrobacterales bacterium | reverse complement strand
GCGTCGCCGACGCGGAGTCGGCGGCCGCGTTCGCGCTCGAGTGCGAGGACCTCTGGTGGGCGCCCGGCGTCGGCGGCGGCGGGGTCCGCACCGCGACGCGGCCGGTGCTGGGGATGCACGCCGCCTCGGCCCCGCGGGCGGCGATCGGCCACCGCGTGACGGTGACCGCGCACCGCTTCGACCGCGCGGAGGCGGCCCATGCTGGTCGGTGAGGTCGCGCTCGTGCGCTCCGGCGACAAGGGCGCGGTGCTCAACCTCAGCCTGATCCCGCTCGACCCGGGCGACTTCGGCTGGCTCGACGCGGCGCTGCCCGCCGATCGCGTCGCGGAGCTGTACGCGCCGCTCGGCGGCGACGGGGTCGAGCGCTACGCGCTGCCGGGCGTGCCGGCCTTCAACTACGTGCTGCGCGGCGCGCTCGGCGGCGGGGTCTCGCGCACGCTCGCACTCGACGCCCACGGCAAGGCGTGGGGCGCGCTGCTGCTCTGCGCCGACATCGGCGACCGCCCGGGGACGGCGTGAGCGGCCGGCTCGACTTCGGGATCATCCTCGGTGACGCGCCGACCGCCGTCGACGCGCGCACCCACCTCGACGGCATCCTGCGCCAGGTCGACGCCGCCGAGCGCGCCGGCTTCACCCACGTCACGATCGGCCAGCACCTGCTCTACCCCGGCTACCGCTGGCTGCAGCCGATCCCGCTGCTCGCCCGGCTCGCCGCGACGACCGGCCCGCAACTGCGGCTGGTGACCAGCGTCGTGATCGCGCCGCTCTACCACCCGGCGCTGCTCGCCGAGGAGCTGGCGACCCTCGACGTCGTCAGCGACGGCCGGCTGACGGTCGGGATCGGCGCCGGCTACCGGCCCGAGGAGCTCGCCCACGTCGGCGTCCCCCACGGCGAGCGGTTCGCCCGGCTCGAGGAGGCGCTCGAGCTGATCGATCTCGTCTGGGCCGGCGAGCCGTTCGACTTCGACGGCCGCTTCTGGCGGCTGGAGGGCGCCACCCCGCACGTCGTGCCGCTCCAGCGGCCGCGGCCGCCGCTGTGGCTGGGCGCGCTCAGGCCGGCCGGGATCCGCCGCGCCGCCCGCCTCGGCGACGCCTGGATGGTCACGCCGGAGCTCCCGTGGGACGAGGTCGAGCGCGGCCGCGCGGTGTTCGCGGCCGAGCGCGACGCCCACGGCCTGGCGCCCGCCCGGCTGCCGCTGCGCCGCGAGATCGTGCTCGGCGACTCGCTCGACGGCGCGCTCGCCGCCTACGAGGCGCGCACCGCCGGCCGCTACGCCGCCTACGCCGAGCGTGGGCTGGCGGGCGCCGACCACCGCGCCGGCTTCCGCGACTGGGCGCTCGACCGGGCGGTGCTCGGCACGCCCGAGGAGTGCGTCGCGCGGCTGGCGGCGATCGACGCCGACGCGTTCGGGCCGGTGGTCGTGCGGCCGAGCTGGCCGGGGATGGAGACGGCCGACGTCGTCGCCGCGATCGAGGCGCTCGGCCGCGACGTGATCGCACCGCTCCACGAATCTAGGGAGGCTCTCCGATGACCGACGAACGGCTCACCGCCCTGCTCGAGCACCGCGACGCCAAGCGGATGCTGATGCGCTACGGACTCGCGCTCGACAGCCACGACTGGCCGCTGCTGCGCCGCTGCTTCACCCCCGACGCGGTCTTCGACTTCGGCGAGCGGCGCGGCGTCGGCGAGGGGATCGAGGCGATCGTGCGCACCTGCCACCGGGCGCTCGCCGGCCTCGACGCCAGCCAGCACCTGCTCGGCACCTGCGTCGTCGACCTCGACGGCGACGCCGGCACCGCCTCCACCTACGTCCAGGCCCAGCACTACCTGCTGACCGCCAAGGCCGGCAACACCTTCACCGTCGGCGGCCGCTACGTCGACCGGCTGGCGCGCACCGACGACGGCTGGCGGATCGCCCACCGGCAGCTGGTCACGCTCTGGACGGAGGGCAACATCGGCGTCTTCGCCGAGGCCGAGGCGCGGCTGCGCGAGCGCGGCGAGGAGGAGCCGGCGACGTGATCAAGATGTACGCGCTGCTGCCGCGCCGGCCCGACGTCGCGGTCGCGGAGTTCCACCGCCACTGGAGCACCGTCCACCGCGAGCTGGCGCTGCGCATCCGCCGCCTGCGCCGCTACGTGCAGGCCCACCGCGTCCGGCCCGACCTGCCGGGCGTCGCGCCGCTCGCCTGCGAGGGGATCCCGGAGGTCTGGTTCGACTCGCTGGAGTCGGCGCTGGGCCAGCGCGAGGATCCCGACTACCTCGACGGCGCCAGGCGCGACGAGCCGCGCTTCGTCGAGGTCGCCGCGATCCGGCGGATGCTCGCGACGCCGATCGCCCCGACGGCGGAGCCGCCGGCCGGTGCCGCGAAGGCGATCCTCTTCGCCGCGCGCCGCCACACGGGAGCCGGCGCGGAGCCCGCCGTGGGCGACGCCGGCGCCCCCGGGGCGAGCCCGCCGGTCGACTCCGGGGAGGCCGCCGGCTCGGCCGCCTTCGCGCGCGCCTGGAGCGAGATGGTGGCCGGCGACGCGCCCGCCGCCGCGGGCGCGGTCGCCGCGGCCGGCGCGGTCGCCGACCCGCACGCGCCGCGCGCGGGCGCCGCGCCGTTCGACGTCGCGCTGGAGCTGTGGTGGCCGGACGCCGCCGCGCTGGAGCGTGGCTGGGCGGCCGGCGGCGGGGACCTGCTGAACGCGGTCGGCGCGGTCGCCGACCGCGCGAGCTGTCACGGATTCCGATGCGAGGAGCTGAGAGTCATATGGCCATGAACGACAGCGGCGAGGTCATCGTCGTCGGAGCCGGCCTCGCCGGCATGGCGACCGCGCTCGGGGTCGCGCTCGGCGGCGGGCGCGCGACGGTGCTCGAGGCGTCCGAGCTGATCGGCGGCGCGGCCGCCTACTCGGGCGGCATGGTCTGGGCGGGCGCCAACCACGTCGCCGCGCGCGAGGGGATCGACGACACCCTCGAAGCGGCCGAGCGCTACGTGCGCGACATCGCCGCCGACCATCCCGACCTGCTCGACGACGCGGCGCTGCGGCGGTGGCTGACGGTCGCGCCGGCGGCACTGCGCTACTGGGAGGACGTCGGCGCGATCCGCTGGGCGGTGATCCCGGGCCTCGCCGACTACCACAGCGAGGCCGACGGGGCGGCCCCCGCCGGGCGCTACCTGACCAACGAGCCGATCGACGGCTCCGAGCTGGGCGAGTGGCGCGAGCGGATGCGCGTCAGCCCCTACTTCCCGGTCGGCGACACCTACGCCGACCTGTTCGCGAAGGGCCGCCGCAAGGCCTACGTCGAGGACTCCGACCAGCTCGACGACGTGCCCGCCCACGCGGGCGTGCCGGCATTCGGCTCGCCGGACCGCGCCCCCCGGGCGGCGGCGGCCGTCGCGGAGGCCGACCCGCTGACCTTCGGCACCGGGGTCGCCGCCTCGTTCGCGGCCCGCGCGCTGCGCGAGGACGGCGTCGAGCTGCTGCTCTCCCACCGGGTCACCGAGCTGCTGACCGACGGCGCGGGCCGGGTGGTCGGCGTCCGCGCCGAGGGCCCGGACGGCACGATCGAGCGCCGCGGCCCGGTCGTGCTGGCGACCAGCACCTACGACTGGGATCCCGAGCTGGTGCGCGAGATCCTCGATCTCGGGCCCGACGACTGGGGCAGCGTCGCGCCGCGCACGCTGCGCGGCGACGGGATCCGCCTGGCGCGCGCGGCGGGCGGCGCGATCGCCCGCGTGCCGGCGACGCACGTGCCGCTGCTGCCGGGCTGGCGCTCGACGGTCGGCGAGGGCTTCTCCTACGGCCCGGAGTACGCGCTGCCCCACTCGATGATCGTCGACGCGGGCGGCGACCGCTACTGCGACGACTCCTACTGGGTCGACATCGTCGCCAAGACGCTCGCACCCGGCGACCGCCACCTGCCGTTCTTCCTGGTCTGGGACTCCCAGCACCACCGCAAGTACGGCCTCGGCGTGATCCCGCCCGGCGGCGACTACCCGGAGGGCCTGGTGACGAGCGCCCCGACGCTCGCCGAGTTGGGCGCCGGCCTGGGCATCGACGGCGCCCAGCTCGAGCGGACCGCCGCCCGCTTCAGCGCCAACGTCTCCGAGCACGGCGCCGACCCCGACTTCGGCCGCGGCTCGGTCCCCTACGTCCAGCGCTTCGTCGGCGACCCCTCCAACGAGCCGAACCCCGTCCTCGGAACGATCGCCGAGCCGCCCTTCCACGGCCTGCGGCTGCGCTTCGTCGGGACCGGCGTCGGCTCCAGCGGCGTCCACGTCGACAGCGAGGGCGCGGTCCTCTCGGAGTCCGGCGACCGCGTCGAGGGCCTCTACGCCGTCGGCTCCGCCGCCGCCCTCACCTCCAGCGGCTGCGGCTACAACTCCGGCTTCGCCCTCGGCCGCGGCCTCACCCACGCCTACCTGGTGTCGGGCGAGCTGACCGGCTCGGTCCGCTGAGCCCCCGGCCTGGGCGGGGCGTCGGGCGAGGGTCGTCGCCGGGTGGGGTTCCGCTCGGGGCGGGCGGGCGAGAGCTGGGGCGGGGCTCGATTGGCTGGGTAGGGAGGGGAGCGGCCCGGAACGGGTCTTCGTTGGAGGGTTGTGGGTGCTGGCCGGGGCCGCCGGGGCATCGATGGGGTGCCATGGGCCGTCTCGGCCCGCCGTTCGCCGGTTTCGACCCGGTCGGCCCGCTGTTTCCAGGCCG
>JAAYBF010000074.1 GCA_012718975.1 Solirubrobacterales bacterium | reverse complement strand
GCACGAAGTCGTCGACCGCGCCGGTCGTGCGGCCGTGGAGGCGGTCGGTGAACGAGACCGCGGGCGGGGCGAGCGGGGCGCCCGGCGGCTCGACGGCCGGGTCGGCGGCCGAGGTCGCGTCCGGCGCTGCGCTCCCGGCCAGCGCGACCGTGGCGGCGGCGGCGTCGAGGCGTACGCTCGGCGGCCGGCCGGCGGTCCGTTCGCGCTCGGCCCGCTCCGCGGCGGTCAGGCGGCGGCAGGTTCCGGGATAGGCGCCCTCCGGAAGCGGGCCGTGTGGCGCGTCGGCGGCGGCCTGGACCTCGGCCCGCGTGCACCAGCACGGGTAGGTGGCCCCGGCGCGCTCGAGTCGCAGCAGCCCCGTGCGGTAGCGGTCGGTCCGCTCGGACTGGCGCACCGGCTCGCCGTCCCAGTCGATCCCGATCGCGTGCAGGTCGGCGAGCTGGCCGCGCTCGTGCTCGGCGCGCGACCGCCCGCGGTCGAGGTCCTCGATCCGTAGCAGGAAGCCGGCCCCGGCCGACCGGGCGAACAGCCACGCAAGCAGCGCCGTGCGCAGATTGCCGAGATGCAGCGGGCCGCTGGGGGAGGGCGCGAAGCGGCCGGTCGGCTCCATCGGCGCGACGTTAGCCGCTGCCAGACCGGGTTGCGGCGACGTTCACGTGCGTCCCACGTCCAAATCTGTCCAAATTCGTCCCAGAATTTGGATAAGCGCTGCGGCAGCGGGCCGGACGCGGGTACGTGTTCACGCCGCACCCCGACCTGGCCCGGCGCCCACGCCGGGCCGCGTGGCCGAGATCTAGAACCCCGCGGGGTGGCGGGCGACGTAGCCGGCCGGGGAGCGCATCGTGTTGGTCCAGCGCGAGCCGGTCTCCGAGCGGGCGCTGGTGTCGAAGCGGCGGCCGTCGATGACCATGTAGGCATGGCCGGCGTTCGCGTAGATCGTGATCCGCCTGCCCTTGCCCGGCCGGCCCCAGCTCATGAAGCCGGTCGAGTCGAGCGAGCTGTTGAGCAGGCCGCCGCCGCGCAGGGCGTAGGAGATCGAGCCCGAGCAGTCGTAGCCCGAGTCAACCCAGGAGCCGTGCCCGCCGCCGTACTTGTAGGGATGGCGGGCGATCTCGTTGCCGGCGCGGATCACCGCGCGCACGATCCGGTCCTGGCGGCTCGAGCCGCCGCCCCCGCTACCGCCGCGGCCCTTGCGCTTGAGCACCTTGCCGGGGCCGATGCCGAGCGCCGAGCGGGTCTGCGGGCCGACGATGCCGTCGGCGGTCAACCCGTGCGAGCGCTGAAATGCCTTGACGGCCGCCTGGGTTCCCGGTCCGAAGATCCCGTCCGCGGAGACCCCGAGCGCGCGCTGCAGCTCGCGGACGCCGCCGCCGCGCGAGCTGACCGTCTTCTTGGAGCCGCTGCTCGCCTTGCGCGGCGAGCCGACGCCGAGGCTCGCCAGCGTCTGCGGCCCGGCGATGCCGTCGACGGTCAGGCCGTGGCGGCGCTGGTAGCGCTTGACCGCGCGCTTGGTGCCCTTGCCGAAGATCCCGTCGGCGGGGATGCCGAGCGCCCGCTGGAGCTGACGCACGCGCTTGCCGCGCATCCCCTTCTTGAGCGACTTCGAAGCCACGGTGGCGGTCGGTCCACCGGACTGCTGGGCCGAGGCGGCGTCGATCGCGGGCAGCGCCGCCGCGGTCAGAGCGAGTGTCGCGGCGACCGCCACGGCGACGAGCACGCGGCGGACGAGATATGTGGGCTCCGTAGGCACGAAGCGCGTCGTTCTATCAGCCGAACCTCCTGCTTATTGCAGGATTCCTTGCATGCAACGGCTCTTGCAGCGGGCGCGGGCTGTTCAGGCGGGCCCGGCGGAGCAGCCGCGCGGCTCGATCGCGAAGCGCAGCTCGGGCGCGCCGACGCGGGCGAGCGCGGCCCGCGTGGCGTCGGGATCGTCGCTGTGGGCGAGCAGGAAGCCGCCGCCGCCGGCGCCGGCGAGCACGGCACCGGTGGCCCGCCCGGGACCGGTGGCCGCGGCGTGCAGCTCGGCGATCCGCTCGGTGATCGCGGCGGGGGTGCGCTCGCGCTTGAGCGCCCATTGGTCGGCCATCGAGGCGCCGACCGCGGCCAGGTCGCCGGCCTCGAGGGCGGCGGCGACCGTGCGCGCCAGCTCGGCGGTACGGTCGAGGTTGCGCGTCATGGCGGCGTCGTCGCGACCGTCGACGAGCGGCGCCAGCATCCGCGCGCCCGGGGGTCGCTCGCCCGCGTAGAAGAGCAGGAACCGCTCGTCGAGCCCGCGCAGGACGTCGGGTGAGAGGTCGAGCCGGCGCACGCCGACCGCCGCGAGCGGCGCGTCGGCGTCGCCGCCGGGGCCGAGCTCGACCGCGGTTACGCCGCCGACGGCGATCGCGTACTGGTCGCGCACGCCGATGCTCTGGGCGAGGTGCTCGATCTCCAGCCGGCAGGCTCGGGCGGCGAGCTGCTCGGGCGAGAGCCACTCGCCGCGCGAGGTGGCGAGCGCCTGGAGCACCGCGAGGGTGTAAGCGCTCGAGGAGCCGAGTCCCGTTCCCGGCGGTACGTCGCCGACCGACGCCAGCTCGAACGGCGTGCCGTCCCAGTGGCTCTCGACCGCGGCGCGGACGATCGGGTGGCGGATCTCGGCCGGCGTCTCGACGTCCTCCCACTCCAGGTGCTTGAGCCTGAACCGGCGCGCGAAGGCGGTCGAGAGCAGCACGTGGACGTGGCGGTCGATCGTCGCCGAGACGGCGAAGCCCCCGCGCTGGAGGTAGTGGGACGGCAGGTCGGTGCCGCCGCCGCCCAGCGGGATGCGCAGCGGCGCGCGGGCTACGACAGCTTGCTCCACCCGCCAATGATTGACGATCGGCGCGGCCGCCGTCGGGCCGCGCCGAGCGCCCAGTCGGACGTCAGTCCTGCTCCTGCTCGCCCTCCTCCGGGTCGTCGTCCATCTGCTTGGCCGTCTCGGACACGCACTTTCCGAAGGCGTTGCGCTTGTTGCGGTTGGTGCCGTGCTTCTCGGCGAAGGCCTCGGGGCCGACCTCGCGCCGCTCGGCGGCGCACTGCTTGGCCGCGCTCTTGCGCTCGGCGATCTCCTCGCGCTGCTCGGCGTCGTCCTCGGCGCGCAGCGCCTTCGCGGTCGCCGCGACGCACTTGCCGAACGCGTTGCGGCCGCGCTTGCCGGTGCCGTACTTGGCGGCGAACTCCTCGCGGCCCAGCTCCTCGGCCTCGGCTCGGCACTGGCGCGCCGCGTTCGAGCGGCTGCGGCCGTCCTCGCGCGCCTCGGCGCGCGCCCCGCGGGAGACGCACCTGCCGAAGGCGTTGCGCTTGTTGCGGTTGGTGCCGTAGCGCTCGCGGAACGCCTCGCGGGTGGCGGGCGTCGATCCGCGCTCGGCGCGGCACTCCTTGGCGGCGGTGGCGCGGTCGGCGGCCGAGGGCTTGGCCGCCGCGACGGCCGGGACGGCGAGCAGCGCCAGGGCGGCTGCGGCGACTGCGACGGGCGTGCTTCTCATGGGAGAGACCTTCCTGTCCGGGGATTCGCTGCACACAACGCGCCCGCCGCACGGAAGTTCGGCATTACCGGCGAACCCGTTGCGTCGTCGGGCGTTGAGGGGACAATGCGATCGTGGAGCGCACCGTCCCCCGACCGGCCCTCCGGGCGCCGAAGCGGCTGCTCGCCCTGCGTTCGGACGAGCAGCTCGTGCGCCGGACGCGTGCCGGCGACGAGACGGCCTTCGAGGTGCTGTACGAGCGACACGTCGCCGGGGTGCTCGGCTTCTGCCGCCACATGCTCGGCTCCCAGCACGAGGCCGAGGACGCCGTCCAGCAGGCGTTCGCGGCCGCGCACCGGAGCCTGGTCGGCGACGGGCGCGCGATCGTCTTCAAGCCGTGGCTGTACACGATCGCGCGCAACCGCTGCGTGTCGATGCTTCGCGCGCGGCGCGAGCAGCCCGCCGAGCTGGAGGAGATCTCGACCGCCGGGCTCAACGAGCAGGTCGAGCGCCGTGCCGACCTGCGCGAGCTGGTCGCCGACGTCCAGCGCCTCCCCGAGGCCCAGCGCGCCGCGCTCGTGCTCTCCGAGCTGGGCGGCCTCTCGCACGCCGAGATCGCGGCCGTCCTCGACCAGGAGCCGCCGGCGGTGAAGGGGCTCGTCTTCCGCGCGCGGGCGGCCCTCGCCGAGCGCCGCGCCGCGCGTGCCGCCGACTGCGGCGAGATCCGGCTCGAGCTCGCGGCCGCGAGCGGCGGCGGGCTGCGGCGCGGCCGGCTGCGCTACCACCTCGAGTCCTGTCCCGGCTGCCGCTTCTACCTTGAGGAGGTCAGGCGTCAGCGCAGGCTGCTCGGACTGGCGTTGCCCGTCGTCCCGGCTGTCGGGCTCAAGGATGTCGTGCTCGGCGGCGTGGGCGGCGGTGGCGCGTCGGCCGGTGGCGTCGCGGCCGTGGGCGGCTCGGCGGCGGGCAGCGCGACGGCGGGTGGCGCGGCCGGGGGATCGGCGGCGGCCGGCGGGGCGGTATCCGCGGCCG
>JAAYBF010000073.1 GCA_012718975.1 Solirubrobacterales bacterium | reverse complement strand
GGGCAGGTCCGGCGGGAGGTCACGGCCGGTCTGGCGACCGGGCGGGCACTCCATGGTCTCCTGGGTGAGGATCTGGTTCATCAGCGGCGGGTAGACGATCTCGTCGCCGGTGTAGTGGCGGGCGAGGGCGTCGATGCCCGCCCAGGCCGCCGCCTTCGTCGAGAACGACATCCAGCCGAGGTTGATCCCGTCGCAGGCGGCCTGCAGGGCCTGCGGCGTCGTGTTGTTGCCGAGCACCTTGACCTTGTCGGTGAGGCCCGCCTCGCGCAGCGCCGCATCGACTCCGCCGGCCATCGCCGCGTCCTGGAAGACGACGTGGGTGATCGACGGGTCGCGCTGGATCTCGCTGACCACGGCGGCCGGCAGCTTGGTGCCGGTGTCGGCGGCCTGGACGCGCAGCGCCTTGGTCTGGCAGTCCGGGCAGTTCTCGTCGATCGCCTCCTTGGTCTTGTCCGCGATCCGCTCCGAGAGCGGGAAGTTCGCGTAGGAGAGGACGAGCGCGTTGGACTCGCCGTTGCCGTCGGCGATCACCCAGTTGCCGGTGGCGTTGGCCATCCGGTCGAACTCGTCGGCCTGGTACTGGACCGCGATGAACGGGTCGACGACCTCGCCCTCGAGCTCGCCCATCTGGGTGACGATCGGCACGCCCTTGGACTTCGCCTGCTCGACGGCGGCCTCGTAGGTCTCGCGCGGCACGCCGTTGATCACGATCGCGTCCGCGCCCGAGTTCACCGCCGCGGTCACCTTGGCGAGCGTGTCCTCGGGGGTTCCGTCGAACGACTGGCCGGTGGCGCTCCAGCCGATCGCCTCGGCGGCCTCGGCGACGTCGTCGCGCCATGCCTTGCACACGTCGAGCGCGCAGGAGAGCGCGACGATCTTCTTGCCGCCCGGCGCGGGCTCGCTCAGCTCGACGTCGGTGCCGACGCTCTCGGGCGGCTCCATGTAGGGAGCGATGACCTCCTCGGCCGCTGCCACGACCTCGGTGGTGCCCCCGTTGTCGGCGCTGCCGCCGCTGGTGTCGCTGCCGCCGTCGTCGTCGCTGCCGCAGCCGATCGCGAACGCCGCGATCGCGACCGCGAGCAGTGACGCGAGCCACAGCGCATAGCGGCGCGGGGCGCCGTGGTTAGCACCTGTACCCATCAACTCCTCCTCGAAGTTCGGACACCCGGGGACTGGAGGTTCCCCGAGCTTCTGGATGTTGGGAGCATAGTAATTATCACAATGATTGTCAAGTGGCCGAACGCGCCCGGGCGATGCCCTCCGCCACCCGCCAGGCGTTGGCCATGATCGTCAGCGTCGGGTTGACGCCGGAGGGCGTCGGGAACACCGAGCCGTCGACCACGTAGAGGTTCGCGACGCTGTGGGAGCGGCAGGCCGCGTCGACGACCGAGGCCTCCGGGTCCTCGCCCATCCGCAGCGTCCCGTGCTGGTGGACGGCGTTGCCGGTGATCGAGTCGATGTAGTTGCGCCAGACCTTCGTCGCGCCCGCCGCGTCGAGGATCTCGCCGCAGCGGTCGACCAGCCAGTTGGCCTGCGCGATGTCGTTGGGGTGCGCGCGGTGGGTCACCCGCGCCACGGGCACGCCCCAGGCGTCGCGGACGTCGGGATCGAGGTCGACGACGTTGGTCGCCTGCGGCAGGTCCTGCAGGACGATCCCCGCCGACATGCTGTGGTTGAAGTACTCGCGGTCGATCCGCTTCGCCTCGGCCCCCCACGCCGGCTTCTCCGGCAGCGACCAGTTCACCGGCAGCGGGAAGCCCGCCGAGCCGGCGGCGATCAGCCCGCCGCCGACGAAGCCGCGGTCGGGGTCGGTGGCGTAGAAGTCGGCGGTGCCGGCGCTGATGTAGCCGCCGCCCGCCCACGGGTAGAGCGGCTCGCCGTCGAAGACCCCGATCGCCTCGGTGTACTCGTGCAGGGTCAGGAAGCGGCCGACCAGGCCGTTGTGGTTGGCCAGCCCGTCGGGGAACGCGGCCGAGGTCGACAGCAGCAGCAGCCGCGCCGACTCGATCGCGTTGCAGGCGACGACGAAGACGTCGGCCTCCTGCTCGTAGAGCACGCCCTCGGCGTCCTCGTAGAGCGCCGCCGTGACCGCGCCCTCGGGCCCGGCGGTCAGCTCGCGCACGTAGCAGTCCGGACGCAGGTCGAGCCGGCCGGTCGCGACGGCGTCGGGCACGAACGTCTGGGCCGCGCCGCCGCGGGTCCCGGAGGGGTCGCCCATCGTCTGGACGAACGCGCTCTGCAGGGTCGCCGGGCGGCCGCCGAACGGCTTGCCGCGCATCGCGATCGGCATCTGGAACGAGCCGTGTCCGGCCGCCTCGCAGCCTTCGCGGAACCGCTTCGCGTAGCGCGTCTGGGGCAGCGAGGGCAGCGGATAGCCGCGGCTGCGCGGCGCCTCGTGGACGTTGGCGCCGGCGTCGCCTGAGACCCCGAGCGACCACTCCACCTTGTCGTAGTAGGGCTCGAGGTCGGCGTAGGAGATCGGCCAGTCGGCGAGGTCGGCGCCGGCCACCTCGCCGTGGCGCGAGCGCATCTCGAAGTCCTCCTCGAACATCCGCGGCACCCAGCCGGTCCAGTGCGCGGTGCCGCCGCCGACGATGAACGGCGTCGGCGAGAAGCGGCTCACGCGCGCCGGCTCGTCGGCGCTCGCGCGGTGGGTGCGCGGGTGCAGCAGCGGGTCGGGCGTGAGGTAGAAGCGGTTGACGTTGGCCAGCTCGTCGGGGCTGAAGTCCTTCGGCTTCAGCCACGGGCCGCGCTCGAGGATCGCGACGCGGGCGCCGGCCTCGGTGAGGACCTTGGCGGCGGTCGCCCCGGAGGCGCCGCCGCCGACGATGCAGACGTCGACGCGGTCGGGCTTGCGGCCGCGGCGCGGCTCAGGCGAGGTAGTCATCGGTGGTGTACCTGTCCTCGAGGGCGTCGGCCATCGTCGCGGGGCCGGGGAAGCCGATGTGCCTCCAGCCGACCTGGTCGCGGTTGCCGCCGTAGACGGGGTCGGAGTAGAAGGCCTGGCGCGTGTGCAGCGCCAGCAGCGCGAAGAAGGGCAGTTCGTCCTCGAGGATCGCCGCCTGGGTGCGCTCGCGGGTCAGCGTCGCGCCGCGCTCGAGCTCGGCGAGCACGGCGTCCTGGCGCTCGCCCTCGAGCTCGGCGAAGCGGGCGCCGAACCGCTCGCCGGCGACGCGGTCGAGCTCGGCGGCGCCGGTCCGGTAGCGCTCGCGCAGCGTGGCGATCCGGCGCTCCCAGGCGTCGGCGAGCCGGCCGGTGAGCGTCTGGAAGCCGCTGCCGTCGGGCTTGGCGTAGACGGCGTCGCCGGCGAGGTAGCGCTCGAGCCAGTCGATCGCGCCGGCCTCGCGGGCGCCGGGGTGCTCGTCGGTGGGGATGACCCGCGCCATCGCCGCCTCGAGCGTCGCCCGCTCCTGCGGTGTCAGAGCAGTGTCCATGCGATAGCTATAACAGAATCCTGATAATGAGTTGAATCGTTTTTAGCAATCGACTAGCTTAGGTATAGCCGCGCCCGCGAGCGGCCACCAACCACGTCCGGGGAGGACCGCGATGTACGAGGCAGAGAAGGAAGTCGTCCAGCGCTGGGTGAAGATGCTCGCCGGAGACGTCGAGGACGTCTGGGGCGGCTTCGAGGCGGTGATGTCCCCCGACATCGTCTGGCACGTGCCCGGCACGTCGGTGATCGCCGGAACCCACCGCGGCCTCGAGGCCGTCAACCGCGACTTCTTCGACCGCTGCTGGGAGACCGGCGACGGCCGCGGCTCCGGCAACCAGGGCCTCGACTCCGACTACGGCCTCAAGCTCGACGTCGATCCGCTCGTCGCGCTCGAGGACGGCCGCATCCTGGTCACCTGCAAGTCCGACGCGCGCGGCAACAACGGCGTCCCCTACCGCAACGGCTACTGCTGGATCTGCACGGTGCGGGACGGCAAGATCGTCGAGCTGCTCGAGTACTGCGACACCGTGATGTACGAGACCGCGATGTTCGACAAGCGGCTCGTGCCGGCCGAGCAGCTCGAGCCCGCGGACGCCTAGGCCAAGGAGTCGACGATGGCAGAGCGGACCGCCCCGGCGCTGCGCAGCTTCGACCGCCTCTACGTCGGCGGCCGCTGGGCCGAGCCGGCGACCGGCGAGCGGATCGAGGTCGTCTCCCCCGCGACCGAGGAGGCGATCGCCTCCACCCCCGCCGCCTCGAACGCCGACGTCGATGCGGCCGTCGCGGCCGCCCGCGCCGCCTTCGACGACGGCCCCTGGCCGCGGATGAGCCCCGCCGAGCGGGCCGCCGCGCTGCGCCGAGTCGGCGCCGAGCTCGACGCCCGCGCGGCCGAGATCGCACCCGCCTTCTCGGCCGAGATCGGCGCCCCGCTCGCCGCGGCGACCGCGTTCCACCAGCTCCCCGAGACGATGTGGAACGCCGCCGCCGACGTGCTCGAGCGCTTCCCCTTCGAGGAGGAGCGCCAGACCGCCGACGGCCCGATGCGCGCGATCCACGAGCCGGTCGGCGTCGTCGGCACGATCACGCCGTGGAACGCCCCGGTGCCGAACGCCTCGATCAAGGCGGCC
This sequence comes from Solirubrobacterales bacterium, assembly GCA_012718975.1. Lineage (GTDB taxonomy): Bacteria > Actinomycetota > Thermoleophilia > Solirubrobacterales > Thermoleophilaceae > JAAYBF01. Next base: position 8,884 of record JAAYBF010000073.1, on the reverse strand, counting down.
CCCGCGCTCGCGGCCGGCTGCACGGTCGTGCTCAAGCCGGCGCCGGAGGGCCCGGTCACCGCGCTGATGTTCGCCGAGGCGGTCGAGGCCGCCGGGCTCCCCGAGGGCGTCGTCAGCGTGCTGCCGGCCGGGCGCGAGGTCGGCGAGCACCTCGTCACCCACCCCGGCGTCGACAAGATCGCCTTCACCGGCTCGACCGCCGCCGGCCGGCGGATCATGAGCCTCTGCGGCGAGCGGATCGCCCGCGTGACGCTCGAGCTGGGCGGCAAGTCGGCCGGCATCGTCGCCGACGACATCGCCCTCGACGGCTTCCTCGGCGACCTCGTCTTCGCCGGCATCGGCCACTCCGGCCAGGTCTGCGCGGCGCTGACGCGGATCCTCGTGCCGCGCCGCCGCCACGACGAGATCGTCGCCGCGATCGCCGAGATCATGGCCGGGATCAAGGTCGGCGACCCCTCCGATCCCGACACCGTCCTCGGGCCGCTGGCCGCCGAGCGCCAGCGCGACCGCGTCGAGAGCTACGTGAGGCTGGGGGTCGAGGAGGGCGCGACGCTCGCCTACGGCGGCGGCCGCCCGGAGGGCCTCGACCGCGGCTGGTACGTCGAGCCGACGCTGTTCTCCGATGTCGAGAACTCGATGCGGATCGCCCAGGAGGAGATCTTCGGGCCGGTGCTCTGCGTGATCCCCTACGACACGACCGAGGACGCGATCGCGATCGCCAACGACTCGATCTTCGGCCTCTCCGGCGCGGTCTACGCCGACGACCTCGAGCTGGCCGAGCGGATCGCCCGCGGCGTGCGCACCGGGCAGATGTGCATCAACGGCTGGGGCATGTGCGTCGTCGAGCCGTTCGGCGGCTTCAAGCAGTCCGGCCTCGGTCGCGAGGGTGGCGCCGAGGGCCTCGCCGCCTACCTCGAGATCAAGCTGATCGAGGGCCTGCCGGCGCGCTGAGCGCGCCGGCCTCCCGCGCGGCGGCGACGGTCCGCTCGGCGACGCCGAAGTCGGCGAGCACCGCGTCGGTGTCGCGGCCGAGGCCGGGCGCCGGCGTCGCGCCGAACTCGACGTCGTGGCCGGCCGCCCAGGCCGGGGCCATCAGCGTCACCTCGCGCCCGCCGGGGAGCGTCTGGCGGTCGGTCATCAGCCGGCCGCCGATGTCGGGGTCGGCGAGCGCGTCGGCGACGGAGTTCACCGGCGAGCAGGGCAGGCCGCTCGGGATCAGCAGGTCGAGCCACTCGGCGCGGGTGCGGGTGCGAATCGTCTCCTGCACGTCGGCGTAGAGCTCGACGTCCTCGCCGCCGAAGTCCATCTCGCGCTCGCCCCAGGCGCCGCGCTCGGCGAGGTCGGGGCGCTCGATCAGCTCGCAGAACGAGCGCCAGAACCGCTCCTCGATCGCGCAGACCAGCAGCACCTCGCCGTCGGAGCACTCGTAGTAGGCGTACTTGGGCGTCGGCTGGGGCAGGTCCTGCCAGTAGAGCCGGCCGTTGTTGGCGTAGTCGGTCATCGCCGCGTAGTCGCCGGCCATCAGCGTGTGGACGAGCGACATGTCGAGGTGGCGGCCGCGACCGGTCGCGCGCGCCTGAAACAGCGCGGCGAGCAGCGTGTGGGAGGCCTGAAGCGCGGCCAGCTCCATCGACGCGCGGTAGCGGCCGTAGGGCATCGGCCCGTGGACGACGACCCCGTCGGCGCGGCGCTCGATCGGGTTGACCCCGGCGAAGGCGGCGAGGTTCGAGCCGTGCGAGGGCAGGTGGGCGTAGCGGGTGTCCTGGCCGTAGCCGGTGTAGCTGAGGTAGACCAGCGCCGGGTTGAGCTCGGCGAGCGTGGCGTAGTCGGCGCGGCGGCGGGCCATCGTCCCCGGCCGGCTCGACTCGACGACGGCGTCGGCGCTGCGGGCCAGCTCGTGGAGGACGGCGACGCCCTCGTCGGAGCGCAGGCCGAGCGCGAGCGAGCGCTTGTTGCGGTCGAGGGTGAGGTGCTGGACGCCGATCCCGTCGACGTGCGGGAGCACCTGGCGGATGTAGTCGCCGACCGGCGGCTCCTCGACCTTGACGACGTCGGCGCCGAGGTCGGCGAGCCGGTGGGTGACCGCGGCGCCGGGCACCAGCCGGCTCAGCTCGAGCACGCGGACGCCGGTCAGCGGGCGGAAGCTCTCGGCGCGGTCGGCGGCCACGGTCAGCGCCCCGTGTAGACGGGCTCGCGCCGCTCGAAGAACGCCTTCTGGGCCTCCTTGGAGTCGGCGTAGCCGGCGAGGTCGCCGCTGAGCCCCTGCTCGTACTCGTAGGCGACCTTGCGCGGCATGAACTCGATCTGCTTGAACGAGCGCTTGGCGAAGCGGATCGTCACCGGGCTGTGGCGGACGATCCGCGCGGCGCGGCGGTGAGCCTCGGCGAGCAGCTCGTCGCGCGGGACGGTCGCCAGCACGCCGCCGTGGGGGACCAGCTCGGTGGCCGGCACCGGGTCGCCCGAGAGGAACATCCAGCGCATCGTCGGCTCGGGGACGAGCCGGCTGAGGTGCTTGGCGGCGCCCATCAGGCCGACGGCGATCTCGGTGACGCCGAGCTTGGCGTCGTCGGCGGCGACGACGAAGTCGCAGGAGGCGGCGATCGCCAGGCCGGTGCCGACGGCGGTGCCCTGAACGGCTGCGATCACCGGCAGCGGGCAGTCCTCGATCGCGAAGAAGGCCTCGCGCACCTCGCGCATCCGCCCGGGGGCGTTCCCGGGGTCCATGGTGAGGAACTCGTTGAGGTCGTTGCCGGCGCAGAAGTGCTTGCCGGCGCCCGCGAGGACGATCGCGCGCACGCCGTCGCCGAGCACCGAGACGTCCACGAACAGCGCCCGGATCTCGCGGTACATCTCCTGGTTCACCGCGTTCACAGGCGCGCGGTCGAGCCAGACCGTGGCCACGTGGCCCTCCGTCTCCCAGCGCAGGAACTTGAAGTTAGACATGGCAAATGATTATCATAGTTATGCTGCACTGTCGAACATGGACTTCGCCTACGACGACACCACCGAGCAGCTGCGCTCCCGCCTGAACGCCTTCATGGCCGAGCACGTGCTCCCCGCCGAGCCCGTCTACGAGCGCCAGGCCCACGAGGGGCCGGCGTGGGAGACCCCGCCGGTGATGGAGGAGCTCAAGCGCGAGGCGCGCGAGCGGGGCCTCTGGAACCTCTTCCTCCCCCACGGCGACCGCGGCGCCGGGCTGACCAACCTCCAGTACGCGCCGCTGGCCGAGATCACCGGCCGCAGCCCGATCGTCGCCCCGGAGGCGCTGAACTGCTCGGCGCCGGACACCGGCAACATGGAGCTGCTGACGCTGTTCGGCAGCGAGGAGCAGCAGCGGCGCTGGCTCGACCCGCTGCTCGCCGGCGAGATCCGCTCGGCGTTCTGCATGACCGAGCCGGCGGTCGCCTCCTCGGACGCGCGCAACGTCGCGACGCGGATCGTCCGCGACGGCGACGACTACGTCGTCGAGGGGCGCAAGTGGTGGATCTCGGGCGCGATGTCGCCGCGCTGCGAGCTGCTGATCGTGATGGGCGTGACCGACCCCGACGCGGCCGAGCACCGCCGCCAGAGCATGCTGCTGGTGCCGCGCGACACCCCCGGCGTGGAGATCCTGCGCTCCTCCAGCGTGCTCGGCTACGACGACGGTCCGCACGGCGGCCACGCCGAGATCGTCTTCGACGGCGCGCGCGTGCCGGCGTCGAACCTGCTCGGCGGCCAGGGCGAGGGCTTCCGGATCGCCCAGGAGCGGCTCGGCCCGGGACGCATCCACCACGCGATGCGGGCGATCGGGATCGCCGAGCGGTCGCTCGAGGCGCTGATCGACCGCGCCTGCGAGCGCGAGGCCTTCGGCGGGCCGATCGTCGACCAGGGCGTGGTCCGTCAGTGGATCGCCGACGCGCGCATGCGGATCGAGCAGACGCGGCTGCTGGTGCTCAAGACGGCGTGGCTGATGGACACCGTCGGCAACCGCGGCGCGCGGATCGAGATCTCGGCGATCAAGGTCGCGGCGGCCGAGCTCGCCCAGTGGGTGGCCGACAAGGCGATCCAGGCCCACGGCGCGGCGGGCGTCTCACAGGACTTCCCGCTCGCCCAGCTCTTCGCCCACGCCCGCATCCTGCGGATCGCCGACGGCCCAGACGAGGTCCACCGGATGGCGATCGCCCGCCGCGAGGTCGCCGCCCGCCGCCGCGCGGTCTCTGAGGCCGGCTAGCGCCAATCCACGATCTCGTCCATGAGCCCGGGGTGGCGCTCCTCGACCGAGCTGGCGTACTCGATCATGTGCTCGCGCATCAGCGTCTCGGCGACCTGGGCGTCGCCGGAGGCGATCGCCTGGGCGATCTCGCGGTGGACCTTGCGGACGTGCTGGCGGTCGGCGGCCGGGAAGGTGAGGCCGGCGACGCGGTCGGTGTAGATGTCCTTGAGCGCCTTGCCGATCAGGTTCAGCAGCGAGTTGCCGGACATGCTGAGGACCATCGTGTGGAACTCGTGGCTGGCGGCGATCCACTCGCCGTCGGCGTCGGCCTCGTCGCCGCGGCCGACGATCTCCATCAGCCGGTCCTCCAGCTCGGGGTCGTGGCGGGTGGCGGCGAGGCCGGCCATCACCGGCTCGATGATCAGCCGCGCCTCGACGACCTCGCGGAAGCGGACGTGCAGGACCTGGAAGAAGAGGGTCGCCATCCGGGCGAAGTCGCCGCTGTCGACGTCGGCGACCGAGGGGCCGCCGCCGGGGCCGGGCTTGATCGTGATCAGGCCGTGGGTCTCGAGGATGCGCAGCGCCTCGCGCAGCGACGCGCGGCTGACGCCGAAGCGGTCGAGCATGACCGCCTCGGGCTCCATCGGGGAGCCGACGGTGAGGTCGGCATCGACGATGTTGCGCACGATCTGGCGCGCGACGAGCGAGGCGACCTTCTCCCCGCGCCCGACCGTCGAGTTGGTTGGCATCAGCTTCCCCCGCAGCGAGACGAATCTGTAACGATGATTACATGAAACAAGACGATTCGCAGAATAGTACCTCGGAGCGTGGACGCGCAATCCGCGCGCGCGCGCAGGGGAAGGCGGCGCCCGCCCTGGAGGAGCTGCTGGCCGAGCTCGACCCCGCCCTTCCCGGCTGGACCGACGAGTTCATCTTCGGCGACGTCTGGAGCCGCCCGGGCCTCGAGCACGAGCAGCGGATGCTCGTTGCGATCGCCTCGCTGGCCAGCCTCGGCCACGTCGCCCAGCTGCGCAACTACCTCCACGGCGCCCTCCAGGACGGCATGGATCCCGACCAGATCCAGGAGACCCTGATCATGACCTGCGTCTACGCCGGCTTCCCCACCGCCCTCACCGCCCTGCACTGCTGGCTCGAGGTCAAGCGCTCCCACGAGCGCCGGCCGGAGCGCTGACGGCGCTAGGGCGGATGAGGGCCGGGCCGCGCGGCATTCCGCTCGGCGCGGGCGGGCGAGGGTCGTGGCCGGGGCGGCGTTCCGCTCGGGGCGGGCGGGCGAGGGTTGGGACGGGGCTCGACTGGCTGGGTAGGGAGGGGAGCGGTGCGAAGCGTCCCTCCACTGGACGGAACTCACCACTGGCCCGGGCCGCCGGGCATCGATGGCGTTCCATGGGCCATCCCGGCCCGCCGTTCGCCGGTCTCGACCCGATCGGCCCGCTGTTCCCCGGCCGTTTCAGGGTGCGTCCACCATCTCCCGGCTATTCCTTCGTCCGTCCATCGTTTGCCGCGCATAGTCCGGCAAACGTCGGGGCGGCGGTGGGAGGACTAGAGAACGGCGGGATGGTCTGCGGAAGGCCGGGAAACGCCGGACCCGAAGCCCAAGGACGAGCCGACGCTCCAGGCTCCCGCTCTCCCACCCAAGGAACGGCCGGCGCGTAGCGCCCCTAAACCTTGGCCTCCGCGGGTGGCGACGGTGGCGGTTGTTCGCGCGCAGGCGAAGCGCGGAGCTACTCCCCAGCCAACACCCCACGGACCGCCGGCACCACGACCCTGGAGAGCGCTCAAGCGGAGCCGAGCACGAAAACCGCCACCGGAGACAGGACCCGCGGGCAGCCCGGCCCGACCCTAGGCCGCCCCGCCCCCCCCACCCCGCTTGCCATCCTCCACCCCCAATGCTTATGATAGTTCCTATGAATCCCCCCGCCGCACCCCCGGCGGACCTCGACGAGTTTCGCGCGGCGGCCCGCGCCTGGCTCGCGGGGGCCGACGTGCCCGACCCGCCCGAGGACTACGACGAGCGCTTCGCGGCGCTGCGCGACTGGCAGCGGACGCTGTACGAGGCCGGCTGGATCGGCTTCGGCTGGCCGGAGGAGTTCGGCGGCCGCGGCCTGACGGCGGCGCACCAGATCGTCTTCTCGGAGGAGCTGGCCCGCGCCCGCGCGCCGCAGCCGGTCGGGCTGATCGGGCTCGACGTCGTCGGCCCGACGATCCTCGGCCATGGAACCGACGAGCAGCGCCGCCGGCTGCTGCCGCCGCTGCTGTCGGGCGAGGAGCTGTGGTCGCAGGGCTTCTCGGAGCCGAGCGCCGGCTCGGACCTCGCGAGCCTGCGCACCAAGGGCGTCGTCGAGGGCGAAGAGATCGTGATCACCGGCCAGAAGGTCTGGACGAGCTGGGCGGAGGAGTCGGACTGGTGCGCGGTGCTCGCCCGCACGGACCCCGACGCCCCGAACCACAAGGGGATCAGCTATGTGCTGGTGCCGATGGACAGCCCGGGCATCGAGGTCCGCCCGATCGTCCAGATGACCGGCGACGCCGAGTTCAACGAGGTCTTCTTCGACGGGGTGCGGGTGCCGGTCGGAAACCTGCTCGGCGGCTTCGGCGCCGGCTGGAAGCTGGCGATGGACACGCTCGGCCACGAGCGCGGCCGCTACGCGCTGCGGCGCCGGATGGAGAACGAGACGTCGTTCGTCGACCTCGTCGCCGGTCTGCGCGAGCACGCCGCGGCGACCGGCGGGAACGCCGTCGCCGACCGCGCCGCGGTCCAGCTCGGCGAGCTGTACGCGGAGCTGCGCGCCTACGAGTGCCAGGCCCGCGCGACGGTCGAGCGGATCGTGGCCGGCGACGTGCCGAGCCCGCTCGACTCGATCGACAAGCTGACGCTCAGCGTCACCGAGCAGCACCTCTACGCGCTCGCGGTCGAGCTGCTCGGGCCGGCCCGGATGGCCGCCGACGCGACCGCGAACGGACTGCCCGCCGGGCACTGGCTGCGCGGGCATCTCTACGCGCGGTCGGGCTCGGTGTACGGAGGCTCCGCCCAGATCCAGCGCTCGATCGTGGCGGAGCGGATGCTCGACCTGCCGAGGAGCCGCTGATGGCCGCGCTGCACGACGACCTGGCCGCGGAGTTCGCGGCGACCGCCGAGGAGATCCTCTCGCGGCTCGACCGGAACCGGACGGTGACCGGCGAGCTCGAGGCAGGGCCGTTCAGCGCGACCGCGTGGAGCGCGGTCGCCGAGGCGGGCTGGCTCGAGGCGCTGGTGACCGAGGAGGCCGGCGGCCTGGGCCTCGGCCTGCGCGAGCTTGCCCCGATCCTGACCGCGGTCGGCCGCCACCTGCTGCCGGGGCCGGTCGCCGAGCACGCCGTCGCAGGCGCGCTGGCGGTGCCGGCGGCGGCCGATTCGGCGGCGGCGCGGCTGCGCGCGACGCTCGCCGGCGAGGGGATGCTGGCGCTGGTCGACCCCGCGGCGGCGAGCCCCGCCGCGGCCCGCCCGCGACTCGCCGGCGACGAGCTGTCGGGCGGCTGCGAGCTGGTCCGCTTCGCCGGCCGCGCGAGCGAGCTGCTGGTCGCCGCCGACGGCCCGGACGGACCGGCGGTGGTGCTCCTCGACGCGGGCCGCGACGGCGTCGCGGTCGCGGCGCGCGAGAGCCTCGACCCGACGACCGAGCTGTCCGCGGTGACGCTCGACGGCGTCGCCGTCGGCGCGGACGACGTCGTGGCGGCGAACGACGTGGCGGCGGAGCTGCTGCGCGCGACCCACGCCGGGATGCGGGTCGCGGTCGCCTGCGAGCTGGCGGGGATCGCCGACCACGCGCTGACGATCTCGGTCGCCTACGCGAAGGAGCGCGAGCAGTTCGGCCGGCCGATCGGCTCGTTCCAGGCGCTCCAGCACATCCTGGCCGAGATGGCGCGCGAGTCGTTCGCGCTCGGGCGCACCTGCCGCGAGGCCGCGGCCGCCGACGCCGGCGCACCGGACCGCCTCGACGACGCGGCGCTCGCCGCGAAGGCCTACGCCGCCCGCGCGGCGCGCTCGGTGGTCGAGAGCGCGCTCCAGGTCCACGGCGGGATCGCCTTCACGATCGAGCACGAGCTGCACCGCTACTACACGCACCTGCTGTTCCTCGACGGCTTCTGGGGCGATCGGCGCGATCTGCACGCCGCGCTCGGCCGTCGCCTGCTCGCCGGCGACGGCGACGTCTGGCCGGCCTGGAGCTGACGCCGCGGTGGCCGACGGGGACCTCGCCACGCTGACGGCGGCCGTCGAGGCGGCGGCCGCCCAGCGGTTTCCGGGCCGCCGGGTGACCGACCTGGCGGTGCTGCCGGGCGGCCATTCGGGCCTGACGCACGTGGCGACGCTCGCGGCGGACGGCGGCGATCCGGTCCGCTGCGTGGTCAAGTCGACGCCGCCCGGCCGCCGGCCGCGCGGGCGCCACGACGTGCTGCGCCAGGCGCGGATCCTCGGCGCGCTGGGCCGCGCGAGCCGCGTGCCGGTGCCGGAGCTGCTGTTCGAGGCGCCGGAGCCGATCCCGCTGTTCGGGATGGAGCTGGTCGGCGGGTTCGCCGCCGAGCCGGTGATGGAGGAGCCGCGCCCCGACGAGACGGCCGCCGGGGTCGCCGCGGCCTGGGAGGCGGCCGTCGACCTGCTGGTCGCCCTGCAGGAGCCGGCGCCCGCCGACCTCG
>JAAYBF010000072.1 GCA_012718975.1 Solirubrobacterales bacterium | reverse complement strand
GAGAGCGCGGTGAACTGGTTGGCGAGCTCGTCGCGCGCCTGGGTGATCGACTCGACCCGCTCGGCCGCGAGCGCCCGCTCGTGGTCGACCCGCTCGGCGGCCGCGGCCCGCTCGGCGTCGAGCCGCTCCTCCGCCCCGCGCCGCTCCGCGTCGATCCGCGCACGCAGCAGCGCCCACGCCGCCAACGCGCCGAGCGCGACACCGAGCAACAACCAGACCGGACCCATCAGCTTCCCTTCGTCTCCATCAGGCCAGCCAGCGTCGCGCACCGCCCAGACGGAACGGGCGCCGCCGCCCGCCGCCGCTCACCCCGCCCAGAGCTGGTCCCCGAGCATCACGCAGCCGCGCACCCGCACGGGCGGGCCGTCGCGGAGGTCCGCGCCCTCCTCGAAGACCAGCCGCGCCCGCCAGCAGCGCCGGCCTTCGCGCCACACCCGGTACTCGTAGGTGCCGCTCAGGTGCCCCGGCTCCTGAACGGAACAGACAGACACACCGTCACGGCCCGCGGGTTCGCACGGCGTCACGTCTCCCGGCCAGTAGAAACCGTCGGTCTCGCGCGCAAGGGACACCTGCAGCGCGGCCGAGTCCGGGGTCCCGACGGCAGGGATGACCTCATCGGCCGCCCAGACGGCGGTGCCGGTACCGAGCACGACGAAGGCAGCCACCCCGGCCAGGATCCCCAAGCGCCGCTCCCAACGCCGCATCCGCGCCCGCCACATCCGCCCCAGTATCGCGGGTAGCCGCCCCGCAGCGGCGGGTTTCGCCGCCGGGGGCCGCGGGGATCGGGTGGGGATGGAGCGAGTGCGGCTGGGACGGAGCGGGCTGGAGGTGTCGCCGATCTGCTTCGGCACCTGGCAGCTCGGCGGCGAGTGGGGCGAGGTCGATCGGGAGGCGGCGATCGGGGCGATCCGCAAGGCGCGCGACCTCGGGATCGACTTCTTCGACACGGCGCAGGCCTACGGGTTCGGCAGGTCGGAGCGGCTGCTCGCCGAGGCGCTCGGCGACGAGCTGAGCGGACCCGGCCGCGACGCGCTGACGATCGCGACCAAGGGCGGCCTGCGGCCCGTCGAGGGCGGCGTCGAGCGCGACTGCAGCCCCGACTTCATCCGCGCCGGCTGCGAGGCCAGCCTCGAGGCGCTCGGCGTCGAGACGATCGACCTCTACCAGCTCCACTGGCCCGACCCGGCGACCCCGCTCGCCGAGACCGGCGCCGCGCTCGCCGCGCTGCGCGACGAGGGCCTGATCCGCCACGTAGGGGTCTCGAACTTCGACGCCGCCCAGATGGCCGAGCTGTCCGAGACGATCGCCGTCGAGACGCTCCAGCCCCCCTACCACCTGTTCGAGCGCGCGGTCGAGGAGACGGCGCTGCCGTGGTGCGCCGACAACGACGTCGGCGTTCTCGCCTACGGGCCGCTCGCCCACGGCCTGCTGACCGGGGCGATCGACCGCACCACCGAGTTCCCCGCCGGCGACTGGCGCGCCGAGAGCCCGATGTTCGCCGAGCCGGCGCTGACCGGGAACCTGGCGATCGTCCGCCAGCTCGCCGAGGTCGCCGACGACGTCGGCTGCACCCTCCCCCAGCTCGCGATCGCCTGGGTGCTCGACAACCCCGCCGTCCAGGTCGCGATCGTCGGCTCGCGCAACGCCGACCACATCGCCGCCGCGGTCGCCGCCGCCGGCGTCACCCTCGACGACGACTCCCGCGCCCGGATCGCCGAGATCGCCTCCAAGGCCGTCGGCGCGCCCGGCCCCTCGCCCGAGGGCAACCGCCGCTAGAAGCGCAACACGGCCGCAACGCCGCCGTGGGCGGCGAGGCGGTCGCTCTCACGCAGGCGCAGCACGTCGGCGTCCTGGAGCAGCGCGCGGTCGACGATCGCCTCGACGAGGTCGGCGCCGCCGCGCAGCTGGGTGCCGTCGGCGGGGCACAGCTCGGCCGCCGAGGCGGTCAGCCAGCCGCAGGACGGGCACCAGGCGGCCTCGCCGCCGAGGCCGTCGTCGAGCAGGACGGTCGCGACGCGCTGCTCGTTGAGGCAGCCGAGCACCTCGTCGACGCCGGCGGCGGCGTGGCCGTCGGGACCGAGGCCCTCGTCGACGCGCTCCAGCAGCCCGTCGCGCTGGCGACCCTCGCATGCGCGCATCTCCGGCCCGGCGGCGGCGAGCACGTCGCTCGGGCTCGCGGCGTCGAAGTCGACCGACACCCGGCCGCAGGCGAGCGCGGCGGTCTCGGTGTCGAGCAGCGCGCAGAACTCGGCGTGCGGCTCGTCGGGCCCGCCGACGAGCAGGTGGTCGAAGCGGCCGGCGCGGCGCAGCTCGCCGACGCGCGCAGCCACCCGCTCGAGGTGGCGGCGGGCCTGCTCGTCGATGTGGCGCTCGTAGCGGGCCTGCGACAGGCCGCCCTGGTCGTGGCGGCCGGGCACGTCGTCGGCGATCCGCTCGGCCTCGTCCAGGCGCAGCGGCCCGCCGAGCAGCAGCCGCGCGTCGCGGCGGTTGACCAGCGCGACGCACCAGGACCCGTCCGGCTCGCCGACCAGCGGCGCGACGTGGGGTGCCGCGCCGACCCAGACCCCGTCGTCGACGCGACGCGGCAGGTGCAGGGCCTCGAACAGCTCCGACCCGCCGGCGAAGATCGCCAGGCCGTGGGTGCCGTCGAAGTCGGCCGCGCCGGCGTAGGCGCGGATCCGCTCGACGTCGGCGCGCAGCCGCAGCCGCGCGTCGTGGGAGAGGTCGCGGCCCTCGACCGCCTTGGCGGCCTCGTCGGCGGCCGACGTCAACGCGCTCTGGCGCGCCGGCGCGGTGGCGAACTCGCGCGGGTCCAGATCGACGTAGACGCTCAGCACGCACCCTTCCCCCGTGTCGGTGTGGGCCAGGCGGCGGAGCCGTTCCCGGCCCGGCTGTGCGACGAACGCCACGTTCGAAGGCTTCCACGCTGAACGCCGTCCCAAACCCTGTACATTGGCTGACCTCGTGTCCAGGAGGGAGGACATCCGCAACGTGGCGATCGTGGCGCATGTCGACCACGGCAAGACGACGCTGGTCGACGCGATGCTCTGGCAGTCGGGCGCGTTCCGCGCCAACCAGGACGTCGCAACGCGCGTCATGGACTCGATGGACCTCGAGCGCGAGAAGGGCATCACGATCCTCGCCAAGAACACCGCGGTCCGCCACGGCGAGGTCAAGCTCAACATCATCGACACCCCCGGCCACGCCGACTTCGGCGGCGAGGTCGAGCGCGGGCTGACGATGGTCGACGGCGTCGTGCTGCTCGTCGACGCCTCCGAGGGACCACTGCCGCAGACCCGCTTCGTGCTGCGCAAGGCGCTCGCGGCGCGGCTGCCGACGATCCTCGTGATCAACAAGGTCGACCGCCCCGACGCCCGCATCGGCGAGGTCGTCGACGAGGTCTACGAGCTGTTCCTCGACCTCGACGCCGACGAGGAGCAGATCGAGTTCCCGATCGTCTACACCAACGCCAAGGACGGCTGGGCGTCGCTGCAGGAGGGCGTCGAGGGCAGCGACCTGCGCCCCCTGATGGACCTGATCGTCGAGCGGATCCCCGCCCCCGAGCACCAGGACGGCCATCCTCTGCAGGCGCGCGTGACCAACCTCGACGCCTCCCCCTACGTCGGCCGCCTCGCGCTCTGCCGCGTCCACCAGGGGACGATCCGCGCCGGCCAGCGGATCGCCTGGTGCCGCCGCGACGGCTCGGTCGAGGAGGCGACGGTCACCAACCTCTACGTCACCGACGCGCTCGAGCGCGTCGACGCCGAGGAGGCCGGCCCGGGCGAGATCATCGCCGTCGCCGGGATCGCCGAGGTGACGATCGGCGAGACGCTCGCCGACCCCGCCGACCCGCGGCCGCTGCCGCTGATCGACATCGACGAGCCGTCGCTGTCGGTGACCATCGGCGTCAACAACTCGCCGCTGGCGGGCCGCTCCGGCGACAAGCTGACCGCCCGCCAGATCGAAGCGCGGCTCGAGCGCGAGCTGGTCGGCAACGTCTCGATCCGCGTCCACCCGACCGACCGCCCCGACGCCTGGGAGGTCCAGGGCCGCGGCGAGCTGCAGCTCGCGGTGCTCGTCGAGACGATGCGCCGCGAGGGCTACGAGCTGACCGTCGGCCAGCCGCAGGTCGTCACCCGCCAGGTCAAGGGCCGCCTCCACGAGCCGGTCGAGCGGCTGACGATCGACACCCCGGAGGAGTACGTCGGGGCGATCACCCAGGTGCTCGCCAACCGCAAGGGCCGGCTCGAGCAGATGTCCAACCACGGCACCGGCTGGGTGCGGATGGACTACCTGGTGCCCGCGCGCGGCCTGATCGGCTTCCGGACCGAATTCCTGACCGAGACGCGCGGCAGCGGCGTGATGAGCCACGTGCTCGACCGCTGGGAGCCGTGGGCGGGCGAGATGCGCACCCGCTCGACGGGGTCGCTGGTCGCCGACCGCGCAGGGTCGACCGCGAGCTACGCGCTGCTCGGCCTCGAGGAGCGCGGCACACTGTTCGTCGGCCCGGGCGAGGAGGTCTACGAGGGGATGATCGTCGGCGAGAACTCCAGGCCCGAGGACCTCAACGTCAACGCCGTCAAGGAGAAGCACCTCACCAACATGCGCTCCTCGACCGCCGACGTGCTGGTGCGGCTCTCGCCCAAGCGCGAGCTGTCGCTCGACGAGGCGCTCGAGCACGTCCGCGAGGACGAGTGCGTCGAGGTCACGCCGGCGGTCGTGAGGATGCGCAAGGCGGTGCTCGACTCCTCCGAGCGGGTCCGGATCGCCCGCCGCGCCAAGGCCGGCTGAGCGGCCCACCCCCGAACGTCGGGATCGGCCGTCCGGGCGGCTGGCTGACGGTCGGCGCGCGGCGCTAGATTCGAGCCATGCCGCTGACGAGCACCGAGCCCCTGCGCCGTGAGATCGCGCAGGCGCTACCCGACCGACCGTTCACCGTCGACCTCTGGGACGGCACCACGATCCCCGCCACCGGCGAGGGCGACGGACCGCGCTTCACCGTCACCTCGCCGCGCGCGCTCGCCCACCTGATGCGCGCCCCCGGCCAGCTCGGGCTCGGCCGCGCCTACGTCGCCGGCGACATCGACGTCGACGACCTGATGGCGGTGATGGGCGTCGTGGACAGCTGGGACCCGCCGGCGATCGACGGCCGGGCGAAGGCGCGCCTGATGGTCGCCGCGACGCGCGCGATGGGCGTCGTCGCCCCGCCGCGAGTCCCGAAGTCCGAGCTGCGCCCGCGCGGCAAGCTGCACAGTCGCGAGCGCGACGCGCGCGCGGTGCGCCACCACTACGACGTCGGCAACGAGTTCTTCGCGCTCTTCCTCGACGAGACGATGACCTACAGCTGCGCGATCTTCTCGCGCGGCGCGACGACGCTCGCCGAGGCCCAGGACGCCAAGCGCGACCTCGTCTGCCAGAAGCTCGCGCTGACCCCCGAGGACCGCGTGCTCGACGTCGGCTGCGGCTGGGGCGCGTTCGCGATCCACGCCGCCGGGCGCTACGGCTCGCGGGTGGTCGGCATCACCCTCTCGGCCGAGCAGGCGAAGGAGGCGCGCGACCGCGTCGCCGACGCCGGCCTCTCCGACAAGGTCGAGATCCGGGTGACCGACTACCGCGACATCGCCGGCGAGCGGTTCGACGCGATCTCCTCGATCGGGATGGTCGAGCACGTCGGCGACGAGCGGATCGACCTCTACGCGCGCCAGCTCGCGGGGCTGCTCGAGCCGGGCGGGCGGCTGCTCAACCACGGGATCGCGCGGCTGCGCCACTCCGACCCCGACCCGGGCTCGTTCAACAACCGCTACGTCTTCCCCGACGGCGAGACGCTGCAGCTCTCGCGGGTGCAGCTCGCGCTCGAGCGGGCCGGCTTCGAGACGCTGCACGTAGAGGGGTTCGCGCCCGACTACGCCGAGACGCTGCGCCACTGGTACGAGAACCTCGACCGCGACCTCGCCACCGCGGAGCGGCTCGCCGGGCCGGAGCGGCTGCGCGTCTGGCGGCTCTACCTGCGCGCGGCTCGCAACGCGTTCCTCAACGGGACGCTGTCGGTCTACCAGGTCAAGGCCGTCCTGCGCGGCTGAGCGCGGCGGCGCCGGCGGGCGGGGGCGGCGGGGGCACGTGGCCCCTCGCCCCCGCCGGCGCCGGTGTCAGGCCGCCAGGGCCAGGTCGCCGCGCTTGCGCGCGACCATCGCCACGTAGTGGATCGGATCGCCGTCGGCGGCGAGCCGGTGGCGGTAGCGGCGGTCGGAGCACAGCTCCAGCGCGCCGTCGTCGAACCCGCTCTGGATCAGCTCGGCGAAGCCACTGCGGTCGGTGTCCTCGACGAACTCCTCCTTGATGTTGAACGCGACCCAGCCGTCGGTCTCGACGAGGTCGTAGGCGGCGGTGAACGCCTCCGGAGGGATGTCGCCGAAGCCGAGCGCGGCGACCGTCGTCATGCAGTTGAACCCGTGCTCGCTGAGCGCGCGGTGGTCGGACGCGGGCGGATCGGTGAGGTCGATCACGCGGTAGTCGTCGTAGACGCCGGGGCGGTCGCGCTCGGCCGCCTGCGCGGCCTCCTCGATGATGTCGACCCCGACGACGGTCTCGGCGCCGAGCCGGACCAGCTCCTCGCCGACCATGCCGTTGCCGGCGCCGACGTCGAGCACGCTGAGGTCGGCCGGCGCGGACGCGTCGTCGCGCAGCGCCTCGCCGAGCAGCGAGCAGACGGTCTCAGGCGAGTTGCACTCCAGCTCCTCGTAGAAGAGCCGCTCGTAGAGGCCGGGCACCGAGTAGACCTCGGCGTAGTCGTGGAAGCGGATGCGGCGCAGCTCTCCATCGACCCGGACTTCGCACCACTCCTCGTCCTGGTCCCGCGCCTGGGTGGCGGCTGGAGGGATGTAGATCTCCAGCTCGGGCCGTTCGTTGGCAGATACTGTGGGCGTCTCCTGGGTGGTCACGATCTCCTTGTGGGGTCGGGCCTGGGTTGCGCCGCCGGGCCGTCCTGGCGCGGCCGCAGCGGAACAGTCTATGCGGATCGTCCACCCGACCGGCGCCCGCGCGGCTCAGCCGGGGTTCGCGACGGCCCGCTCGAGGCGCCCGTTCCAGACCCCCGCGAGGACCGCCGCGGCGAGCGCGGCGACGGCGGCGACCAGCAGCCCCGAGCGCGGTCCGGCCACCTCTGCAAGCCAGCCGACGAGCGGCCCGCCGATCGGCGTCGAGCCGAGGAAGACGACCGAGTAGAGCGCCATCACGCGGCCACGCATCGCCGGCTCGACCTCGAGCTGGAGCGTCGAGTTGACCCCCGCCACGAAGGTCACCGACGCGGCCCCGACGAGCGCCAGCGCGACCGTCGCGACCGCCAGGCTGGAGCTGCCCGCCGCGAGCAGGGCGAAGCCGCCGAAGGCGGTGCAGGCGCCGATCAGCAGCTGGGTCGAGACGCGGCCGCGGGCGCCGGCGACGAGCGCCCCGGCGAGCGAGCCGGCGGCCATCGCGCTCGCGAGCAGCGCGTAGGTGTGCGCGCCGCCGTCGAAGGTGAAGCGGGCCAGCAGCGGCAGCAGCACCTGGAAGTTGAGCCCGAGCGTGCCGACCAGCGCCATCATCGCCAGCGGCACGGCCAGCGCGGGGGTCGCGACGACGTAGCGGACCGCGGCGCGCAGCGCGCCCGGCTCGCGCGGTGCCCGGCGCGGACGCGCGAGCGCCGCGGGGTCCATCCGCCGCAGGGCGACGAGCATCGCCGCGAACGAGGCGGCGTTGAGCGCGAAGCACGGCCCGACGCCGGCGGTGGCGATCACGACGCCGGCGACCGCCGGGCCGATCAGCCGCGCGCTGTGGACGAGCACGCTGTTGAGGTTGACCGCGTTGACGACCCGGTCGGGGCCGACCATCTCGATCACGAACGCCTGGCGGGCCGGGTTGTCGACGGCCAGGCCGGCGCCGCGCAGGAACACGAGCGCCATCACCATCCAGGTCTCGACGGCGTCGGTGGCGACCAGCGCCCAGAGGGCGAGTGCCGGCACGAGCATCGCGGCCTGGGTGGCCATCAGCAGCCGGCGCTTGTCGAAGCGGTCGGCGAGCAGGCCGCCGTAGGCGCCGAAGAGCAGCAGCGGCGCGAACTGGAGCGCGGTCGCGACGCCGACGGCGACGCCGCTGCCGGTGAGCTGGAGGATCAGCCACATCTCGGCGACGATCTGCATCCAGTTGCCGCTCAGCGAGACGACCTGCCCGGCGAAGTAGCGGCGGTAGTTGGGGACGGCGAGCGAGTCGAACGGGCGGCGCAGCGCGGCGGTCACCGGCGCCCGTCCTCGAGCAGCCGCTCGAGCACGTCGGCGGTGCGGGCGACCGCGGCGAGGTCGTCGGCGTCGAGCTCGGCGAGCCGGCGGGCGAGGTACTCGTTCTTGCGGGCGCGGGCGGCGGCGAGCAACTCGCTCCCGGCCGCGGTGGCGGCGATCAGCGCCACGCGGCCGTCGTCGGGGTCGGCGCTGCGTGCGACGAGGCCCTCCTCCTCGAGCCGCGCGACGATCCGCGTCGCGGCCGGGCGCTTGATCGCCTCCCGCTCGGCGAGCTCGCTCGGCGTCAGCGGGCCGTGGCGCTCGACGGTCGCCAGCGCCGCCGTCAGCGACGGCCCGATCCCGCTCCCGGCCTCCTGGCGCAGCCGCCGCGCCATCCTCACCAGCGCCCAGCGCAGCCTCGCCGCCAGCTCGAGCGTGATGTCGGTCTCCGCATTCATTCGCCTAGTTAATTACTTTAGCGAACCACCTCCCCCGCCCTCGGCGCTCGACCACCCCCCCAACACGCCGCGGTGAGAATCTCGGCCGAATACTGGCCGAAACTCTCACCCCGCCCGACGGGAGCCCACCCCGGCGTCCAGGCCGAGCTGAGAGCGTGGCTGGCAAGGACGCAGGGCAGGCCATAGGACGCAGTCCATGGCCGCCCGAGGACGCCGCCAGGCGCGCTCTCAGCCGGCCTGGCTGTGAGCGCCGCCGTCTACATGCACGATCTCGCCGGAGATCGCCCGCGCCATGTCGGACAGCAGGAAGCAGGCGGCGTCGGCGACGGGGCCGGCGTCGTCGACGTCCCAGGCGAGCGGGGAGCGGCGGGTCCAGAGGTCGGCGAGGTCGTCGAAGCCGGGGATGCCGCCGGCGGCGGCGGTGCGGATGGGGCCGGCGGAGACGAGGTTGACGCGGACGTTCTCGCCGCCGAGGTCGCGGGCGAGGTAGCGCGAGGTTGCCTCGAGCGCGGCCTTGGCGACGCCCATCCAGTCGTAGGCGGGCCAGGCGACGGTGGCGTCGAAGTCGAGTCCGACGAGGCTGCCGCCGCCGGCCTCCCTCCAGAGCGGTCGCAGGGCGACGGCGAGCGCGTTGAGCGAGTAGGCGCTGGTGCGGAAGGCGGCTTCGGCGCTCTCGGGCGGGGTGGCGAGGAAGTCGCCGCCGAAGGCGTCGCCGGGGGCGTGGGCGATGGCGTGGAGGGCGCCGTCGACGCGGCCCCAGCGGCGTTGGAGCTCGGCGGTGAGCGCGGCGAGGTCGTCGGGGCTGTTGACGTCGAGCTCGAGCACGTCGACGGGCTCGGGGAGCCGCTTGGCGGCCCGTTCGGTGAGCCGGCGGGCGCGGCCGAAGCTGGTGAGCAGGATCTCGGCGCCGAGCTCCTGGGCGCGGACGGCGGTGGCGTAGGCGATGCTGCGGTTGGTGATGACTCCGGTGATCAGGAGCCGGCGTCCTTCGAGCATCAGAGCGGGATCGGCACGAAGCCGTCGTCGGCGGTGGCGGCGTCGGGTGTGGCGGCCGGGTCCTCGCGCCAGACCAGCTCGACGGTCGCGCGGATCGCGAGCCGGTCGTCCTGGTCGAGGACGCGCCAGGCGCAGGTGACGAGGCTGTGCTCGTCGTCGAGGCGGCTGACGGACTCGACGCGCGACTCGACGCGGATCGTGTCGCCGATCGCGACGGGCCGCTTGAAGGTGGCGTTGGCGACCTTGCGCAGCGCGACGACGCGCTCGGGGTCGAAGTCGACGAGGCCGACGCAGTAGGAGAGGACGAGCATCCCGTGGGCGATCCGCTCGCCGAACCGCGAGCCGGCGGCCCAGCTGGCGTCGACGTGCTGGGGGTGCATGTCGCCGGTGAGCGCGGCGAAGCCGACGACGTCGGCCTCGGTGATCGTCCGGCCGCGGCTGACGGTCCGCGAGCCGATCGTGGATGGGTCGAGCCGGTGGGCGGTCATGCCGCGTCCTCCGCGTCGTCGGGTACGTGGGCGCCGAGGTGCTGCTCGAGCCCCTCGAGGAAGGCGGCGGCGGCGCGCCGGTGGCCGTCGGCCGAGGGGTGGAACTTGTCGTCGGCGAAGTTCGACGGGTCGTTGACGCCGGCGTGGTCGGACCACTCAAGGCAGGTGAGGCCGCGGCGGGCGGCGATCGAGCGGATCGAGGCGTTGATCGCGTCGATGCCGACCTCGATCCGCGCGCCGGTACGGGGCCGGACGGGCAGCAGGGTGCCGAGCCGCGGGTAGGTGGCCGTGACGATCTCGGCGTGCGGGAGGCGGCGGCGCAGCGAGTCGGCGATGCCGTCGAAGACGGCGGTGAAGACCTCGGGGTCGGGCCGCACGGAGAGCAGTACGTCGTTGGCGCCGCAGATCACCGAGACGAGCTCGGGCCGCAGCGCGACGGCCTCCTGGAGCTGCCAGATCGCGACGTCGGTGCTGGTCGCGCCGGCGACGGAGAGGTTGTTGAAGGCGAGCGGCGGCCCGTCGCCGGCGAGCGTCCGCGCGACGTGGGCGGGCCAGGGCTCGGAGGTGTCGCCCTCCGCGCCCGCGCTGAGCGAGTCGCCGACGGCGACGTAGCTGCGAAAGCGCGGGATCACAGCTGGACGTTTCCCCGATCGACGCCGCGCCGCTCGCCGGCGCCGATGGTGCGCAGCGCCCAGCGCAGCCGCTGGCGGGTCTGGGCGGGCGCGACGACCTCGTCGACGAAGCCGCTGCCGGCGGCGACGCCGGCGGTGAGGTGCGCCTCGGCGTAGTCGGCGGCGAGCCGGTCGCGCTCGGCGATCGGGTCGTCGGCGGCGGCGATGTCGCGCCGGCGCAGGATGCCGACGGCCTGCTGGGCGCCGACGACGCCGATCTGGGCGTTGGGCCAGGCGAGCACGAGGTCGGCGCCGAGGCCGTGGGAGTTCATCGTGATGTAGCCGCCGCCGTAGGCCTTGCGCAGCACGACGCTGAAGCGCGGCACGGTCGCCTCGGCGAAGGCGTAGAGGAGCTTGGCGCCGTGGCGGATGACCCCGGCGGACTCCTGCGAGGTGCCGGGCAGGAAGCCGGGCGTGTCGACGAGGACGACGAGCGGCAGCCCGAAGGTGTTGCAGGTGCGCACGAAGCGCGCGGCCTTCTGGGAGGCCTCGGCGTCGATCACCCCGCCGAGGTGGCGCGGCTGGTTGGCGACGAAGCCGACCGGCCGGCCGCCGATCCGGCCGAAGCTGGTGACCATGTTGCGCGCCCAGCGCGGGGCGACCTCGAGCGAGCGGCCGCCGTCGCTGAGCGCCTCGATGACGCCGCGCACGTCGTAGACCTTGCGCTGGTCGTCGGGGACGCCGGCGGCGGGGTCGCGCGGGCCGTCGCCGCCCTCGTCGGCGTCGCCGGGGCTCTCGCCGCCGGCGACGTAGTCGACGAGCTGGCGGGCGAGCGCGACGGCGTGGCCGTCGCTGTCGGCGACGAGGTGGCAGACGCCGTTGCGGCTCTGGACGCCGGGGCCGCCGAGCTCGGCGGCGGAGACGTCCTCCCCCATCACCTCGCGCACGACGCCGGGCCCGGTGAGGAACATCTGCGCCTCGGGGGTCATCACGACGAAGTCGGCGAGCGCGGGCGAGTAGGCGCCGCCGCCGGCGGCGGTCCCGCAGACGACGGCGATCTGGGGCACCCAGCCGGAGAGCTGGACCTGCTCGCGGAAGATCTGGCCGTAGCCGCTGAGCGCGGCGATCCCCTCGTCGATGCGCGCCCCGGCGGACTCGACGAAGGCGACGATCGGCGCGTTGGCGGCGGCTGCCATCCGCAGCAGCCGGACGATCGAGTCGGCCTGCGCGGAGCCGAGCGAGCCGCCGGCGAAGCTGGCGTCCTGGGCGAAGCAGAAGATCGCGCGGCCGTCGACGGTGCCGGCGCCGGCGATCAGTCCGTCGCCGGGCTGGGCGCGCACCGAGCGGGAGTCGACCGCGGAGCGGACGATCTCCAGCGAGCCGGGGTCGCAGAGCGCCTCGAGCCGGGCGCGCGGGTCGAGCCGGCCGGCTGGCGCGCCGGGCGCGGGCGGGCGGGCGGGGTCGACGACTGCGAGACGGGTCATGCGGCCTCCAGGCAGAGCACGGCGTTGTGGCCGCCGAACCCGAACGAGTTCGAGATGGCGACGAGCGGGCGCCCGTTGGACGCCAGCCTGCGGCCGAGGTCGGGGACGTAGTCGAGGTCGAGGCCCTCCTCGCGCTCGGACCAGCCGACGGTCGGCGGCGCGATCCGGCGGGCGAGCGCGAGCGTGGTGGCGACCGCCTCGACCGCCCCGGCGGCGCCGAGCAGGTGGCCGATCGCCGACTTGGTCGAGGAGATCGGGATCTCTCCGGCGCGCTCGCCGAGCACGGTCTCGAGCGCGGCGCTCTCGGCGCGGTCGTTGAGCGGCGTCGAGGTGCCGTGGGCGTTGACGTAGTCGATGTCGGCTGCGGAGCGGCCGGCGTCGGCGAGCGCGGCCCGCATCGCCCGCACGGCACCCTCACCGGAGGGCTCGGGGGCGGTGATGTGGTGAGCGTCGGCGGTCGCACCGTAGCCGGAGAGGCGGCCGAGGATCTCCGCGCCGCGGGCGCGGGCGGCCTCCTCCTCCTCGATCACGAGCACGCCGGCCCCCTCGCCCATCACGAAGCCGTCGCGGCGGGCGTCGAAGGGACGTGAGATCCCGGTCGGCGAGGTGGCGCCCATCGCGGCGAAGGCGGCGTCGGCGAGCGCGGTGAGCGCCGACTCGGTGCCGCCGATCACGGCGGCGTCGGCGTCACCGTACTGGACCATCCGCAGGCCGGTGCCGATCGCGTGGGCGCCGGCGGCGCAGGCTGAGACGGTGCCGAAGCACTGGCCCTTGAGGCCGTGGCGCATCGCGACCGCGCCGGCGGCGGCGTTGGCCATCAGCAGCGGGATGCCGAGCGGGGTCACCTTCTCGGGGCCGCGGTCGCGCAGCACGTCGTGCTGGTCCTCGATCGTGCCGATGCCGCCGATGCCGGTGCCGATCACGCAGCCGATCCGCTCGACCGGCAGCGGAGCGCCGCCGCCCCAGCCGGCCTGGGCGATCGCCTCGTCGGCGGCGACGAGCGCCATCTGGGTGAAGCGGTCGGAGCGACGGGCGACCTTGCGGTCGAGCAGCTCGACCGGGTCGAACTCCGTGCAGCGGCCGAGGCCGTCGGCGATGCCGCACTCGCCCGCGCTCCAGCGGTCGACGAGGGCGTCGGCGCCGACGCCCAGGGGCGAGACGGCCCCGACGCCCGTGATGACCGCGCGGCGGCTCACCCGACGCGCTCCACCACCAGGTCGATCGCCTTGCCGACGGTGTCGATGCCCTCGAGGTCCTTGGTCGTGAGCGCGACGCCGTAGTCGTCCTCGACGATCTGGGCGAGCTCGACGAGGTCGAGCGAGTCGATGTCGAGCGCCTCGAAGGTGGCGTCGTCGGCGATCGCGTCGCGGTCGGCGCCGAACTCGACGAGCGCGTCCTCGACGCGGGTGGCGACCTGGTCGCGGGTTGCGGTTGCCATCAGTTGCGTTCTCCTTGGTTGGTCGTGTCGGGGGAGGTGGTGGTCAGGCGCTGAGGCCGCCGTCGACGGTCAGCAGCGATCCGGTGACATACGAGGCGCCGGGCGAGGCGAGGAAGCCGACGCAGGCGGCGACCTCCTCGGGCGTGCCGGCGCGGCGGGCGGGCACGGCGGCGAGCAGCGACTCGCCGACGCCCTCGGTCATGTCGGTGGCGATCAGGCCGGGCGCGACGGCGTTGACGGTCACCCCGCGGCGGGCGACCTCGGCGGCGACGGTCTTGGTGAAGGCCACCAGGCCGGCCTTGGCGGCCGCGTAGTTGGCCTGGCCGGGGTTGGCGCGCTGGCCGACGATCGAGGCGATGTTGACCACGCGGCCGAAGCGGGCGCGCATCATCGGGCGCAGCGCGGCGCGGGTGAGCCGGAAGGCGGCGGAGAGGTTGGTGTCGATCACCGCGTCCCACTCGTCGTCGGTGATCTGGGGCGAGAGCGCGTCGTGGCGGACGCCGGCGTTGTTGACGAGCGTCAGGACGGGCAGGCCGAGCGCCTCCTCGGCGCCGCCGAGCAGCGCGGCGGCGGCGTCGGGTCCGGCGACGTCGCCGCCGACCGCGGCGGCGGTGCCGCCGGCGGCCTGGATCTCCTCGACGACGGCGGCGGCCTGCTCGGCGCCGCTGCGGTAGTTGACGGCGACCTGCCAGCCGCCGGCGGCCAGCTCGCGGGCGATCGCGGCGCCGATGCCGCGCGATCCGCCGGTGACCAGCGCGCAGCCGAGCGCGGTCGGCGGCGGGGCCGCGGCTTGCTCTGCTGCCGGTGCGGTGGCGCTCATGCGTCTCCCCATTCGATGACGGTCGCTCCCCAGGTCAGTCCGGCGCCGAAGGCGCCGATCAGGACGCGGGCGCCGGGGAACAGGCGTCCGGCGTCGCGGGCCTCGGCGAGCGCGATCGGGATCGTCGCCGCGGAGGTGTTGCCGTAGCGGGCGATGCAGTCGACGACGCGGTCCATGTCGGCGCCGAGCCGCTCGCCGACGGCGCGCAGGATGCGCGCGTTGGCCTGGTGGTAGACGAAGAGGTCGATGTCGCCCAGCTCGAGCCCGGAGCGCGCGGCGGCCTCCCCGGTGGCCGCGGTCAGCCGGGCGACGGCGTGGCGGAAGGTGTCCTGGCCGGCCATCCGCATCGTGCCGGTCTCGCGCGGCACGCAGACGAGCTCGGCCTGCTCGCCGTCGCAGCCGAGCACCGACGGCCCGATCCGGCCGTGGCCGGGGGCGGCGCTGAGCACGGCGGCCCCGGCCCCGTCGCCGAAGATGATGCTGGTGTTGCGGTCCTCGGGGTCGAGCAGCCGGCTCATCATGTCGGCGCCGATCACCAGCGCCGTCGTCGCGCGGCCGGCCTCGACCATCGCCGCCGCGCCGTCGAGCGCGTTGACGAAGCCGGTGCAGGCCGAGCCGACGTCGAAGGCGCCGGCCCCGCTCGGGGCGCCGAGCGCGTGGGCGACCAGCGGCGCGGCGTTCGGCATCACCTGGTCGGGCGTGGTGGTCGCGACGACGACGAGGTCGAGCGCGGCGGCGTCGGTGCCGGCCGCCTCGAGCGCGCGCGCCCCCGCGAGCGCGGCGAGGTCGGTCAGGCGCTCGCCGGGGGCGGCGTGGCGGCGCTCGGAGATGCCGGTGCGGGTCTCGATCCAGCCGTCGGCGAGGCCGAGGCGGCTGGCGATCGCGCGGTTGTCGACGACGGTCGCGGGCGTGGCGACGCCGAGGCCGGCGATGCCGGCGGCGACCAGCGCGCGCGGCGCGGCGGACGGTGCGGCGGGGACGGGCGCCCCGCTAGGCATGCGCGGCCTCCGGCGCGTCGACGCTCTCCGCCTCGACGCCGGGCAGCGCGCGGCGGACGAGCTTGGTGAGCACCGAGCCGGGGCCGGCCTCGACGCAGCGGCCGATCCCGCGGGCGGCGAGCTGCTCGGTCACCGCCACCCAGCGGACGGGCCGCGAGAGCGCGGCGACCAGCTCGGCGCGCGGGTCGGTGAAGGGGGCGGCGGTCATCGAGGAGAGCACCTCGATCTCCGCGGGAGCGATCTCGGTTGCGGCAAGGGCCGCGCGCAGCGGCCCCTCGGCGGCGACCATCTCCGGCGAGTGGAACCCGCCCGAGACGGGGAGGCGCATGCTGCGCAGGCCGCGGGCGCGCAGCTCGGCGGCGGCGGCGTCGAGCGCTTCGTCGGTGCCGGCGAGGACGACCTGGTCGGCGGCGTTCTCGTTGGCGACCGAGGCGCCGGCGAGCTCGGCGACCTCGGCGGCGACGTCCATCCCGGCGCGCGCGGCGAGCATGCCGCTCGGCGGGCTCGCCGCCGCGGCGTCGGCCATCGCGGCGCCGCGGACGGCGACGATCCGGACGGCGTCGCGCTCGGAGATCACGCCGCCGGCGGCGAGCGCCGAGAGCTCGCCGAGCGAGTGGCCGGCCAGCAGCGACGGCCGCTGCTCGCGGGCCCGCGTCCAGCCGGCGAGGCTTGCGCAGAGGATCGCCGGCTGCTGGAAGCGGGTGCCCTCGTCGAGGCGCTCGAAGGGGTCGCAGCCGCACTCCTCGATCGCCCAGTCGAGCAGCTCGGGACGCAGCTGGGCTACCAGCTCGCGCATGCCTTCGCGCTGGCTTCCCTGGCCGGGGAAGAGCACAGCGGTGGCCGTCGGGGAGGAGGGCGGCGGGACCATCGTCACGGCACCTTGCACCGTCGAAGGGGCTCCGGTACAGGGCTTTTCCGGGCTACCCCCCGACCGGGGGACGGACGGCGGGCGGGCGGGGGGTGTCGCCGCTCAGCGGGTCAGGCCGAGCCGCTCGGCGCGGCGGACGGCCTCGCTGCGGTTGCGCACGCCGAGCTTGCGGTAGATCGAGCTGGCGTGGTCCTTGACGGTGTGCGGCGAGAGGTCGAGCACGGTCGCGATCTCGGCGTTGGTGGAGCCCTGGGCGATCAGCCCGAGGACCTCGAGCTCGCGCTCGGAGAGCGGCGCGGCGTCGGGCTCCTCGTCGGGCGCGCCGAAGACCGTCATGCCGTTGGCGACCATCCGGACGGCCATCACGACGTCGGCGGCGGGCCAGTCCTTGGGCACGAAGCCGTGGGCGCCGGTGGCGCGCGCGGCGGCGGCGGAGATCCGCCCGGCGCCGGACATCAGCAGCGGGCGGGTGTGCGGCGAGGCCTCGGCGAGCGCCAGGCACAGCTCGGCGCCGGACTCGGCGCCGACGAAGAGGTCGACGAGCGCGACCTCGGGCTGGTGGACGCGCGCCTGCTCGATCGCCTCGTCGGCGGTGGCGGCGATCAGACAGCGCTCGACCCAGCGCTGGCGCTCGAGCAGCACCCGGAACCCCCAGCGGACGACCTCGTGGTCGTCGACCACCAGCACGCGCAGCTGACCGGGAGGACTCATGATCTGCTCTGATTGCAGATAATCGGTAGTCGGACAATGGCCGCGGGAGGCGCCACGACCGGAAGGAGCACCGTGGCCGCGACAGGCGAGCAGTCCAACGGCGAGCTGACCACCATCGGCGTCGCTGGCGCCGGCTTCATGGGCTCGGGGATCGCGGAGTCCGCCGCATCGGCGGGACTCTACGTGATCGCCTACGAGCCCCAGCAGGCGGCGCTCGACCGCTCGCGGGCGGCGATCGCGACCTCGACCGCGCGCGCCGCCGAGCGCGGAAAGCTGTCCGCCGAGGACCGCGACGCGCTGGTCGATCGGATCTCCTACACCGACGATCTCGAGCGCGTCGCCCAGGCCGACCTGGTCGTCGAGGCGATCGTCGAGGACGTCGAGGTCAAGAGCGACCTCTTCCGCCGACTCGACGCGATCGCGCCGGAGGCGACGCTGCTGGCGTCGAACACCTCGAGCATCCCGATCGCCCAGCTGGCGGCGGCGACCGAGCGGCCCGACCGCGTCGTCGGGCTGCACTTCTTCTCCCCCGTCCCGGTGATGCCGCTGGTCGAGATCGTCCGCGCGCTCGACAGCAGCGACCCGACGATCGCCTCGGCGGATTGGTTCGTCGCCAAGATCGGCAAGACGCCGATCCACACCAAGGACCGCTCGGGGTTCATCGTCAACATGCTGCTCGTCCCCTACCTGATGGCGGCGGTGCGGATGTACGAGGAGGGCTTCGCCGACGCCGAGGCGATCGACGAGGGGATGCGCCTGGGCTGCGGCCACCCGATGGGGCCGCTGACGCTCTGCGACTTCATCGGCCTCGACGTCCTCTACTCGGTCTGCGACTCGCTCTACGAGGAGTTCAAGCAGCCCGCCTACGCGCCGCCGCCGCTGATGAAGCGGATGGTCGTCTCCGGCCGCCTCGGCCGCAAGGCCGGCCGCGGCTTCTACGACTACTCGAGGTAGCGGTCGGCGCGTCCGCGCGAATCCGTCCACCGCGATCGGGACCATGCCCGCATGCCACCGATGCGCAAGCGCGCGGGCCAGCGGGAGGCGGCGGCCCGGGCGCTCGACGCCCTCGGGCGCGGCGCCGACACCGGATTCAGGGTTGCGCGGACGCTGTACGACCGCTGGCGCGGCATGTCGACCGCGTCGCGCCAGCCGCTCGAGCCGCTCGCCGAGGACGTCCGGGAGCGGGCGCTCGACCTGCGCGGCGCGGCCGACCGGCCGGCCGCCGACGCGGGCCTGAAGGCCGCCAACGAGCGGCTCGCCGACGCGATGGTCGCCTCCGCCGCCGCCGACCCGGACGTGAGCGAGATCGAGGTGCGCGACCTGCGCGCCGAGCTGACCCGCGAGCTCGAGCGGCTCGCGGGCGCCGAGATCGCCGCCTCGCACGGGCACGGCGACGGCCCCGACGGACCCGACGGGCGCCCGGCGGGGTCGCCGGCTCCCGACGCGCGCGCCTGAGAAGGCCGCCAAGCGGGTAAGGCCGTCTAGATGGACGCCGCGACGCTCGTCCTCGACGAGGCGACCAAGGTCTACCCGGGCCAGGACGAGCCCGCGGTCGACCGCCTCTCGCTCGAGGTCGGCGCCGGCGAGATCTGCGTGCTCGTCGGCCCGTCGGGCTGCGGCAAGACGACGGCGATGCGGATGGTCAACCGGATGATCGACATCACCTCCGGCGACATCCTGATCGACGGGGCGAGCGTCCGCGACCGCGACCCCGCCGAGCTGCGCCGCCAGATCGGCTATGCGATCCAGCAGATCGGGCTGTTCCCGCACCTGACGATCGCCGAGAACGTCGCGACGGTGCCGAAGC
The DNA here is from genome assembly GCA_012718975.1 of Solirubrobacterales bacterium. Classification (GTDB taxonomy): domain Bacteria; phylum Actinomycetota; class Thermoleophilia; order Solirubrobacterales; family Thermoleophilaceae; genus JAAYBF01. Next base: position 4,109 of record JAAYBF010000072.1, on the reverse strand, counting down.
TGCTGCGCTGGGACCGCGACCGGATCCGCGCGCGCGTCGACGAGCTGCTCGCGCTCGTCCAGCTCGACCCCGACGAGACCCGCGACCGCTATCCGGCCCAGCTGTCGGGCGGCCAGCGCCAGCGCGTCGGCGTCGCCCGCGCGCTCGCCGTCGACCCGCCGCTGATGCTGATGGACGAGCCGTTCGGGGCGATCGACCCGATCAACCGCGAGAAGCTCCAGAACGAGTTCCTCCGCCTCCAGCGCGAGATCCGCAAGACGATCGTCTTCGTCACCCACGACATCGACGAGGCGATCAAGATGGGCGACCGGATCGCGATCCTGCGCAAGGGGGGCCGGCTCGCCCAGTACGCGCCGCCGGCCGAGCTGCTGATGGAGCCGGCCGACCGCTTCGTCGAGGACTTCGTCGGCGCCGACCGGGCGCTCAAGCGGCTCGCGCTCCAGCGCGTGCGCGACATCGACCTCTGGCGGGCGCCGCTCGCCCGCGCCGGCGACCCGGTCGCCTCGGTCCGCGCCCAGACCGCCGCCTGCGACCTCCCCTACCCCCTGCTCGTCGACGAGGCCGGGCGGCCGCTGGGCTGGCTGTCGGAGGCGGCGCTCGCGGGCGAGACCGTCACCGCCGACCTCGTCTCCGACCCCCAGCCGATCGTCGAGCTCGACGACGTGCTGCGCGACGCCCTCTCGGATCTGCTCCAGCACGAGAGCCAGTACGGGCCGGTGGTCGACGCGCGCGGCGCCGTCGCCGGCGTGCTGTCGATCGAGGCGATCGGCCACGCGCTGCGCGACAGCGACGCGGTGCCGCGCGCCGCCGACGCCGCCGTGGAGGGTTGAGCCCGTGGTCGCCTCCGCCGTCGCGGCGCTGACGGCGCCGCTCGCCCAGGTCCAGCTGCGCGACCGCTCCGGCGGCGACGCCGGCTGCGTCGCCGACGACGGCCTCTGTCCGGGCTGGATCGCCGACAACTTCGACCGCTACGTCGACCCGCTCGTCCAGCACGTCTACCTCGTGCTGGCGTCGGTGGCGATCGGCTTCGCGATCTCGTTCGCGCTCGCGCTGGTCGCCCACCGCCACCGCTGGATGATCGCGCCGATCGTCCAGGTCACCGGCATCCTCTACACGCTGCCGAGCATCGCGGTCTTCTTCCTGCTGCTGCCGCTCACCGGCCGCGGCAGCCTGACGGCGATCGTCGCGCTGGTCGCCTACTCGCTGCTGATCATCTTCCGCAACATCACCACAGGCCTCGACAACGTGCCCGAGGAGGCGCGCGACGCCGGCCGCGGCATGGGCCTGACCGACCGCCAGCTGCTCTGGCGCGTCGAGCTGCCGCTCGCGCTGCCGGAGATCATGGCCGGGCTGCGGATCGCGACCACGACCACGGTCGGCCTCGCGACGCTCGCCTTCTTCGCCGGCGCTGGCGGCCTCGGCGGGCAGATCTTCGCCGACATCAACTTCAAGTCGAACGTCGTCGTCGCCGGCGGCCTCGCGGTGCTGCTCGCCGCCGTCCTCGACGCGGCGATCCTGCTGGCGCAGCGGGCGATCACCCCCTGGACGCGGGCGCGGGCGGCATGAGCACGCTCGCGTTCCTCGGCGAGTTCGGCGAGGCGATCCAGTTCATCTTCGAGGGCGAGACCACGCGCGAGGGCACCCAGGTCGGCGGCTCGCAGTTCCTCGAGCTGACCGTCGAGCACATCAAGGTCTCGGTGGTCGCGATGGTCGTCGCCTGCGCGCTGGCGATCCCGCTCGGCCTCTGGCTCGGCCACATCCGCCGCGGCAGCTTCCTGGCGATCAGCCTGTCGAACGTCGGCCGCGCGGTGCCCAGCCTGGCGCTGATCGCCTTCTTCGTCGCCTACCTCGGCGTCGGCTTCACCAACGTGACGCTGGCGCTCGTGCTGCTGGCGATCCCGCCGATCCTCACCAACGCCTACGTCGGCGTCACCCAGGTCCACCGCGAGACCGTCGACGCCGCCCGCGGGATGGGCATGACCGAGGCCCGGATCGCGCTGCGCGTCGAGCTGCCGCTCGCGCTGCCGCTGATCTTCGGCGGCATCAAGACCTCGGCGGTCAACGTGATCGCGACCGCCACGATCGCCCCGCTCGCCGGCGTCACGACGCTCGGCGACGCGATCATCAACGTGTCGGGCTACGGCGACGTCGGCCGCCTCGCGGCCGCGATCTCCGTCGCGGCGCTCGCCGTCATGACCGAGCTGACGCTCGGTGCGGCACAGCGCGCCGTCACCCCGCGCGGGATCAGGCTCGAGTCGGGCCGCCCGTCGCGGCGCAGGACCCTGTCAACGAGAATCGGGAGGACCGCATCTCCATGAAGCAACGACGCTGGCTCGGCGTGCTCGCCGCGCTGCTGATCGCGACACTGACGCTCGCCGCCTGCGGCAGCGACGACGACGGCGACTCCGCCAGCACCGACGGCGGCACGTCGACGACGGCCGCCCAGGGCGAGCTGATCGAGTCCGACCCGGCCAACGGCGACGTCAGCATCGTCGTCGGCTCGAAGAACTTCACCGAGCAGAAGGTGCTCGGGGAGATCTTCGCCCAGGCGCTCGCCGCCGCCGGCTACGACATCTCGACCGAGCTCAACCTCGGCGACGAGCAGACGGCGCTGAAGGCGATCCGCCGCGGCGACATCGACGCCTACCCCGAGTACACCGGCACGGCGCTCGGGTCTTTCTTCGACGTCGCCTCGGCCGACATCCCGAAGGATCCCGACGCCGCCTTCGAGCAGGCCAAGGAGGGCTTCGCGGAGCTGAACCTGACCGCGCTGCCGCCGACGCCGTTCACCAGCTCCAACGAGGTCGGCCTGACCTCCGAGAAGGCCGAGGAGCTCGGCGTCGAGAAGATCTCCGACCTCGAGGACGTCGCCGGCGACCTGACCCTCTACGGCTCGCCGGAGTGCCGCCAGCGCCAGGACTGCCTGCTCGGCCTCCAGGAGGTCTACGGGCTCGAGTTCGCGGACTTCGTGCCGGTCGATCTCGGGCTGCGTCACACGGTGCTGACCGACGGCGACGCGGACCTGTCGATCGTCTTCACGACCGACCCGCAGAACGAGCGCGACGACATCGTCCTGCTCGAGGACGACAAGGGCATGTTCCCGCCCTACAACTCGACGCTGGTCGTCCGCGACCAGACGGTCGAGGCCGCCGGCCCCGACCTCGAGGAGACCGTCGTCAAGGTCGAGGAGGGCCTCACCGGCCCGGTCATGGCCGAGCTGAACGCCCGCGTCGACCTCGACAAGAAGACCCCCAAGCAGGTCGCGACCGAGTACCTCCGCGAGAGCGGCTTCATCGAGTAGCGACTCCGCCCCTCCCCCGGCCCGTCGTCCTACCGACGGGCCGGGGTGTCCGGCGGGCCCGGATCGCGCTCCCGGCGGGGCGTGCGAGGGTCGTGTCCGCGCGGCGTTCCGCTCAGGCGGGCGTGCGAGGGTCGTGTCCGGGCGGCGTTCCGCTCAGGCGGGCGGGCGAGTGTCGTGGCCGGGCGGCGTTCCGCTCAGGCGGGCGGGCGAGGGTCGTGGCCGGCCGGCGTTCCGCCCAGGCGGGCGGGCGAGGGTCGGGGCCGGCCGGCGTTCCGCCCAGGCGGGCGGGCGAGTGTCGGGGCCGGGCGGCGTTCCGCTCAGGCGGGCGGGCGAGGGTCGGGGCGGGGTTCGGTTGGCTGGGTAGGGAGGGGAGCGGTTCGGGGCGGGGTTGGTTTGCCCGTTTCGCCTCCGGATTTGGCGCGGCCCCGCTCTTTTCCGGCCGTTGAGAGCTCCGGTGAGAGTTTCGGCCAAATACTGGCCGGAACTCTCACCCAAGCTTTGGGGCCGGAAGGCGTTTGCCTCGGCGCCGAGCCCACCTTCACCGCCCCGCTGTTTCCCGGCCGTTTCAGGGTCCATCCATCATCTCCCAGCTATCTCTCAGCCCATCCATCATTTACCGCGCATAGAGCGGCAAACGTCGGGCCGGCGCCGGCGGGGCCAGGAATCGTCGGGCGCGCTCGCGGCAGGCCAGGAAACGCCCGACCCGAAGCCCAAGGACAAGCCAACGCCCCAGGCTCCCGCTCCCACCCCAAAGAGAGGCCGGCGCGTAGCGCCCCACCCACGCCGGCCTCCGCGGGTGGCGACGGTG
>JAAYBF010000071.1 GCA_012718975.1 Solirubrobacterales bacterium | reverse complement strand
CCGAGCGGCAGCGCGAGCCGGAGCCGGAACAGACCGTCGGCGACCCGCCGCAGCGCCCGCTCGCGGCGCCAGAACCCGTGCGGGCGAAACGGCATCGTCACCGTCTCGGCGCGCAGCGCGTCGACGGCCGCGACGGCATCGGCGCTGCGCTCCGGGTCGCGCACCGCCGCGGCCAGGGCACGCGCGGCGAGCGCGATCGTGCGGGCGAAGCGGCGCTGGCGGTAGCGCGGCAGGATCGTCAGCGAGCCGACGAGCGCCAGCGCCCCCGCGCCGAACCAGCCGAGCAGCCGCGACCCGAGGTCGCTCACCGGCGCCGGGACGACGGCCGCCAGCACGACCGCGAGCACGAGCGCGACGCCGGCCGCCTCGACGCGACCGCCGAGCCCGCCGCCGAGCCGGATCGCGAAGACCGCGACGGCCGTGAACAGCGCCGCCGCGGCCGGAATCTCCGAGAGGGGGGTCGCCGCGACGATCAGGACCGCGCCGGCGACGGTGGTCGCGGCATACGCGCGCGCCCGCAGCCGCGGCGGGCCGTCGAAGTCGACGAAGCCGAGCAGGACGACGATCGCGAAGGAGGCAAACAGCGCGGCGACCGGGTCGTCGAGCGGCCCGAGGCCGAGCGCGAGCACCGCCGGGGTCAGCAGCCCGACCCGGATCCCGCGCCGCAGCGCGACGCCACCGGGATCGTGGGGCGCGGGCAGCCGCTTCACGGGCGCAACCTACCTCCGGCCAGAACCCTCGCGGAGGTGAACTCGACATCTGCGACGGCATACGTCGCGAATGTCGCGCTCACCACGGGCAGCGGGGTCAGGCCGCCGGCGCCGACGCGGCGGCCTCGGCGTCGGTGCGCCCGCCGCCGGACTGGCGCCGGCCGTAGAGGACGCCGATCAGCATCTCGGTCACGCGCGGGTCGAACTGGCTGCCGGCGTGGTCGCCGATCTCGCGGATCGCCTCCGCATGGGCCATCGCCTTGCGGTAGGGGCGGTCGGAGACCATCGCGTGGTAGGCGTCGCACGCGAGGATGATCCGCGCGCCGATCGGGATCTCCTCGCCGGCGATCCCGTCCGGATAGCCGCCGCCGTCGAAGCGCTCGTGCTCGTGGCGGACGATCCGGGCGATCGGGCCCATGCCGGGGATCGCGCGCAGGATCCGCTCGCCGACGACGGGGTGCTCGCGCATCACCTGCCACTCGTCGTCGTCGAGCGGGCCGGGCTTGTTGAGGATGTGGTCGGGGATCGCGACCTTGCCGATGTCGTGCAGCAGCGCCGCCGCCTTGACGTGCTCGACCTCGGTGGTGCTGAGGGCCAGGCCGCGGGCGACCGCCTCGACGAGGTCGACGACCGACTCGGAGTGCTCGCCGGTGTAGCGGTCGCGCTCGGTGAGCGCCTCGGCGAGCGCGGCGATCACGTCGCCCTTCGCGCGCGGCTGGCCGTCGCCGGTCGGCAACTCAGCGTCGGCGGCGGTCGCGACCCTGCCGCCGCCGAGCGCCCGGGCGGCGTCGACATGGCCGGCGGCCGCCGCGACGAGCTGCTCGGCGGTCATGCCGCGCTCCCAGCTCGCCACGCCGACCGACGCCGAAACGCCCTCGACGGCCTCGATCCGCAGCGCCTCCAGATCGCCGAAGAGCCGCTCGCACGCCTGGGCCGCCTCGGCCGTCGCGGTCTCCGGCATCGCGATCGCGAACTCGTCGTCGCCGCAGCGCGCGACGAGGTCGCTGGAGCGCGTGTGCTCGGTCAGCAGCCGTGCGGCGGCGGCTAGCACGCGGTCGCCGACGGCGCGGCCGTGGTGGCCGTTGAGGGCGCGGAAGCCGTCGAGGTCGACGACCGCGACCGAGAGCGGCCGGCCGTGGCGGCGGGCGCGGTCGATCTCCGGCTCGAGCCGGCCGTGGAGCTGGGCGAGCGTCGAGAGGCCGGTGACCGGGTCGCTCGTCGTCAGCCGCCGCAGCTCGCCCTCGAGCTCGGCGATCCGCCCGCGCGCCTGTGCGAGGCTCGTCTCGAGTCGCTCGATCTCCTGCCGACCACGCCCGCGCATCTGCCAGCTGTCATCGGTCGGCGCCCCGGGCGACTTGAGGCCGGGGACGGGACGGTCCGCGCGGGCGCGCGCCCGCGCGGACCGTCCACCGCCCTCAGCCGGCCTCGGCGAGCGCCGGCTCGGGGCCGGCGTCGGCGACCGGCTCGGGCACCGCGCCGGGGCCGTCGCCGGAGCGCAGCACCGTGAAGGCCACCACGAGCGCGACGCCGACCAGCAGCGCCCCGATCAGGTAGGCGAGGTGGTAGCCGGAGTTCAGCGCCTG
>JAAYBF010000070.1 GCA_012718975.1 Solirubrobacterales bacterium | reverse complement strand
GTCTCGATCAGCTCGCCGAGGGTGCCCTTGTGGGCGGAGAGGACGTAGGACTCGCCGATCCGGCCGTCGTCGAGGGCGAGCACGATGCCGGCGGCGATGTCGTCGACGTGGCAGAACATGAAGCCGGCGTCGGGGAACATCTTGGCGGGCAGCTTGCCGGTGGCGGCCTGCTCGATCATGTTGCCGATCTCGGAGTGGTCGCCGGGGCCGTAGACGCCGCCGGGCTGGACGATGACGATCGGGGCGCCGCCGGCGATCCGGTCGAGCGCGAGCTCGTGGGCGAGCGTCTTGGTGCGCTCGTACTCGCTCGGGAAGGGCGCGACGCGCTTGAAGCCCTCGTCGACGAGGGCGCCGCCGGTGTCGCCGAAGACCGCGACGGTGGAGACGTAGACGGTGCGCGGCACGCCGGCGGCGACGGCGGCGTCGAGCACGCGCTCGGTGCCGGCGACGTTGGCCTCGAACAGCTCGCCGTGGCGCGATTTCGGCACGCCGACCTCGTAGATCGCCCCGGCGTGGATGACGGCGTCGGCGCCGGCGCAGCCGCGGGCGATGGCCGCGTCGTCGGAGAGGTTGCCGGCGATGATGTCGCAGCCGAGCTCGCGCAGCGTCTCGGCCTTGTCGGGGTTGCGCGCGAGCGCGACGACGTCGTCGCCGCGCAGGCGCAGCCGCCGTGCGACGTGGCCGCCGATGAATCCCGTACCCCCGGTCAGGAAGACCCTCACGGCCGCGATCCTACACGCGACCCTGGCCGTGCGGCCAGTCCGAGCCGTCCGGCGGCGGGCGGCTACGGCTTGGCGCCGGGGCGCCCGTCTAGACTGGTCGTCGGATGGATCGAGGACGCAACGGACGCACGGGACAGAGCCGCTACGGCACGCCGCCCCGCACGCCCCGCGCCCGCCAGCGCGCCCTCTGCATCGCGGCGGGGCCGGAGGAGGCCGATCTCTCCGAGCTGCGCGAGCTGCTGCGCACCGCCGGTGTCGCGGCGGTCGGGGAGATGACGCAGCGGCGCCCGGAGCCGGACCCGGACCGCTACTTCGGCAAGGGCAAGCTGACCGAGCTGAAGGAGGCGGTGAAGGCCTCGGACGCGAACCTGATCGCCTGCGACGACGAGCTGCTGCCGCGTCAGGAGCGCAACCTGGAGCAGGCGATCGGCGTGCCGGTGATCGACCGCACCGCGATCATCCTCGACATCTTCGCCGACCACGCCCACAGCGCCGAGGGCATGCTGCAGGTCGAGCTGGCCCAGCTGGAGTACAACCTGGCGCGGATGCGCGGGTTGTGGACGCATCTCGAGCGCCTCGGCGCAGGCAACGCGGGCATCGGCACGAGGGGCCCGGGCGAGAGCCAGATCGAGACCGACCGCCGGCTGGCGCGCGACCGGATCACGACGCTGCGCCGGCGGCTGGACCAGGCGCGCGGCCGCCGCGAGGTGATGCGCCGCGAGCGCGAGCGCGCGGCGCTGCCGACGGTCGCGCTGGCCGGCTACACCAACGCCGGCAAGTCGACGCTGCTCAACGCGTTGACGGGCGCCGAGGTCGGCGTCCGCGACCGGCTGTTCCACACGCTCGACCCGACGACCCGCTCGTTCGAGATCGACGGCCGCAGCTACCTGCTGACCGACACGGTCGGCTTCATCCGCAAGCTTCCGCACCAGCTGGTCGACGCGTTTGGCGCGACGCTCGAGGAGGCGCTCGGCGCGGACCTGCTGCTGCACGTGGCCGACGCCTCGGCACCGGAGGAGGAGCTGCGCGAGATGCTCGACGCGGTCGAGTCGGTGCTCGACGAGATCGGCGCCGGCGACCGGCCGCGGCTGCTGACGCTCAACAAGGTCGACGTGCTTGACGCGGACCGCCGGCGCGAGCTGAGCTTCCGCTTCCCCGACGCCGTCCAGGTCTCGGCCGCGACCGGCGAGGGCGTCGAGGAGCTGATGCACGCCGTCGAGGGCCGCTTCCTGGCGACGTTGCGCCCGATGGAGCTGCTGCTGCCGTATGCGGAGGGTGGCCGCCTGTCGGAGCTGCACGAGCTGGCCGGGGAGATGGAGCGCGAGGACACCGCGGCCGGGGTCGTGGTCCGCGCGCGGGTGCCGGCGACGGTGGCGGCGCGGTTCGAGCGGTTCGAACTGAACGGCTCGGCGGTCGCCGACGGGGCCGGATGAGGCTGCCGTTCGCGCGGCTGCATCCGGCCGCGAGCGCCCCGGAGCGCGCCCACGACGACGACGCCGGCTACGACCTGCGCGCCTGCGAGGCGGCGACGCTCGCTCCGGGCGAGCGGGCCAGCGTCGGGACGGGGCTCGCGGTGGCGATCCCCGACGGCCATGCGGGGCTGGTGCTGCCGCGCTCTGGCCTGGCGGCCCGGCACGGGATCTCGGTCGTCAACGCGCCCGGGCTGATCGACGCCGGCTACCGCGGTGAGGTCCGGGTTCTGCTGCTCAACACCGACCGCTCCGAGCGGTTCGAGGTCGCGCCGGGCGACCGGATCGCGCAGCTGGTGATCGTCCGCCACGAGGCACCGGAGCTGGTCGAGCTCGATTCGCTCGACGAGACCGCGCGCGGCGCGGGCGGCTTCGGCTCGACGGGCCGCTAGCCGGGCCCCGGCCACGGGCCGCCCGCCCGGGGCGCGTGTGGAGTCTTGTTGGGGGTCAACCCCCAAGGAAGCTCCGCAGGTCCGCGCAAGCGCGACTTGAGGAGCGCCGCTCGGCTGCCGATATCGCCCAGGTGAGCAGCGCGCCGCCCGCAGCGAGCCCCGCCGAGGCCCCGTCCGGCTTCACGCCGCCGTCGCGGCGGGGCGGCCAGCCGCGCCGGATCGGCGACGCGATCGTCGAGCTCGGCTTCGCGAGCCGGGAGGCGGTCGAGCGCGCCGTCGAGCTGGCGCGCGCGACCGGCCAGACGACCGGACAGGCGCTGCTGGAGGCCGACGTCGTCACCGCCGACCAGCACGCCCGCGCGGTCGCCGAGCGCTTCGGCGTCGACCACGTCGACCTCGGCATCGCGGCGATCGACCCGGCCGCGATCGCGCTCGTCCAGCCCACGGTCCTGCGCCGCCACCGCGCGGTCCCGATCGGCTTCGCCGACGGCGGCCGGGCGCTGGTCGTGGCGACCGTCGACCCCGGCAACGTGCTCGCCTTCGACGACCTCGCCGTGATGACCGGCCTCGAGATCCGCCGCGCGGTGACGAGCGCGGCCGACCTCGAGCTGCTGCTCGCGCGGCTGAGCCGCCTCGACGCCGACGTCGAGGCCACCGACGCCGCCGAGGAGGAAGAGCACGATCCGCGCGCGGTCGCCGTCGACACCGACGAGGCGCCGGTCGTCAAGCTCGTCCACTCGATCGTCGCCGACGCGGTCGGCCGCGGCGCCTCCGACATCCACTTCGATCCACGTGACGGCGCGATGCGCGTGCGGATGCGCGTCGACGGCGTGGTCGGCGACACCGCGACGGTGCCGCGCGCGATGGTCGCCGGGCTGGTGTCGCGGGTCAAGATCATGGCCAACCTGGACATCGCCGAGCGGCGGCGGCCCCAGGACGGGAGGATCGGCCTGACGGTCGACGGCCGCGCGGTCGACATCCGCGTGGCGACGCTGCCGACCGTCGACGGCGAGGCGGTCGTGATGCGGGTGCTCGACAAGAGCGGCGGCGCGCTCGCGCTGGAGCGCCTCGGCCTCGCCGCCGGCGATCTCGAGCGGCTGCGGGCTGCGCTCGCGCGCCTCGACGGCTGCGTGCTCGCCACCGGCCCGACGGGGTCCGGCAAGACCACGACCCTCTACGCCGCGCTGACCGAGATCAACGATCCGTCGCGGACGCTGATCACGATCGAGGACCCGGTCGAGTACGAGCTCGACGGGGTCAAGCAGATCCAGGTCAACCCGCGGATCGGGCTCGACTTCGCGGCCGGGCTGCGGTCGATGATGCGCTCCGACCCCGACGTGATGATGGTCGGCGAGATCCGCGACTCCGAGACCGCGCGGATCGCGATCCAGTCGGCGCTGACCGGCCACCTCGTCCTCTCGACGCTGCACACCACGGGCGCCCCGCACAGCGTCGCGCGGCTGGTGGACATGGGCATCGAGCCGTTCCTGGTCGCCTCGGGGGTCAGCATGGTGGTCGCCCAGCGGCTCGCCCGCCGGCTCTGCGACTGCGCCGCCGAGACGACCGTGTCGGCCGACGACCTGCGCCGCAACGGCTTCGCCGACGCCGCCGCCGACATCCCGGCGCGCGCGCCGGTCGGCTGCCCGCGCTGCGGCCAGAGCGGCTACCGCGGCCGCGTCGGCCTCTACGAGCTGATGGAGGTCACCGACCCGATCCGCGACCGCATCGTCGCCAAGCGCTCGGCCGACGCGATCGCCGCGATCGCCGTCGAGCAGGGGATGCGCCGGCTGCGCGACGACGGCCTCGACAAGGTCGCGGCCGGCGTCACCTCGCTGGCCGAGGTGCTGCGCGTCGCGGGCGGGGCGGCGCGAGCGATCTAGGCCCCGGCCGCGCGCCGGGCGGACGCGTGGGCGGCCGCCTCGACCTCGTCGCCGGCCAGCGGCTCGAGCTCGACCCCGAGCGCGAGCTCGATCAGGCGGTCGGCGAGCCAGACGTTCTTCGGCAGCAGCGGCCCGTGCAGGTAGGTGCCGATCACGTTGTCGGCGTGAACGCCCTCGAAGCCGTCCTCGCCGTTGTTGCCGTGGCCGGCGAGCACCCGTCCGAGCGGCCGCTCGCCCGGGCCGAGGTGGGTGCGCCCGCCGTGGTTCTCGAAGCCGGCGACGATCCGCGGGCCGCCGCCGAGGTCGGCCTCGATCGCGCAGTTGCCGATCAGCCGCGGCCCGTCGGCGCGGACGGTGCGCAGGTCGACGAGGCCGACGCCGGGCAGCTCCTTCTCGCCCAGCTGGTAGCTGTGCCCGAGCAGCTGGTAGCCGCCGCAGACCGCGAGCACGACCGCGCCGCGCTCGCGCGCGACGTGGAGCGCGCCGCGCTTGGTCTGCGCCATGTCGGCTGCGACGGCGACCTGGTCGCGGTCCTGGCCGCCGCCGATGTAGAAGAGGTCGTGGGCGGCGCCGTCGAGGGGGTCGCCGAGCGAGGAGGGGGCCAGCTCGAACCCGAGCCCGCGCCACTCGCAGCGCGCGCGCAGCACCGCGATGTTGCCGCGGTCGGCGTAGATGTTCATCAGCTCGGGGTAGAGCGCGCAGACGCGCAGCGTGGGGGAGGTCATCGCGGCGCCTCCAGCATGACGACGGTGCTGCCGACGTAGTCGTCGGTGGCGGGGACCGCCCGACGGTCGAGCACGGTGTAGCCGGCCGCGCGGCCCTCGTCCTCGAGCGTCGCCGGCGCGCAGTTCTCCAGCTCGACGGTGGAGAGCTCATCGGTCAGCTCGCCGGTGGGCGAGACGGCCTCGCGGACCCGGTCGACGGCGATCGCGTCGCCCTCGTCGCGGACGGCGACCGGCGTCGAGGAGAGCACCCAGCCGTCGATCTCGAGCACGTCGGGCAGCGGCGGCCGCGCCTCCCCGGGGGGAACGGCCTCGAACGGGTCGGCGAGCGCGATCGCGAGCAGGCCGCCGGGCTCGAGGTGGTCCGCCAGCGAGCGCAGCAGCGCCGCCCGTCCGGCCGGGCCGCCGACGAGCTGGGCGACCTGCATCGCCAGCAGGCAGAGCGGGAAGCGGCGCCCGAGCGCGAGCGCCCGGCCGTCGGCGGGATGGGCGCGCGCCGGCAGCCCGGCGGCGCGGGCACGGGCGGTGAGCGCCGCGGCCAGCGGCTCGTCGGGGTCGACGCCGACGACCTCGAGGCCGCGCGCGGCGAGGTCGAGCGCGACCCGGCCGGTGCCGCAGCCGACGTCGAGGACGGGGCCGCCGCGCGCCGTGGCCAGCTCGCGCCAGAGCGGCAGGTCGGCGCTGTAGGAGCCGCACTCGACGTCGTGCCAGGCCGCCGCCGTCGCGACCTCGGCGGCCGAGCGGGAGCCGGACGCGGTCACCGCGGGGGCTCCGCGGGCGGGAGGTCGACCCGCTCGAGATCGAGCAGCGGCAGTGCGTCGAGGTCGGAGGATCGCGCGAACGCGGCGGCCTGCTCGGCGCCGAGCGCTTCGAACGCGGCGGCGACGCGGTCGCGGTAGCCGCGGGGAGCGACGACCGCGCCGCGGGCGGCGCCCTCGGCGAGCCGCTCTCGGCCGGCGGCGGACCCGACGTAGGTCCAGATCGGACCGGGGTGGGGGAGGTCGATCGCCGCGGTCACCGCGACCCGATCGTAGTTGCGCTCGCGCCGGTCGAGCTCGTCGAGCTCCGCCGTGGTGACCTCCGCGACCAGGCCGTTGACCGCCACTCCGGGCGCGGCGACCACGTCGAGGAAGGCGACGTGGACGTCGGGGAAGGTGCCGTCGTCGCAGCGCCGGTAGCGCTTGTAGCCCGGGATCGCGTCGCGGTTGTCGGCGGCGACCCCCCAGACGCGACGGTGGTCGCGCAGCAGCGCCGGCTCGCCCCGGTCGGCGAGGTCGGCGACCAGCGAGCCGTAGGCGAAGATCAGGATGGGATCGGGGGTCTCGCGCCCCCGGGCCCCATCTCCGGCGCCGGGCCGGCCGCGGATGGGATCGGGGGTCAGCCGGCCCATCGGTCGGCCAGGCCGCGGTCGCTGAGCAGGTCGCGCAGCTCGAGCAGGGCGGTGTAGGTCGGCAGCGCGTAGAGCGGGCGGCCGGGCTCGCCGGCGGCGACGGCGGCGTCGAGCGAGCGGCCGAGGTCGCGCTCGACCGCCGCGCTCGCCGCGACGCCCGCGTACTTCAGCCGCAGCGCCAGCTCCTCGGCGCGCGTGCCCGAGCAGGTGACCTGGCCGACGTGGCCGGCGAGCAGCTCGAAGTCGGCGTCCCAGATCCAGGAGACGTCGCGGCCGTCGGCGGTGCGGTCGTTGAGCGCCAGCCAGAGGTCGACGGGCTCGCCGGCGAGCCGCAGCGTGCGCAGCACCTCGTTGGCGCCGGCGGGGTTCTTGATCAGCAGGATCGACAGCGGCCGCGTGCCGCCGGACGGGTGGGGGACGGGGATCGTCTCGACCCGCCCGAACGCGCCGGCGAAGCCCTCGAGCGCGGGCGCGACGTCGTCGAGCGGGGCGCCCAGCTCGAGCGCCAGCGCCGTCGCCGCGAGCGCGTTGTAGACGTTGTAGAGGCCGGGCAGCGGCAGCCGCAGCTCGGCGCTGCCGGCGGGGGTGCGCAGCGCCAGCCGTGCGCCGTCCATGCCCTCGAGCTCGACCCGCTCGGCGACCACGGCGGGCGCGGGCCGGCGCCGGCCGCAGCTCGGGCAGTGGTAGCGGCCGAGGTGGCCGAGGTAGACGGCGTCGTAGACGTAGGCGGCGCCGCAGTTGCGGCAGTGGACCGAGTCGGCGGCGTGCTGGAGCTCGGGCAGCGCCTGGGAGTCGTCGGCGACGCCGAAGTAGACGGCGGCGTCCTCGCGGCCGCGGCCGAGGTCGGCGACGAGCGGGTCGTCGGCGTTGAGCACCAGCCGCGCGCCGGATGCGCCGGCCACGGTCTCGGCCCAGCGCTCGGCGAGCGTCTCCAGCTCGCCGTAGCGGTCGAGCTGGTCGCGGAAGAGGTTGGCGAGCAGGTAGGCGCGCGGATGCAGCGCGTCCGCCACGCGCGGCAGCCACGCCTCGTCGACCTCGAGCAGGCCGAGCTGACCGGCCCCGGAGCGGGCGTCCAGCAGCGCCGTCGCGACGCCCCAGCCCATGTTCGAGCCGGCGCGGTTGTGGACGAGCGGCGTGCCGCCGCGCTCGAGGATCGCCGCGCACATCGCGGCGGTGGTGGTCTTGCCGTTGGTGGCGGAGATGACGGCGGCGCCGCGGTCGAGGTCGCCGCCCAGCCGGTCGAGCGCGTCCGGGCTCACGCGCAGCAGCAGGCGCCCCGGAGCGGTCGTCCCGCCACCGCGGCCGAGGCGGCGGCTGAGCTGGCGGACGAGGCGGGCGAGCGCGCGCCAGAGGGCGAACATCAGCGCGGGACCACGACGCGCAGGCAGGCCGGCAGGACCTCGATCGTCGCGGGCGTCGCGCCGATCGGGTCGCCGTCGGCGTAGATCTGAAACGGCCGGTCGGCGGCGACCTCGATCCTCGCGCCGCGCAGCGCGCGGACGCGGCTGTCGGTGAGGTGGGCGCCCCTGAAGACCTTCGGCAGCTTGGACAGGAACTCCCAGCGCGGGGCGTGGAGGGTCGCGACGACGTCGAGCTGCCCGTCGTCGAGCGAGGCCTGCGGGGCGATGTACATCCCGCCCCCGTAGGCCTGCGAGTTGGCGACGGCGACCGAGTAGCCGGACAGCTCGTGGCGGACGCCGTCGACGGTGACGGCGAACGCCGCGGCCCGCCAGCTCGCGAGCGCCCGCAGCGCCGCGTAGAGGTAGACCGCGTTGCCGCGGATCAGCTTCGCCTCGTTGGCGAGCCGGTTGGCGTCCGAGTCGAAGCCGAAGCTGGCGATCCCGAGGAACGGCTCGCCGTCGACGGCGGCCATGTCGATCGTCCGCTCGGCTCCGTCGAGCGCGACCCGCGCCGCCGCCGCGGGGTCGGTCGGGATGCCGAGCACGCGCGCGAGGTCGTTGCCGCGCCCGCCGGGCACGATCGCCAGCGACGACCCGCTGTCGCGCAGCTCGGCCGCCACGGGGCGCAGCAGGCCGTCGCCGCCGATCGCGATCACCCGCTCGCCGGCCGCCGCGGCGGCCCGCGCCTCCTCGCGCGCATGGCCGATGTCGCGCGTCGAGACGACCCGGTGGTCGACCCGCCGCCGCGCGAGCTCGTCGACGACCGCGGGCAGCCGCCGCCGCCCGCGCCCACCGGCCGCCGCCGGGTTGCAGATCACCGCGTAGCGCCGCTCCACCGGCGGGAGTGTATGGCGGGCCGGGGATCGAGCCGCCGCGCCACCTACGTCTGGGCGGTCCAGTCGGCGTAGCCCGCCTCGTCCACGACGAGCCTCCAGAAGCCGCGCTCCGGACCTGTGGCGCGGAAGTGCTCGAAGTCGAACGTGAAGATCGGCAGGCCGTGGCGCTCGGCCACGGCCATCACGCTGGCGTCGGCGAGCCCCAGGCCAAGGTCGGCGAAGCGGGCATCGAAGGCCACGGCTCGCCGCAGCAGGCCCGGCGTCAGGTAGGCGATCTCGTGCTCTCCGGCGCCGAGCGCTTCGAGGAACAGGCGCGCCGCGTGCCCGCCGAGGCGGGTACGGAGGAGATGGTCGACCTCGACCGCCACGGGGACCGGGACGACGGCGTCGCGTCCCAGGCGGGCGATCAGCTCGGCCGTACGGGCGTGGCTGCGGTCGCGGCGGTTCGCGGCGGCCAGCAGAGGGCCGGCGTCGACGACGACCTTCACGACTCTGCGCCGAGGTCGGCGAGATAGCGCTCGGCCCAACGACCCAGGTCCTCGGGGCCCTCGCCGGACGCGATGTAGCTCGGCGGGGCCGGACCGCCCGCCGCGGCGGCGCCAAGCTCGATCAGGCGCGTCACGGTGGCCGAGAACGACTCTCCGGGCTCGGCCGCCGCCCGCGCCCGGGCCTCGACCGCGTCCGGAATGAAGATCGTCCGCCGTGCCATGTCCTTCCTCCCAGCCGTTATGACCTCCACGATCATACCTCCGTCCTCCCCAACTCGACCCGCCGGACCGTCCGGCCTCAGACGGTGAGGTACGGACGCGGCGGGAGTTGCCCCCCTCGCCGGGGCCCAGGCGCCTTGCGCCGACGGGGCGGTCGGTCAGGCGGCCGCGTCGCCGAGGACCAGCGTGCGCAGGTCGGCGGCCGTCGCGACCGGGACCGGGCCGCCGTCGGCGCTGGCGGCCTCGGCCTGCTCGGCGGACATGCCGC
>JAAYBF010000069.1 GCA_012718975.1 Solirubrobacterales bacterium | reverse complement strand
TGCCGGGCTGGGTCAGCTCGGCCCGGATCAGCATCGCCATCAGCCCGCCGAGGATGAAGAAGAAGAACGTCGTGACGATGTACTGGATGCCGATCACCTTGTGATCGGTGTTGACCTTGAAGTAGTCGCGCCAGCTCCTCGCGCCGTGGCTGGAGTGGTCGTCGGGGACGGTCGGCTTGCCCAGCGCCCAGTCGAACCAGTAGGTGAAGCAGCCGATCGCGACCAGGAAGGCGAGCGGCATCGTGATCAGCGCGACGGTGGCGACCGCGTTCCACTGGACGATCGGATCCCAGCCGTAGGCGGCGCGCACTGCCGCGACCAGCGCGATCGAGAACGCGAACGCGAGCGGCAGGGCGATCAGGACCCGGTACCAGCCGGGGGCGCGGAACCTGGCGGCGAGCGTCACTGGCTGCTACCTCCCCCGCTCACCTCGAGCAGGTAGTCGACGAGCGTCTGGAGCTGGGCCGGGGAGAGCCGGTCGCCGTAGTCGGTCGGCATGATGCCCGGCTGGTAGCCCTCGGCGACCGTCGCGTCGGGGTCGACGATCGAGGTCTCGACGAACTCCGCGGCGGTCAGGCCCTCGGCGCGCCCGAGCCGCTCGGCCTGGGCGGCGAGGTCGTCGAGGGCGGGGCCGGCGGCGCCGGTCGCGCCGGCGTCGGCGAGCGTGTGGCAGGCGTTGCAGCCGGTGTCGTTGAACAGCTGGCGCCCGGCGGCGATCGGGTCGCCGCCGGCGTCGTCGACGCCGCCGTCGACCTTGCTCGCGCGCTGGCGCTCGACCCAGGCGTCGAACTCCTCGGCGGGGACGACGCGCACGGTCTGGCGCATCGTCGAGTGGCCGATCCCGCACAGCTCGGCGCAGACGACCGGGTAGGAGCCGACCCTGTTCGGGGTGACGCGGATCGTCGTCGTGAGGCCGGGGACCGCGTCGGTCTTGAGCCGGAAGTCGGGCACCCAGAAGTCGTGCAGGACGTCCTTGGTGTTGACCTTGAAGTGGACGGGGCGGTCGACCGGCAGCACGAGCTGGTTGGTCTCCAGCTCCTCGAGGTCCGGGTAGGCGAAGCTCCAGGCGAACTGCTGGCCGGTGACCTCGACGACGAGCTCGTCGGCCTTCTTGGCCTCGATGTCGTCGAGGACGATCCAGCCGTAGCCGGCCAGCACCGCGACGATGATGAAGGGGATCGTCACCCAGATGATCTCCAGCCGCGTGTTGCCGTGGATCGGCGCGCCGTCGCGCTGGTCGCCGGGCTTGACGCGGAACGCCCAGACCGAGTAGAGCGCGACGGCCATCACGAGCACGAAGATCGGCACCGAGACGATCAGCAGGACGTCGTAGAGCGTGTCGATGTCGGTCGCCGCCGTCGACGCCTGCGCCGGGAACCAGTCGATCCACAGGACGACGACTATCCCGACCGCTGTTGCGATCGCACTGAGCGCCAGGACCCAGATCAGGGACCGGCGGCTACGCATCGCTTCCCCCGAAGCACGTCACCGCGGGCGAGTGTATGCCAGAGACCCGACGGTGGGCAAGCTATTTCGTGTCGATGTGGACTTTCCGCCCCGGCCGGGTAACATCGCGACAATCGTCACTAGGCAACGGAAGGAGCGCAGCGGTGCAGGTACGCGACGGGATGAGCGAGGTGGTCCTGACGGTCGGGCCCGAGCACACGCTGCGCGAGGCCGCGCGCTCGATGTCGCAGCGCGGGGTGGGGGCGGCGATCGTGCTCGATCCCGAGCAGCCCGGTCCCGGGATCCTGACCGAGCGCGACGTCCTCGACGCGGTCGGCGCCGGACAGGACCCCGACAGCGAGCGGGTCGGCGACCACCTCGCCTCCGACCTGACGTTCGCCGCCTGCGACTGGTCGCTCGAGCACGCCGCCGAGGAGATGGTCCGTGGCGGGTTCCGCCACCTGATCGTCGTCGACGGCGGCGAGCTGGCCGGCATCGTCTCGATGCGCGACATCGTCCGCTGCTGGGTCAGCGAGGGGGCGACCTCCGAGATGCCCGCCTAGCGGGCGCGGCCTGGCGGGCCGTGGTCGGGCGGGCTCTAGTGGGTGTGCTCGAGCGGGAGCTCGGCGATGTCGCGCCGGGTCGACGCGGCCCAGCGGGCGATCGTGAGGACCGTCAGCGCGACGCCGAAGCCGAAGATCCACCAGTTGATCACGACGCCGACGAGCGCGATCGTCGAGCCCGCGGCGAGGATCACCGGCAGGTACGACGGGCCGGGGAGGTGGATCGCCTCGCCGGGCGGCGGGACGTCCTCGGACTTGATCCGCTCGGACGCCATCAGTAGACGAATCCCACGACCCAGGAGGCTGCGAAGACGATCAACGAGATCGCGCCCGCGATCAGGGCCGTACGGAGGTTTCGGTTGGCGAGTCGTCGGTCCATCGGGGCGCCGTTTATACCCGATCGGGTGGGCCGAGCGCCGCGCGGTGGCGTGCGTCCGCCGTCGCGGCGATGATGGCGCGGCACTGGCAAGGCGAGCAGGAGTGGCGATGGACCCGCGCGGCGGCATCGATCTGGGCGGCACCAAGATCCAGGCGGCGATCGTCGGCGCCGACGGCGAGGTCGTCGGCGCTGACCGGCGGCCGACCCCGACCGCCGGCGGGCCGGAGGACGTCGCGCAGGCGATCGCCGCCTCGCTCGCGGCGGCGGCCGCGGAGGCCGGGGTCGAGACGGCGGCGCTCGCCGGGCTCGGGATCGGGTCGCCCGGCGAGATCGACGCCGCCTCCGGGACCGTCTCCCAGGCACGCAACCTGCCCGGCTGGGAGGGCTCGTTCCCGCTCGGCCCGCGGGTCGGCGAGCTGGCCGGCGTCGGCCGCGTCGCGGTCGGCAACGACGTCGACGTCGCCACCGCGGCCGAGGCGCGGCTCGGCGCCGGGCGCGGCCACGACTCGCTGCTCGGGGTCTTCTGGGGCACCGGCGTCGGCGGCGGCATCGTGCTCGGCGGCCGGCCCTGGTCGGGCCGCGGCGCGGCGGGCGAGATCGGCCACGTCGTGGTCAAGCTCGGCGGCCGCCGCTGCCCGTGCGGGCGGCGCGGCTGCATGGAGGCCTACGCGGGCCGGGCCGCGATGGAGCACCGCGCGCGCAAGCTCGTCGAGGAGGGCCACCACACCAAGCTGTTCCACCTGATGGACAAGCACGGCCGCGACCGGCTGACCAGCGGCATCTGGTCGCGCGCGCTCGAGCACGACGATCGCATGGCGCGCGAGCTGCTCGACGAGGCCGTCGAGGCGCTCGGGGCCGGGATCGCCTCGGCGGCGAACCTGCTCGACGTCGACGTGCTGATCCTCGGCGGCGGCCTCGGGCTGCGGCTCGGCGAGCCGTTCCGGGCGCGGATCGAGGCTGCGATGGCGCCGCACCTCTTCAGCGACGACGACCCGCCCGCGCTCGTGCTGGCCCAGCTGGGCGACCTCGGCGGCGCGGTCGGCGCGGCGCTGCTCGCCGGCGACGGCGCCCCGGCAGCGGCGGATGGCTGAGGTGGAGGGGGCGCTGGTCGGCGTCGACGTCGGCGGCACGAAGGTCGCCGCCGCGGTCGTCGACGGCGTCGAGATCGTCGCCTCGGTGCAACGGCCGACCGAGCTCGCCGGCGCCGCCGAGCTGCTCGACGCGATCGCCGAGCAGGCGCGCGAGGCGGCGCGCCGGGCCGGGGTGACGATCGGGGCGGTCGGGGTCGGCGTGCCGTCGCAGGTCGACGCCGCGACCGGCACCGCGCTCGCGAGCGTGAACGTCCCGTTCGAGGGTGTTCCGGTGCGGGCCGAGCTGGGCATGCGACTCGGAGTGCCGATCTTCGTCGACAACGACGCCAACTGCGCCGCCCTGGCCGAGTCGCGCCTGGCCGGACCGGAGCCGGTCGCCGACCTCACGATGCTGACGCTCGGCACCGGCGTCGGCGGGGGCGTCATCGCGGGTGGGCGGATCTTCCGCGGGGCGACCGGGCTCGCCTCCGAGCTCGGTCACATGGTCGTCGACGGCGCCCGCGCCCCGGCCGAGCAGGGCGACGCCTTCCCGCGCCCGGGCTCGCTGGAGTGGCACTGCAGCGGCCGCGGCCTCGAGCGCGCGGCGAGCGAGGCCGCCGCCGGGGCCGCCGGCGGCGAGCTCGCGCGCGTGCTCGCCGAGCGCGGGCGGGTCTCCGGCCGCGACGCCGTCGCCGCCGCCCGCGCGGGCGACGCCGCCGCGCTCGCGGTCCTCGCCCGCTACGCACGCTGGCTGGGGATCGGGATCGCGACCGTCGTCAACATGCTCGAGCCGAGCCGCGTCGCGATCGGCGGCGGGCTCTCGGAGGCCGCCGACCTGTTCCTCGACGCCGCCGTCGCCGAGGCGGCGCTGTGGGCGCTGCCGGCGCTCTGGGAGCGGACCGAGGTCGCGCTCGCGCGCGGCGGCCCGGAGGCCGGGGCGATCGGCGCCGCGCTGCTCGCCGCCCACGAGCTGCCCCGCAACCGTGATACTGCCGGCTGACCCCGGATCGACCACCGAAACAGGAGCCAGATGACCGCCCCTACCACCGACCGCGACGCTCTCGACAAGCTCTGCGTCGACACGATCCGGACGCTGTCGATCGACACGGTCCAGAAGGCGAGCTCGGGGCATCCGGGGGCGCCGATGGCGCTCGCGCCGGTGGCCTACCAGCTCTACACCGAGACGATGCGCCACAACCCGGCCAACCCGCACTGGTTCGACCGGGACCGCTTCGTGCTGTCGGCCGGCCACGCCTCCGCGCTGCTCTACTCGATCCTCCACCTCAGCGGCTACGGGATCTCGATGGACGACCTGAAGCGGTTCCGCCAGCTGCTCAGCCCGACCGCCGGCCACCCCGAGTACGAGGCGGAGGGGACCCCCGGCGTCGAGGTGACGACGGGGCCGCTCGGCCAGGGGATCTCCAACGCGGTCGGCTTCGCGCTCGCCGAGCGGATGATCGCCGACCGCTTCAACCGCCCCGGCCACGAGATCGTCGACCACCACACCTTCGCGATCGCCAGCGACGGCGACGTCCAGGAGGGGATCTCGGCGGAGGCCAGCTCGCTCGCCGGCCACCTCGGGCTCGGCCGGCTGATCGCCTTCTACGACTCCAACCACATCCAGCTCGCCGGCTCGACCGCGATGGCCTTCAGTGAGGACGTCCGCGCCCGCTACCAGGCCTACGGCTGGCACACGCTCGAGCTCGACGGCGTCGACCTCGCCGACCTCGCCGACGCGATCGAGGAGGCCAAGCGGATCGACGACCGGCCGTCGCTGATCGTTCTGCACACCCACATCGGCTACGGCTCGCCGAACAAGCAGGACACCCACTCGGCGCACGGCTCGCCGCTCGGCGAGGAGGAGGTCCGACTGACCAAGCAGTTCTACGGGTGGGACCCCGACGCCCACTTCCTCGTGCCCGACGCCGTCCGCGAGCACTTCGCGGGCGTCGCCGAGCGCGGCGCCGCGGCCGAGGCCGAGTGGGATCAGCGACTCGCCGCCTACCGCGCCGACCACCCCGAGCTCGCCGCCGAGCTGGACGCCCTGATCGCCGGCCGGCTGCCCGACGGCTGGGACGCCGAGGTGCCGCGCTTCGACCCCGCCGACGACCCGATCGCCACGCGCAAGGCGTCGTCGAAGGTGATCCAGTGGGCCGCCGCGCAGGTACCGCAGCTGGTCAGCGGCTCGGCGGACCTCGAGCCCTCGACCCTGACCGAGATCGAGGACGGCGGCTCGGTCGCCAAGGGCGACTACTCGGGACGCAACGTCCACTACGGCGTCCGCGAGCACGCGATGGCCGCCGTCGTCAACGGCCTCTGCCTGCACGGCCTGAGGGCGTTCGGCTCGACGTTCTTCAACTTCCTCGACTACCAGAAGGCGTCGCTGCGGCTGGCGGCGCTGATGCGGCTGCCGGCGATCGCCGTCTACACCCACGACTCGATCGGCCTCGGCGAGGACGGCCCGACCCACCAGCCGATCGAGCAGCTCGCGCACCTGCGCGCGACGCCGTTCGTCTACGCGGTGCGGCCCGCCGACGCCAACGAGACCGCGCTCGCCTGGCGGTTCGCGCTGCGCCAGCACGAGGGGCCGACGGCGCTCGTGCTGACCCGCCAGGGGCTGCCGATCATCGACCCCGACGCGATCCCCGACGACGCGATCGAGCGCGGCGCCTACGTGCTGCGCGAGGCCTCCGGCGGCGAGCCGCGGGCGGTCCTGATCGGCACCGGCTCGGAGGTGGCCCTCTGCCTCGAGGCGGCCGATCTGCTCGAGGGCGACGGCATCCCGACGCGGGTGGTGAGCATGCCGTGCTTCGACCGCTTCGGCGAGCAGGACGCCGCCTACCGCGACAGCGTGCTGCCGCCGGCCTGCCGGGCCCGCGTCTCGGTCGAGGCCGCGGCGACGCTCGGCTGGGACCGCTGGGTCGGCGACGCGGGCGAGACGGTGGGGATGAACGGGTTCGGCGCGTCCGGGCCCGCGAAGGAACTGTTCAAGCACTTCGGCTTCACGCCCGAGAAGGTGGCTGAGGCCGGACGCCGGGCCGTCGAGCGCGCGGGCGCCTGAGCGAGCGAACCGAAAGGGACCGAGGACCAATGGATGCCACGACTTCACAGAACGAGCGGCTCGCCGCGCTCACCGAGGCGGGCGTCAGCGTCTGGCTCGACCAGATCCGCCGCTCGCTGATCGAGTCCGGCGAGCTCGCGCGGCTGCGCGACGAGCTCTCGCTGCGCGGGGAGACCTCCAACCCGGCGATCTTCGAGAAGGCGATCCTCGGCGCCGACGAGTACGACGCCGAGATCGAGCGCCTCGCCCGCGAGGGCAAGGACGCGGTGGCGATCTACCTCGAGCTGGCGATCGCCGACGTCCAGAGCGCATGCGACGTGCTGCGGCCGGTCTGGGACGACGCGGGTGGCGCCGACGGCTTCGTCTCGCTCGAGGTCGAGCCGGCGCTCGCCCACGACACCGACGCGACGCTCGCCTCGGCGCGCGAGCTGTGGCGGCGGGTCGACCGCCCGAACGTGATGATCAAGATCCCCGGCACCGAGGAGGGCATCCCGGCGATCGAGCAGGCAGTCGCCGACGGGATCAACGTCAACGTCACGTTGCTGTTCAAGGTCGAGTCCTACGAGGCGATCGCCGAGGCCTACGTCCGCGGGCTGGAGCGCCGCCACGAGGCCGGCCAGTCGCTCGACGTCCACTCGGTCGCGAGCTTCTTCGTCTCACGCGTCGACAGCGAGGTCGACAAGCGGCTGGCCAAGCTCGGCCGCGAGGACCTGCGCGGAACGGCGGCGATCGCCAACGCCCAGGCGGCTTATCAGAGCTTCAAGCGGATCTTCCACGGCGAGCGGTTCGCGAAGCTGCGCGCGGCCGGAGCGCCGCTGCAGCGCCCGCTGTGGGCATCGACCGGCGTCAAGGATCCCGCCTACCCCGACACCAAGTACGTGGACGGTCTCGTGGCGCCGACCACCGTGAACACGATGCCGATGGCGACGCTGCTGGCCGTCGCGGAGCGGTCGGAGATAGATCCCGGGTCGGCCGACCGCGACCCGGGGCCGGCGCTCGAAGCGCTCGCCGAGGCCGGCATCGACATGCCCGACGTCACCGACACCCTGCTGCGCGAGGGGATCGAGAAGTTCGTCGAGCCCTACGACAAGCTGATCTCCGGCATCGAGTCGATGCGCGAGGCGGTCCTCACCGGCCGCCCGAAGGCGATCGAGTCGTCGCTGCCGGAGGGCCTCCAGGAGGCGATCGCCGCGCGCGCCCGCCGCGCGCAGGAGGAGTCGGTGGCCAAGCGCGTCTGGTCCAAGGACGAGTCGCTCTGGGGCGGGCCCGGCGTGCCGGAGATCGCCGACCGGCTCGGCTGGCTGACGATCTGCGACGAGATGCTCGAGGCCGCCGACGACCTCGCCGCCTTCGCCGCCGAGCTGCGCGGCGAGGGATTCACCGACGCGGTGCTGTGCGGGATGGGCGGATCGAGCCTCGGTCCCGAGGTGATCCGCCGCAGCTACGGCGACCTCGACGGCGGCCTGCGCCTGCACGTGCTCGACACCACCGACGCCGCGGCGATCCGCGCGCTGGAGTCCTCGCTCGACCTCTCCAAGACGTTCTTCGTCGTCTCGTCGAAGTCGGGCGGGACGGTCGAGACGCTGTCGCACATGCGCCACTTCCACGAGCGCGTCGGCGGCAACGGCGCCCAGTTCGTCGCCGTCACCGACCCCGGCAGCCCGCTGATCGCCGAGGCGCGCGAGCGCGGCTTCCGGCGCGTGTTCGAGAACAACCCCAACATCGGCGGCCGCTACTCGGTGCTCTCGCACTTCGGCATGGTGCCGGCGGCGCTGATGGGCGTCGACGTGCGCGCGGTGCTCGAGTCCGCGCGCGAGGCTGAGACCGCCACCCAGAGCTTCGACTCGACCGCCGCCAACGCCGGGCTCTGGCTCGGCGCGGCGATCGGCGAGGCGGCCCGCCAGGGCCACGACAAGCTGACCTTCGTCGTCTCGCCGCGGATCGAGAGCTTCGGCCTCTGGGTCGAGCAGCTCGTCGCCGAGTCGACCGGCAAGCACGGCCGCGGGATCCTGCCCGTCGCCGGCGAGCCGCTCGGCGAGCCGAGCGCCTACGGCGACGACCGCCTGTTCGTCTACCTGCGCGACCGCGACGAGCCCGACGTCGACCTCGACGCCGGGGTCCAGGCGCTGCGCGAGGCCGGCCAGCCGGTGATCACCGTCGCCGGCGGCGGCGCCGACGATCTCGGGCGGATCTTCTACTTCGCCGAGTTCGCGGTCGCGGTCGCCGGCTGGGCGCTGGAGATCAACCCGTTCGACCAGCCCAACGTCCAGGAGGCCAAGGACAAGACCAACGCGGTCCTGGCCGCCGACCAGCCGCCGACGGTCGAGCCCGCCGACGACGAGCGGCTGGCGGCGCTGCTGGCCGGCGCCGAGCCGCCCCACTACGTGGCGATCCTCGGCTACCTCCAGCCATCGGCGGAGTTCGACGCGGCCGTCGACGAGCTGCGCACGACGATCCGCGACGCGACCCGGGCGACGACGACCTTCGGCTACGGCCCGCGCTTCCAGCACTCGACCGGCCAGTACCACAAGGGCGGCCCGAAGACCGGCATCTTCCTCCAGCTGATCCACGACGGCGGCGAGGACGTGCCGATACCCGGCGCTCCCTACACCTTCGACCAGCTCAAGGAGGGCGCGGCGACCGGCGACGTGCTGACGCTGCGCGACCACGGGCTGCCGGCCGAGCGCATCCGTCTCCAGGGCGATCCGGTCGCGGCGCTGCGCGAGCTGACCGCGAAGATCGCGGGGACGGTCGGTTGACCGCGACCGCGGCCAACCCGCTCGCCGAGGGGCTCGAGCGGCAGCCGATCCGGCCGACGACGCTGACGATCTTCGGCGCGACCGGCGACCTCTCGCGGCGCAAGCTGCTGCCCGCCCTCTACAACCTCGCCCACGAGGGGGCGCTGCCCGAGCGGTTCAACCTCGTCGGCTCCTCGCGCGCCGACATGCCCCACGGCGACTTCCGTGAGATGGCCGCCACCGCGATCCGCCAGTTCTCGCGCCGCAAGCCGGACGAGCAGGTCCTCGCCGCGCTGCTCGACGACGCCCGCTTCGTGCCGGGCAGCTTCGACGACCCCGACGTCTACGACGAGATCCGCAGGATCGAGGACGAGCTCGAGACCGCCGCCGGCATCTCGTTCAACCGGGCCTTCTACCTCTCGACCGCGCCCGCGTTCTTCCCCGTGATCGTCAAGAAGCTCGGCGAGCACGGGCTGCAGTCCAAGGACGACGGCGAGGTCCGCGTCGTGATCGAGAAGCCGATCGGCACCAACCTCGCCGAGGCCAAGCAGCTCAACCGCGACGTCCTCGACGTGCTCGAGGAGCGCCAGGTCTTCCGGATCGACCACTACCTGGGCAAGGAGACGGTCCAGAACATGCTGGCGTTCCGGTTCGCCAACGGCCTGTTCGAGCCGATCTGGAACCGCAACTACGTCGAGTCGGTGCAGATCACCGCCGCCGAGGACCTCGGCATCGGCGGCCGCGCCGGCTACTACGACCACGCCGGAGCGCTGCGCGACCTCGTCCAGAACCACATGCTGCAGCTGCTGACGCTGCTCTGCATGGAGCCGCCCACCTCGTTCTCCGCCGACGACGTGCGCGACGAGAAGGTCAAGGTGCTGCACGCGATCCATGCGCCCGACCCCGACCCGGCGAAGGTCGCCGAGATGGCGGTGCGCGCCCAGTACGGGCCGGGCGTCGTCGGCGGCGAGCAGGTGCCCGGCTACCGGGACGAGGAGGGCGTCCCGCCCGACTCGAAGACCCCGACCTACGTCGCCCTGGCGCTCGAGGTCGACAACTGGCGCTGGGCGGGCGTGCCGATCTACCTGCGCACCGGCAAGCGGCTGGCGCGCAAGGTCACCGAGATCGCCGTGACGCTCAAGCCGGTGCCGCACCTCGCCTTCGACCAGGAGGGGTCGGTCGGCGTCCAGCCCAACCAGATCGTGCTCGGCGTCCAGCCGAACGAGGGCGTGACGATCTCGCTCGGGGCGAAGATCCCCGGCAGCCGGATGCGGATCCGCCCGGTCAACATGGAGTTCCTCTACGGCACCGCGTTCCTGTCGGAGTCCCCGGAGGCCTACGAGCGGCTGATCACCGACGCGATGCGCGGCGACGCGACGCTGTTCACCCGCGACGACGAGGTCGAGGCGCAGTGGACGATCTGCGACCCGATCCTCGCCGGCTGGGCGGAGGACGACTCGCCGCTGCCGACCTACGAGGCCGGCAGCGGCGGGCCGGCGGAGGCCGACCGGCTGCTGCGCGAAGGGGAGCGCTGGCGGGCGATATGACCGAGAGCGGGACCGTCTGGTCGGCGCAGGACACCAACCCGTCGGCGATCGACGCGGCGCTACGCGACCTGCTCAAGGAGCGCCACGCGGCCGGCGAGGCGGTCGCCCCGGCGCGCGTGCTCAACATGGTCGTCGTCGTCGACGACCAGTGGCGCGGCGAGATCGCCAACCGGCTCGAGAAGGTCGGCCGCTACCACGGCTCGCGCACGATCATCTGCGCCGTCGAGGCGGGGCGCGCCGAGATCGACGCCCGCGCGACCGTCACCGCCGAGGACGACGAGCCCGGCGACACGATCGCCGTCGCCCACGAGCAGGTGCTGATCGACGTCGGCCCCGGGCACCTCGAGCACCTCGACCGCGTCGTCGACCCGCTCGTGGTCTCGGACCTGCCGACGCTCGTCTGGTCGCCGCACGGCCACCCCGACGCCGTCGACGCGCTGCTCGGAATCGCCCAGATCGTCCTGATCGACTCGATCGACGAGCCGCGTCTCGCCGACGCCGTCGCGCGCGCGAGCGAGCTGCGCGAGCGCGCCTACGTCGTCGACCTCGCCTGGCTGCGCTCGACGCCGTGGCGCGAGCGTGTCGCGGCGACCTTCGACCCGCCCCAGTGGCGGCCCGAGCTGGCGCGCATCAGCGCCGTGACGGTCCGCTTCCGGCCCGACTCGCTCGTCGCCGCGGTGCTGCTCGTCGGCTGGTTGGCACGGCGGCTCGGCTGGCGGCCGGGCGGGCTGACCGAGCCCGACGAGCAGGGCCGCTGCTCGGGCACCGCCGAGGCGCCGGACGGGCCCGTCGAGCTGCGCTTCGAGCCCGACCCGACGATGCCGATCCCCGGCCTCGCCGGGCTGACCGTCGAGACCCGCTCCGGGATGGGCGTCTCGCTCGACCGCGGTCCGGGCGGCCTGAACGCCGGCCGGCGGGCGCCCGACGGCCACGAGTCGAGCTGGACGGTGATGGGCGCCTCGCGCGGCGAGGCCGGCATCCTCGGTGAGGGGATCCGCCAGGCGCTGCTGCGCGAGCACGGCTACACGACGGCGCTCGGCGTCGCGCGGGAGCTGGTCGGATGAGTCGCGAGCTGGTGGTCGTCGACGACCCGGCCGCCGAGGCGGCCGCGCGGATCGCCACCGTCGTGCGCGCCGGCGGCGAGATCGCGCTCGCCGGCGGCTCGACCCCGCGCCGCTCCTACGAGCTGCTCGCCGAGATGGACCTCGACTGGACCGGCGTCGGCCTCTGGCTCGGCGACGACCGCTGCGTCGGCCCCGAGCACGAGTTCTCCAACTACCGCATGGTCGAGCAGGAGCTCGTCGCGCGCCTGCCGGCCGACCGCCGCCCGCGCGCCTGGCACCGGATCCGCGGCGAGCTCGGCCCCGAGCCCGCCGCGGCGGTGCTCGAGGACGAGCTGCGCGACGCCTTCGGCGACGGCGACGCCCCGCCGCGCTTCGACCTGGTCCTGCTCGGGATCGGCCCCGACGCGCACACCGCCTCGCTGTTTCCCGGCGAGCCGGCGCTCGGCGAGCGCGAGCGCTGGGCGGTCGGCGTCCATACGCCCGGGATGGCACCGCTGGTGCCGCGGGTCACGCTGACCCTGCCGGTGCTCGACGCCGCCGCCGAGGTCGTCTTCCTGATCGCCGGCGCGGACAAGGCCGAGGCGGTCGCGCGCGCGTTCGGCGACGCCCCCGGCCCCGACGCCCCGGCGAGCCTGGTTCGGCCCGCCGACGGTGCGCTGACGGTCCTGCTCGACCGGCCGGCCGCCGCGCGGCTCGGCGCCGACGGGTGAGCGACCCGCCCTCCACCAGCGCGGGCAACGGCGCCAGCCCGTTCCCGCCGATCGCCGACTACGGCTTCCTCTCCGACTGCGAGACGACCGCGCTGGTCGCGCCCAACGGCGCCGTCGAGTGGATGTGCCTGCCGCGGATGGACTCCCCGAGCGTCTTCGGCGCGCTGCTCGACCGCGACGCCGGCAGCTTCCGGCTCGGGCCGGCGGACGTCGTCGTCCCGGCCGCGCGCCGCTACCTGCCGGGGACGATGGTGCTCGAGACGAGCTGGGGGATGCGCGGCGGCTGGATCATCGTCCGCGACGTGCTGCTGATCGGCCCGTGGCACCACGAGGGCGAGCGGTCGCGCACCCACCGCCGCTCGCCGACCGACTACGACGCCGACCACGTCCTGCTGCGGCTGGTGCGCTGCGTCAACGGCGAGGTCCAGGTGCGCCTGGACTGCGAGCCGGTCTTCGACTACGGCCGCGGCTTCGCCGACTGGGAGTACGCCGGCGCCGGCTACCACGAGGGGGTCGCGACCGGCGCCGGGACCGGCTTCGAGCTGCGCCTGACCACCGACATGAACCTCGGCTTCGAGGGCCCGCGCGCGACCGCGCGGACGCTGATGAAGGCCGGCGACACGCTGTTCGCCGCGCTGTCGTGGTCCGAGCACAGGCCGCCGGCCGACTACGACGAGGCCTACGACCGGATGGTCTGGACCGCCCACCACTGGCAGCACTGGCTCGACCACGGCGACTTCCCCGACCATCCCTGGCGGACCTACCTGCAGCGCTCGGCGCTGACGTTGAAGGGCCTGTCCTACGCGCCGACCGGGGCGCTGGTCGCCGCCGCCACGACGTCGCTGCCCGAGACGCCCGGGGGCGAGCGCAACTGGGACTACCGCTACAGCTGGATCCGCGACTCGACGTTCGCGCTCTGGGGCCTCTACACGCTCGGCTTCGACTGGGAGGCCAACGACTTCTTCTACTTCATCGCCGACGTCGCCGAGGCCGAGCAGGGCCAGCTGCAGATCATGTACGGGATCGACGGCGAGTCCGAGCTGGACGAGCGCGAGCTCGACCACCTCTCCGGCTACGACGGGGCGCGGCCGGTGCGGGTCGGCAACGCGGCCTACGGCCAGAGCCAGCACGACGTCTGGGGCGCGGTGCTCGACTCGGTCTACCTGCACACCAAGTCGCGCGACCACCTGCCCGAGCGGATCTGGCCGATCATGGTCAAGCAGGTCGAGGACGCGATCGCCCACTGGCGCGAGCCCGACCGCGGCCTCTGGGAGATCCGCGGCGAGCCGCGCCACTTCACCTCGTCGAAGCTGATGTGCTGGGTCGCGCTCGACCGCGGCGCGCGGCTGGCCGAGATCCGCGCGGACAGCCGCCGCGCAGAGGAGTGGCAGCGGATCGCCGACGAGATCAGGGACGACATCTGCGCCAACGCGCTCGACGAGCGTGGCGTCTTCACCCAGCACTACGACACCGACGCGCTCGACGCCTCGGTGCTGCTGATGCCGCTGGTGCGCTTCCTCGAGCCCGACGACGAGCGGATCCGCAAGACCGTGCTGGCGATCGCCGACGAGCTGACCGTCGACGGCCTGGTGCTGCGCTACCGCGTCCACGAGACCGACGACGGGCTCAGCGGGGAGGAGGGGACCTTCACGATCTGCTCGTTCTGGCTGGTCTCGGCGCTGGTCGAGATCGGCGAGCTGGGCCGCGCGCGGGCGCTCTGCGAGAAGCTGCTCTCCTACGCCAGCCCGCTGCTGCTCTACGCCGAGGAGATCGACCCCCGCTCGGGCCGCCACCTCGGCAACTTCCCGCAGGCGTTCACCCACCTCGCGCTGATCAACGCGGTGATGCACGTCATCCACGCCGACGAGGACGCCTACCAGTCGCAGTTCGAGCGCGACCTGCTGCGCTCGCGCTACGGCCGCTGATCCCGTCGAGAGACCTGAACTCGACATCTGCGACGAAATGCGTCGCAGATGTCGAGTTCAGCGGCCGGGGGTGGGGCGGAGGCGGTCGAAGAGGGCCTGGGCGGGGGCGGCGTCGAGGTGGGCGACGGCGGCGGAGGTGCCGGAGGCGACGGTGATCGAGAAGGTCGCCAGGCGGGCGCGGCGCTGGAACGGCGTCTGGCCGAGCGAGTGGTCCTGCAGGCGGCCGGCCGAGACGAGCACCGTGCGGCGGTTCAGGGCGCCGTGGCGCGCGGCGAGCCGGCCGCCGGCCAGGCGCCAGCCGGCGGCGCGGAAGGCGGCCAGGCCGACGGCGGCGCCGGCCAGCGCGAGGACCGGCGCGAGTGGCCAGGCCACCGGCCAGATCGCCGCGGCCAGCGCCCCGGCGGCCAGCCCGGCCAGCGTGCGCGGCAGCAGGTAGCGCCGCAGCGCGCGGCCGGGCGGGCGCTGCCAGTCGCCGTCCGCGGACGGGGGCGCAGCTGCGCCGGCGGGCGCCCCCGGCGACCCCGCGGGAGCGCGGTCGGGCGCCGCCGCACGGGAGGGCGTGGCAGAGGTGGTTGTGGCCGCCGCGAGGCCGGGAACCAGATCCCCGAGCCGGCTGTCGAGCTCGGCGGTGCGCAGCAGCGGGAACAACGTCCGCGCGGCGCCGGCCTCGCGACCGTAGCCGGCGGTCTCGAGCCGCACGCTGCAGAGCCCGAACGGACGTCGCAGCAGCCCCTCGGCGACCGAGACGGCCTGCACCCGCGCGAGCGGCACCGAGGTCGCGCGCCGCTGCAGGAAGCCGCGCTCGATCCGCAGGTGGTCGCCGTCGCGGACGACGGCGAAGCCGGCGAAGGCGACCAGCGCGCCGGCGAACGCGACCAGCCAGATCAGCGCGAGCGCGGCCGCCGCGAGCAGCGCGAGACCGCCGGCCTCGGTCGGCGCGCGCTCGATCAGCGCCTCGCGCGCGCCGCTCTCGCCGAGAACGCTGTCGGCGAGCGCGACCGCGCCGCCGACCAGCGGCAGCAGGATGCCGACCTGCGGCGCTGTCACCCCGACGACGAGCAGGTCACGGGTCGTGAGCCGCCAGCGCGGCAGGTCGTCGGTCCTCGCCTCGGCCGCCAACCCGGCGGCGGTGCGCAGCCGGGCGGTCTCGCCGGGGTCGACCGCGCGCAGCACGATCTCGCCGCGGGCGCCGCCGCCGGCTGTCTGGACGTGCAGCTCGTAGACGCCGAAGAGCCGCTGCAGCGGTCCCTGAGCCGTGTCGATCGAGTGGACGCGGGCGAGCGGCACGACTGTCTCGTCGCGGGAGATCAGCCCGTGGCGGTGGCGGATCGTGGCGTCGACGACGGCATAGGTCTCGGCACGCCAGCGCGCGTAGCCGACCGATACCGCCAGCGCCGCGCCACCGACCGCGAGCCAGGCGGCCATCGTCCCGAGCCGGCCCGACTGCGAGCCGATCACCAGCAGCACGACCACGCTGACGACCGCGTCGCGGACGTTGTCGAGCGCGGCGAGCACCGCCGCGACCGGATGGAGGTGGCGAGCGGCCAGCGCCGGTCGCGCGTCGCGCGGGCCGCGCCCGTCGGCGGTCGGCGGCCCGATCGGGCGCGGGTGGTCGGGCGCGGTCGGATCGCCGGCCCGCCCGGCGTGCCGGTCTGCCCCCTCGCGCGGCGGGTCCGCGGCGTCAGACATCGTCGGGACGGCGGGCCAGCTCGGCGATCCGGTCGCGGATCGCCGTCGCCGTGTCGGGGCGCAGCGCCGGGATGCGGTGCGAGCCGCCCGCGGTGTGGACCACCACGGCGCGCAGGCCGAGGCGGTCCGACAGCCAGGTCCGCTGCGTGTCGACGTGCTGGACGCGGATCGTCGGGATCAGCGTCCGGGTGACGACCAGCACGCCGCGGCGCAGGTCGATCTCCTCCTCGCGCAGCGCGTAGCGCCAGTTGCGCCAGCGCAGCCGCGGCTCGACGGCGACCATCGCGACAGCCGCGAGCGCCGCGAGCGCGAGCACCGCTACGCCGGTCCAGCCCGGTGCGCCGGCGCTGTCGAGCGCCATCCGCGCGCCGAGAGCGAGCAGCACGAGCGGCGCTGCGCCGGCGGTCGCCTGGAGCGCGAACAGCGTGCGCGCCTGGGCCGGCAGCCGCTGGTCGGGCTCCGGATGGCGGTCGTCCACGTCCGCTGCGCTCAGAGCTGGGCGTCGACGACCATCGCGCCGAACAGCAGCGCGAGGTAGAGCAGCGAGTAGAGGTAGAGCCGCAGCGCGGCGGGCCGGCTCGGGTCGCGGTAGAGCCGGTAGGCGAAGTAGATGAAGACGCCGCCCAGCACGACCGACGCGACGAGGTAGGGGACGCCGAAGCCGCCGGCGCAGAACGGCAGCTGGGTGATCGCGTAGAGCAGCAGCGAGTAGAGCAGGATCTGCTTGCGCGTCTCGCGCTCGCCGCGGACGACCGGCATCATCGGCACGCCGACCTTGGCGTACTCGTCCTTCATCAGCAGCGACAGCGCCCAGAAGTGGGGCGGGGTCCAGTAGAAGACGATCGCGAAGAGGTACAGCGCTGTCCAGCTCAGGCTGCCGGTCGTCGCCGCCCAGCCGACCAGCGGCGGGACCGCGCCGGCGGCGCCGCCGATCACGATGTTCTGCGGCGTCGAGCGCTTCAGCCAGACGGTGTAGACGAAGACGTAGCCGAGGAAGCCCGACAGCGACAGCACGGCCGCGAGCATGTTGACCCCGACCGCCAGCACGACGAATGCGAGCGCGGCGAGCGCGATCCCGTAGATCAGCGCGGCCCGCGGGGAGACGCGCCCCGACGCGACCGGCCGGTCGGCGGTGCGCTCCATCGCGGCGTCGATGTCGCGGTCGTACCAGTGGTTGATCACCCCGGCCCCGCCCGCCGAGAGGTAGCCGCCGAGGCAGGTCAGCAGCACCAGCCCGAGCGACGGGTCGCCGGCGACGTACATCGTCGTGACCGTGGTGAAGATCAGCAGCGACTGGACCTTCGGCTTGGTCATCTCGACGTAGTCGGCGACGACCTGGCGCACCCGGCCGGCGGCGCGGGGCGCGACTACTGCGGCTGTCTGGCTGCTGGCGTCGGACATCGCTGGGGCGGGGGACGGCGCGGCGATGCCGCGCCGACGTCTGGACTCTAAGGCCTCCGGCTCCCCGATGCTGCGGGGATCAGGTGCCGGTGACGACCGGCTGGGCGACGGTGCCCGCCTGCTCGCCGGAGCGCGCGACCTCGCGGCGGATGTCCTTCATCGGCTCGACCGACCGCACGCGCGGGATCTCGTCGAAGTTGTTCACCGGCGGCGGAGACTGGACGAACCACTCGAGCGTGTTGCCGTGCCACGGATCGTTGCCGGCCACCTTGCCCTTGCGGTAGGAGCGCAGCGCGTTGATCACGGTGATCAGGACGCCGATGCCGAGCAGGAACGAGCCGATCGTCGAGATCAGGTTGTAGTCGTTGACGCCGAGGTCGCCGGAGTAGTCGTAGATCCGGCGCGGCATGCCCGACAGCCCGGCGGAGTGCTGGACCAGGAAGGTCATGTTGAAGCCGATGAACATCGTCCAGAACGACAGCTTGCCGAGTCCCTCGCTCATCAGCCGGCCGGTCATCTTCGGGTACCAGTAGTAGACGCCGGCGAAGATCCCGAACACCGAACCGCCGAACAGCACGTAGTGCAGGTGGGCGACGACGAAGTAGCTGTCGTGCAGCTGCCAGTCGACGGGGAAGATCGCGAGCATCACGCCCGAGATGCCGCCGATCACGAACAGAGCGGGGAGCGCGGCCGCGAAGTAGAGCGGCGTCTTGAAGACGATCGACCCCTTCCACAGCGTTGCCAGC
Source organism: Solirubrobacterales bacterium (assembly GCA_012718975.1). Lineage (GTDB taxonomy): Bacteria > Actinomycetota > Thermoleophilia > Solirubrobacterales > Thermoleophilaceae > JAAYBF01. Next base: position 23,906 of record JAAYBF010000069.1, on the reverse strand, counting down.
CAGTTGAAGATCTTGATGCCCGTCGGGACCGCGATCGCGAACGACGAGAGCATGAAGAAGATCAGGACGACCGTCGAGGTGGGCGTCGTGAACATGTGGTGGGCCCAGACGAGCAGGCCCAGGAACGCGATCGCCGCGGTCGCCGCGGCGATCGCCTTGTAGCCGAAGATCGGCTTGCGGGCGAAGACCGGCAGGATCTCCGAGATGATCCCGAACGCGGGCAGGATCATGATGTAGACCTCGGGGTGGCCGAAGAACCAGAACAGGTGCTGCCACAGCATCGGGTCGCCGCCGGCGGTCGGGTCGAAGAAGGCGGTGCCGAAGTGGCGGTCGGTCAGCAGCATCGTGACCGCGGCCGCGATCGCGGGCAGGGCGGCGATCAGCAGGTAGCTGTAGATCAGGATCGACCAGACGAACAGCGGCATCCGGCCCCAGCTCATGCCGGGCGCGCGCATGTTGTGGATCGTCGCGACGAAGTTGATCGCGCCGACCAGGGAGGAGAGGCCGGTGAGGTGGATCAGGAAGATCCAGGCGTCGATCCCGCCGCCGGGCATGTAGGCGTCGTCGGAGAGCGGGGCGTAGGAGGTCCAGCCGGCCTGCGGCGGCTCGAAGAAGAGGCTGGCGTAGAAGGCGACGCCGCCGAAGGCCAGCAGCCAGAACGACAGCGCGTTCAGGCGCGGGAACGCCATGTCGCGCGCGCCGATCATCAGCGGCACGAAGTAGTTGCCGAACGCCGCCATGACGGGGACGATGAAGAGGAAGATCATCGTCGTGCCGTGCATCGACACCAGGCCGTTGTAGGTCTCCGGGTCGATCAGGGTGCTGTCCGGCTGAGCGAGCTGGAGCCGCATCAGCAGGGCCTCGACGCCACCGATGATGAAGAAGATGAAGGTGGCGACGAAGTACATGATCCCGATCTTCTTGTGATCGGTCGTCGTCAGCCAGGACAGCCAGCCCTTCGGCTCGGGCGGCAGGCCGTGCATCACGATCTCGGGCTTGAGGCCCTCGCTTCCCGCGGTCGCGGCTGCCGGCTGTGAGGTGGTCGCCAAGGTCGTCTGTCCTTCCTACTGGAGCTCGGTCTCGCCGGCGGCCTCGCGCAGCTCGCGCTGCTCGGCGAGCGCCTCCCGCGCGGCCTCGAAGTCGGCCTTCTGCCGCTCGAGGAAGGCGAGGTACTCATCGGGGCTGACCGCGCGGACGCGGGCGCGCATGTCGGCGTGGCCGGAGCCGCAGAGCTCGGCGCACTGGCCGATGTAGACGCCCGGCTTGGAGATCTTGAACCAGGTCTTGTTCACGAAGCCCGGGACGGCGTCCATCTTGCCGCCGAGCTTCGGGATCCACCAGGAGTGGATGACGTCGGACGCGGTCAGGTTCAGCACCACGGTGGTGTCGGTCGGGACGACCATCTCGTAGTAGCTGAAGGCGCCGCCGGGGTAGTCGTAGCGCCAGAGGTACTGCTGGCCGTTGACGTCGATCGTCAGCGCCTCGCTCGGGCCGGGGGGCGGCGCGGGCTGGTCGATCGAGGCGACCTCGACGCCGGCCGCGAGGCCGTTGGGGCCGGACGCGGGCGGGTTCTCGATGTCGGGCAGGTAGATGAAGGTGACGACTGCGAGCACGACGACGATGACCGCGGCACCGACCGTCCAGCCGACCTCGAGCTGGGTGTTGCCGTGGATCTGCGCGCCCTCCTTCGGGCCGCCACGGCGGGCGCGGTACTTGACCAGCGTCCAGATCAGCACGCCCTCGACGAGCAGGAAGATCACGATGCCGACGGCGAGCGTGATCTTGTAGAGCGAGTCGATCTTGTCCGCGTTGGGCGATCCGCCCGACTCCGGCGTGAGGAAATCTGCGAACGCGGTCGGGGCCAGGGCCAGGGCGGCCAGCAGGCCCGCCACGATGGCGAGCGACAGGAGCCGCGTGCGGTGGGGAGGACGTCCGGGGTTCAAAGCGCGCGGAATCATAACCTCAGGCGCCCTGGAAGCGGGGCTGACGCTTCTCGATGAACGCGACACCGCCCTCGACGAAGTCCTTCGTCCGGGCCAGTTGGTGCTGGAGATCGGCCTCGAGATCCAGCTGTGGAGCGAGATTCGGGTAGATCGACGCGTTCAGGGCGCGCTTGGCGGCCGCGTAGGCGCGCGTCGGCCCGGCGGCGAGCCGGGCGACCAGATCCTCGGCCGCGGCCGCCAGCTCGGCGTCGGGATGGACCGCGTTTACCAGGCCCCACTCGAGCGCCCGGTCCGACGGCACGCGCTCGCCGAGCAGCGCCATCTCGAACGCGCGCGCCTTGCCGATCCGGGCCGGCACGAACAGCGTCGAGCCGCCGTCGGGCATCAGGCCGATGTTCACGAACGCGAGCTGGAAGAAGGCCGACTCGGCGGCGAGGACGAGGTCGCCCGCGAGCGCGAGCGAGGCGCCGATCCCGGCGGCGGGGCCGTTGACCGCGACGACGACCGGCTTCTCCATCGTTCGGACGCCGACGAGGCTGGGGTGGAAGAGCCCGTGCAGGCGCCCGCGGATGTCCGGCAGGCCGTCGTCGGCGGACTCGTCGAAGCCTGCCTTGATGTCGGCGCCGGAGGAGAAGGCGCGCCCGTTGCCGGTCAGCAGGACCGCCCGGACCGCGTCGTCGGCGGCCGCGTCGGCCACGGCGGCGCGCAGGTCCTCGCCGAACTGGGTGTTCCAGGCGTTGAGCGTCTCGGGGCGGTCGAGCACGATCCGCCCGACGCCGCCGTCCCGCTCCCACTTGACCGTCTCGTAGCTCACGCGCTCTCCTGTCTCGCTCTCGTCGCGCGGGCCGCGTGGCCCGCCGGGGTCGACACCACCGGCAACCTATCCTGGCCGCATGCTGATCGACTCGGTGACCTGGCTCGGCCACGCCGGCTTCATGGTCGCCGCCGCCGGGGCGACGGTCTACATCGACCCCTACCGCGTGCCCTCCGGCTCACCGCGCGCCGACGTCGTGCTGGTCACCCACGGCCACTACGACCACTTCTCGCCGCGCGACGTCGAGGCCCTCTCGGACCGCGACACCTGGCTGATCGGCCCGCCGGCCGTCGTCGAGCGGGCGCGCGGGCGGGTCGCGGCGATCGCGCCCGGCGAGACGCTCGAGCTGGAGGGCGTCCACGGCCTCGACGTGACCGCCGTCGCCGCCTACAACACCTCCAAGCGCGACAGCGACGGCAACCCGTTCCACCCGCGCGCCGCCGGCGGGGTCGGCTTCGACCTCAACGTCCGCGGCGAGCGGCTCTACCACGCCGGCGACACCGACGTGATCCCCGAGATGGACGCCGTCGTCGGCGTCGACGTGGCGCTGCTGCCGGTCTGCGGCGGCTATGTGATGACGGCCGCCGAGGCGGTCGAGGCGGCGCGGCGGATCCAGCCGCGCGTGGCGGTCCCCAGCCACTGGGGCGCCCACCTCGGCAGCCGCGCCGACGCCGAGCGCTTCGCCGCCGGCGCGCCCGTCGAGGTGCGCCTGCTCGAGCGAGCCGGCTGAGGGGGCGCACGGGCAGCGCCGGTGCCGCGGCCCGCTGGCATCGGGCGCGGGGTCTATCCTCCCGCGCGGTTTGCGAAGCTCGCGCGCCCTCCGAACCCTCGCCTGGGGGGCCGTCGCGGTCGGGATCGCCGCGCCGCTGCTGCGTCACCGGCTGCGCCTCAGTCCTCGCGCCGTGACCGCCCTCACCGTCCAGGCCCCGGTCGCCCTCGCGGTCGCGACGCCGCGCTCGCGCGTGCGCGACGCCGGCATCTACGCGCTGCAGATGTGGGCCTACTACGCCCAGTACGACATGCCCGACGACGATCCCGACGCGCTGCTGGCGCGCACCCGGATCGACTACCCGATCCGCGTCGACCGCCTGATCGGCGGCGGCGAGACGCCGACCACCCGCCTTCAGCGTGCGCTCGGCCGGCCCGGCGAGATCCGTCGCCACGACATCGCCTTCTCGCTGATCCACTGGGCGTGGTTCGCGGTCCCGCACGGCACGGTCGCCTTCCTGCTGGTGCGTCACCACGACCACTTCACGCGCGGGGCGGTGCTGGTGGCGGCGACCTTCGACCTCGGCGCGGTCGTCTACTGGCTCGTCCCGACCGCCCCGCCGTGGTACGCCGCGCAGCGCGGGCGGATGGCGCCGGTGCGGCGGATCATGGTCGAGGCCGGCGAGCGCGTCTGGGGCCGACTGTGGCGACCGCTCTACGATGGTCTGGAGGGCAATCCCTTCGCTGCCATGCCATCCCTGCACTTCGGCACATCGGTCATGGCCGCTCGGGTGCTGTCCGGGGTCGGCAGGGGGCCGGGCACGGTCGGGTGGGCATACGCGCTTTCGCTCGGCTTCGGCCTGGTGTATCTCGGCGAGCACTACGTGGTGGACCTGATCGCGGGCTTCGCGCTCGCGGAGGCGATCTGGCGCGGCGCGCCGGTGGCGGCGCGGCCGTTGCTGGCGGCCGCCGCGGCGGTGCGGCGACTGGAGCCCGGGGCGGCCTGATGGCCAGCGCCGACGAGCCGGAGGTCTACGAGGAGGACGCCGACGAGGACCTGCGCGTCTCGGGGATGGGCGCGATGCTCGCCGACCGCCGCCGGCTGGCGCTCGGCGCGCTGCTGGTGCTCGGCCTGATCGTCGCGATCTACGTGCTGTTCCCGCGCGTGGTCGGCCTCGACGACGAGCTGGCGCGGATCGGCGACGCGACCTGGTACTGGGTCGCGATCGCGATCGCCTTCAACATAGGGGCGTTCGGCGCCTACGTGGCGCTGTTCCGCGGCGTGCTGGGCGGCAACGCCTCGGCCGCCGTCCGCCGCCGCCTCGACGCGCGCGCCAGCTACCAGATCACGATGGCCGGCCTGGCCGCGACGCGGATCTTCTCGGCCGCGGGCGCCGGCGGCGTGGTGCTCTCCTACTGGGCGCTGCGCAAGGCGGGGATGCCGCGGCGGCGGTCGGCCTGCCGGATGATCGCCTTCCTCGTCCTGCTCTACTCGGTCTACGGGTCGGCGCTGGTGCTGTTCGGGATCCTGCTGCGCACGGGCGTCCTGCCCGGCGACGCCCCGGTCGCCGGGACGATCGTCCCGGCGGCTCTGGCGGGCGGGGCGATGCTGATCGCCGGTCTGGTCGCGCTGATCCCCGCCGACCTCGAGCGGCGGCTGTCGAGCATCCGCGGGCGTGGGCGGCTGTCGCGCTGGGCGGCGAAGCTGGCGCCGGTCCCGGCGACCGCCGCCACGGGCCTCCGGACCGCGGTCGACTACATCCGCCACCCGCGCCGCGGCGCGCTCGCGCTCGCCGGGGCGGTCGGCTTCTGGGCGGCGAACATCGGCGTGCTCTGGGCGAGCTTCGAGGCCTTTGGCGGCCACGTGCCGTTCGCGGTGCTGGTCCAGGGGTTCTTCGTCGGGATGGCGGCGAACCTGATCCCGTCGCCGGCCGGCGGCGTCGGCTCGGTCGACGCCGGCATGATCGGCGCGTTCGTGCTGTTCGGCATCCCGGGCGGCATCGTCTTCCCGGCCGTGCTGATGTACCGCGTGATCGCCTTCTGGCTGCCGATCCCGCCGGGGATCGTCGCCTTCTTCCAGCTGCGGCGGACCGTCGCGGGCTGGGAGGCCGAGCGGGAGGGCTATACTTCAGAAAGTAAAGTAAGAGCGGAGGCCCAGGCTAAGTGAGCGCGAGCAGCGACCGAATCGAGAACGTGATCATCGTCGGCAGCGGGCCGGCCGGCTACACCGCCGCGCTCTACACCGCGCGCGCCGACCTCGAGCCGCTGGTGATCGAGGGCTTCCAGTGGGGCGGGCTGCTGCAGCAGACCACCGACGTCGAGAACTTCCCCGGCTACCCCGAGGGTGTGATGGGGCCGGAGATGATGCAGCAGCTGCGCGACCAGGCCGAGCGGTTCGGCACCCGCTTCGTTACCGACGACGCGACCCGGATCGAGCTCTCCGACGGCGGGATCCAGCGCGTCTTCGTCGGCGACGCCGAGTACCGCACGCGCTCGGTCGTGCTCGCGATGGGCGCCGACCCGAAGAAGCTCGGCGTGCCCGGCGAGCAGGAGCTCGCCGCGCGCGGGGTGTCCTACTGCGCGACCTGCGACGCCGCCTTCTTCCGCGGCAAGCGGACGATCATCGTCGGGGGTGGCGACACGGCGATGGAGGAGGCGACCTTCCTCGCGAAGTTCGCCGGCGACGTCAAGGTCGTCCACCGCCGCGACGAGTTCCGCGCCTCGGCAATCATGCTCGACCGCGCCCGCGACACCGACAACATCGAGCTGGTCACCCCGTACGTGGTCGACCGCTTCGAGGCCGGCGACGACGGCTCGCTCGCCCGCGCGGTGCTCGCCGGCGCCGACGGCGGGGCCGAGCGGACGCTCGAGATCGACGGGGCGTTCATCGCGATCGGCCACAAGCCGAACTCCGAGCTGGTCGCCGATCAGGTCGAGGTCGACGGCGAGGGCTACGTGCAGGTCGACGGCCGCTCGAGCCGGACGAACGTCGCCGGCGTGTTCGCTGCCGGCGACCTGATCGACAACACCTACCGCCAGGCGATCACCGCCGCCGGCTCCGGCTGCGCCGCCGCGCTCGACGCCGAGGCCTACCTGCGCGACGCGCCGATCGACGCCGAGGCCCACTGGGAGCCCGACCCGGCGAAGGCCGAGGCCGCCGCCGAGCGCGCCGCCGCCGGCTGACGGTCAGCCGCGCGGCGGGATCGCCGCCATCGCGTGCTCGGCGAGCGCGGTGATCGTCAGGCTCGGGTTGACGCCCGGGTTGGCGGGCACCGCGGCGCCGTCGCAGACGAGCAGGTTCTCGTATCCGTAGACGCGCTGGTCGCCGTCGACGACACCCTGCTCGGCGTCTGGCCCGATCACCGCGCCGCCGAGGATATGGGCGGTCGTCGGGACGTTGAACAGCGCCTCTGAGGTCGCGCTCTGGGCGATCCCGCCGGTCCGCTCCGAGAACCACTCGGCGGCCTGGTTGGCGACCGGGATGAACGTCGGGATCGGCTTCTCGGGGTCCTGCTCGGTCTGCAGCCGCACGCGCCCGTTGGGCAGCGGTCGCGGGCGCAGCGAGATCGCGTTGTCGAGCGTCTGCATCACCAGCAGGACGATCGTCCGGCGCGACCAGCCCGGCCGCAGCAGCAGGCTCGCCAGCCGGCCGGGGTGGCGCAGGATCGCGCCGAGCAGCTTCAGCGGCCGCGTCACGCGCGTCCCGTCGCCGACCAGCAGCGTCTGCAGCAGCTTGACCGCGCCGCCCTCGTTGCCGTAGACGACGGTCTCGACGTGGGTGTCGGGGTCCGGGTAGATGCTCGAGGTGATCGCGACGCGGCGCGTGTAGTCGACGCTGTCGTCGGGGACGGTCACCGCAAGGATCGCCTCGCTGTTGGTCCGCACCAGCTCGCCGAGGCGGCGCGAGAGGCGCGGCAGCGCGCCGCTGTGGCGGCAGTTGGCCAGCAGCCGGTTGGTGCCGAGCGGTCCGGCGGCGATCACGACGCCGCGGGCGGTGTGCATGCGCCGGTCGCGCCGCCGCCAGGCGCCGGGCCGCTCCGTGTAGACGGCGTAGCCGTCGGAGCCGTCGGGCGCGCCGAGTGGGCGGACCTCGACGACCTCGCGGTCGGGCGTGACCACGGCGCCGCGCCGCTCGGCCAGCCAGAGGTAGTTCTTGGGCAGGCTGTTCTTCGCTCCGTGCGGGCAGCCGACCATGCAGCGGCCGCACTGCAGGCAGCCGGTCCGGTCCGGCCCCTCGCCGCCGAAGAACGGGTCCGGCACCGTCTTGCCCGGCTCGCCGAGGTAGACGCCGACGCGGGCCCGGCGGAAGGTCTCGGAGACGCCCAGCTCGGCGCCGAACTCGCGCAGCAGGTCGCCGGCCGGGTCGTCGTCGGTGTAGTCGACGACGCCGAGCATCCGCTGCGCCTCCGCGTAGTGGGGCGCCAGGGCCGACTGCCAGTCGGCCATGCCCGCCCACTGCGGGTCGGCGAAGAACCGCTCGGGCGGCACGTAGAGCGTGTTGGCGTAGCCGAGGCTGCCGCCGCCGACGCCGCTGCCCGAGACGACGGTGACGTCCTTGAAGGTGGTGACGCGGAAGATCCCGCGCAGGCCGAGGTACGGGCTCCAGAAGTAGCGCCTCAGATCCCAGGTCGAGCGCGGCATGTCGCCGTCGGCGAAGCGGCGGCCGCACTCCAGCACGCCGACCGAGTAGCCCTTCTCGGCGAGCCGCAGCGCCGACACGCTGCCGCCGAAGCCGGAGCCGATCACCAGCCAGTCGTGGTCGTAGTCGAGCTTCGCGGGCACGGGGGGAAACGGGGGAGGCGGCGCCGGGCGGCGACCGCGACGCGGAGTCTACTCGCGGTAGGAACTGCTGGCCGGCCGGCCAGTCATCGGCCAGTCACCGACGGGCGCAGCGGCGGGCGACGCGGTCGTAGGTCGCGCTGCGGCCGTCGAAGGTCGTGACCCGCACGCGCAGCGGGTGGGTGCGGGCACGGCCCAGGCGGGCCGCCGGCACTCGGACGGCGAACGGCGTCCGGCGGGTGGCGCGCAGCCGCCGGCCGCCGCGGAAGTAGACGGCGCGCACGACCGCGGCGAGGTCGTCGCCGGCCAGCGACAGGCGGACGTCGTCGACGACGCAGCGGCCCTCGCCCAGCGCCCGGACGCGCTCGGCGCGGCGGCGCTGGACCGCGGTGCGCGGCGGCGCCGCCCGCACGCCCAGGCGCAGCCGTGGCCGGCTCGCCGTGCAGCGCCGCGGGCCGTGGCAGCGCTGCAGCGAGCGCAGCCGCCTGGCCATCGCGGTCCGGACCGGCGCGTAGGCCTCGACGTCGGCGAGGTTGTCCAGCTCGTAGGGGTCGGCGACGTGGTCGTAGAGCTCGTACTCGCCGCTGCGCGTGTGCTGGATCCAGAGGTAGCGCTGGTTGCGCAGCGCCCGGTAGCGCGGCACGCCGTTGGCGCCGACCCCGTTCTCCAGCACGATCTCGCGGCCGCGCTCGCGGCGGGGGTCGTCGATCACGTCGAACAGCGAACGCCCGTCCATCAGCCGCCCGGCGCGCGCGTCGGCGACGTCGACGAGCGTCGGCGCCCAGTCGATGTTGGCGACGAGGTTGTCGAGCCGCAGGCCGCGCGGCACGCCGGGGCCGCGCACGATCAGCGGGATCCGCGCGGCGGCGTCGTAGGGCAGCACCTTCTCGGAGGCGATCCGGTGCTCGCCGTGGAAGAACCCGTTGTCGGAGGTGTAGACGAACAGGGTCTGGTCGAACTCGCCCTGGCGGCGCAGCGCCTCGATCAGCCCGCCGACGGCGTCATCGACGGACTGCAGCGCCTCGAGCTCCTGCTGGTAGTTCTCCTGCACTGCGGCGATCAGGTCCGGTGACATCCGCGGCCGGTCGGCGACGATCCGCGGCTTGAGCGCTACGTCGGCCGCGTCGAAGTTGGGGGGCCGCGGCAGCGCCAGCGCGGAGAACATGTCGCGGTGGCGCGGAGCGGGCGACGGCGTGCCGATCAGGCCGGGATCGTCGGGGTCGCGCGGCGCGCCGAGATGCGGGGCGGGGAAGGTCAGCGAGAGGAAGAACGGCTGGTCGGAGGGGGCGTGGGCGTCGACCAGCTCGGCGGCGCGTCGGCCGTAGAAGTCGGTCTGGTACTCGCCCGGATGGTCGGGGCCGGGCCGGCTGAAGATCTCGCCGTTCTCGTTGGTCAGCCAGGCGCCGTAGTTGAAGATCGAGCTCTGCTCGCCGAGGCCCGAGATCCAGTCGTCCCAGCCCGGCGGGATCTCGGTCAGCACCGCGTTCTGGACGCCGTAGCCGTTGAGGTAGCGACCGACGTGCATCGTCCGGTAGCCGGCGGCGCGCAGCCACATCGGCAGCGTGTTGGAGTTGTCGAAGCGGGTGTAGCCGCCGAACGGCCCCGCGTTGTGCAGCACGCCGTGGTTGTGGGAGTACTGGCCCGAGTAGTAGGTGGCCCGCGACGGGCAGCAGAGCGGGAAGGTCGCGACCGTGTGGTCGAAGGAGGCGCCCTGGTCGCGCAGCAGCCGGACGTTGCGCTGGTAGTCGACCGACGCCGGTGTCTGGTCGTCGGTCATCACGAAGACGATGTTCGGGCGGGTCTGCTGGGCGCCGGCTGCGGCCGCGCCCGGGCCGCCGGCCGCGCCGGCGAGGGCGAGCGCCGCCGCGGCGAGCGCGAGCGCGCGCCTACAGGAAGGCATGGCCGTCGCCGCGGTAGGTCGGGACCTCGTCGACGATCTCGCCGCCGGCGAGCAGGTGGATGGTGTCGAAGCGCTCGCACAGCTCGCCGGCCTTGGCGTGGCGCAGGTAGACGCTGTCGCCGAGGCGCAGCCGCCGCGCGGCATCACCGCGGACCGGCGTCTGGACCTCGCCCGCGCCCTCGAACGGGTCGAGCTTCAGGCCGCCCGGCAGGTACGGCTCGGGCAGCCGGTCGCGACCGCTCGGGCCGGAGGCGACGTAGCCGCCGCCGAGCAGCGTGACCGTGTCCGGTCGTGGCCGGCGGACGACCGGCAGCGCGAACATCGCGGCGGGGCGCTGCGCGAAGGCGGAGTAGCGGTCGAAGAGGGTCGGCGCATAGAAGCCCGAGCCGGCGGTGACCTCGGTGACGGCCGCCTCGGCGGCGGTGGTGTGGAGGCTGCCGGTGCCGCCGCCGTTGACGATCGCGACCGGCGTGACCGCCCGCACCGCGGCGACGATCGCCGCCCGCCGGTCGGCGATCTCGGCGACCGAGGCGCGCTGCATGGCGCGGATCGCGGGGCCCTGCAGCGGCTTGCCCAGCGGCCGGTCGCCGACGCCGGCGACGTGGCCCTCGTAGCCCATCAGCGCCGCCAGCTCGAGCCCGGGCCGGCGGACGATGTCGCGCGCGAGCGCCGCCGCCTGGGCGGGCGTGCGGATCGGCGAGCGCTTCGGGCCGACGGTCCCCAGTCCGCCCGGCAGGCGGTAGCCGGTGTCGAACTCGAGGCAGAGCCGGATCGGCGCCGCCGGGCCTGGCGCGGCGGCGGCGATCAGGTCGAGCTGCTCGGCCGAGTCGACCATGACGATCGGCCGGCCGTCGCCCTCGATCCGCGCGAGCCGCTCGAGCGCCGCGCGGTCGGCGGTCGGGTAGGCGAGCAGGAGGTCGCCGAACCCCTGCTCGGCCAGCCACAGGGTCTCGGCCAGCGTGAAGGTCATCAGCCCCCGGAACCCCTCGTCGCGGGCGAGGATGCGGTGCAGGACGTCCCTGCACCGCACCGACTTGCTCGCCACCCGGATCGGCTTGCCCCCCGCCCGGTGGAGCATCGACGCTGCGTTCTCCCACGTGGCGTCGAGGTCGAGCAGCGCGTACGGGGCGTCGAGCCCCGCACACGCACGCTCGTAGTTCTCCCAGCTAGTCAAACGCCGGCTTGACCCGGAAGCCGAAGTTGCCGTAGCCGCGGCGGAAGGTGCCGCTGGTCGGATCGAGTCCCCAGCGCCCCGGCAGCCGGCCGTCCGGCCGCTGCAGGAAGCGCGCGAACAGGGTCGACGCGCGCTGGCAGGTCGGCCGGTTGTGGGCCAGCAGGGTGATCGTGTACTCGCCCATCGGCAGGCGCAGCCGGCCGATCCGGTCGTTGTGGAGCACCTCGAAGGTGCCCGGGCAGAGCAGGCCGAAGCCGGGGTGGCGGCCGCCACCGCCGCCGCCGCTCGCCTTGCCGACGCGGCGGACGGCGAAGCCCGCGCCGCTGCGTCCGCGCGAGAAGTTCGCCCGGCCGGCGCGCGGCGAGGCCACCCGCCAGGGACGCGGCAGGACGCCGTCCCAGTCCTCGAGGAACTGGGCGAGCAGGTCGGTCGAGGCGGGGCAGCTGATGCCCCCACGTACGGTGACGCGGTAGTGGCCCTGCGGCAGGCTCACGGCACCGATGCGGTCGTCGTGGAGGACGTGGAAGGTGGCGGGGCAGACGGTCGGCGCCTGGGCCGCGGCCGGGGCCGCGGGAACCGCCACGGCGACCGCTGCGAAGGCGGTCGCGACGAGAGTACGGCGAAGGGATTTGCGCATTGCCCCAAGCTACAGGGACCGGCGGCTACAGGTACCGTTCTGCAAGTGGGCCACCCGAACAGCTTCGGTGCCCGCGCGACCCTCGAGGTCGCGGGCACCACACACGAGATCTTCCGCCTCGACGCGTTGCAGGAGCGCTTCGACGTCGCGCGATTGCCTTACTCGCTGAAGATCCTGCTGGAGAACCTGCTGCGCAACGAGGACGGCGAGGCGGTCACCGCCGCCGACGTCGAGAACGTCGCGACCTGGGTGGCCTCCGACGAGCCGTCGAAGGAGATCGCCTACTCGCCGAGCCGCGTGCTGATGCAGGACTTCACCGGCGTGCCGGCGATCGTCGACCTCGCCGCGATGCGCGACGCGATGGAGGAGCTCGGCGGCGACCCGACCCGGATCAACCCGCTGGTGCCCGTCGAGCTGGTGATCGACCACTCGATCCAGGTCGACAGCTTCGCCGAGCGGCTCGCCTTCCAGCGCAACGCCGAGCGCGAGTACGAGCGCAACCACGAGCGCTACACCTTCCTGCGCTGGGGCCAGACGGCGTTCGACAACTTCAAGGTGGTGCCGCCGAACACCGGCATCTGCCACCAGGTCAACCTCGAGTACCTCTCGCGCGTGGTCGCCGCCCGCGACGGCCAGGCGTTCCCCGACACGCTCGTCGGCACCGACTCCCACACGACGATGGTCAACGGCCTCGGCGTGCTCGGCTGGGGCGTCGGCGGGATCGAGGCCGAGGCGGCGATGCTCGGCCAGCCGGTCTCGATGCTGCTGCCCCAGGTTGTCGGCTTCCGGCTCGAGGGCCAGCTGCCCGAGGGCTCGACGGCGACCGACCTGGTGCTCACCGTCACCGAGATGCTGCGCGAGCGGGGCGTCGTCGGCCGCTTCGTCGAGTTCTTCGGCCCGGGCCTGCCGACGCTGCCGCTCGCCGACCGGGCGACGATCGGCAACATGTCGCCGGAGTTCGGCTCGACCTGCGCGATCTTCCCGATCGACGCTGAGACGCTGCGCTACCTCGACTTCTCCGGCCGCCCGACCGAGCAGATCGAGCTGGTCGAGGCCTACGCGCGCGAGCAGGGCCTCTTCCACGACGCCGACAGCGAGGACGCGGTCTACACCGACACGCTGTCGCTCGACCTCTCGACGGTCGAGCCGAGCATGGCGGGCCCGAAGCGCCCGCAGGACCGGATCTCGCTGGCCAACGCGGCGAGCGACTTCCTCGGCGAGCTCGAGGACCTCGCCGACGGCCGCGACGACGACCGCGCCGGCAACGGCTCGCGGCTCTCGTTCCCGGCGAGCGACCCGCCGACCAACCAGCCCGGCGAGCACGACGGCGCCGCGCCGCCCGCCCACGAGCACGCCGCGACCGGGACGGTGACGAAGCGGTCCGCCCCGGTCGAGCTCGACGGCGAGCGGTTCGACCTCGAGGACGGGGCCGTGGTGATCGCGGCGATCACGAGCTGCACGAACACGTCGAACCCGTCGGTGATGGTCGGGGCGGGTCTGCTCGCCAAGGCGGCGGTCGAGCGCGGGCTGACGCGCCGGCCGTGGGTCAAGACGAGCCTGGCGCCCGGCTCGAAGGTCGTCACCGACTACCTCGACCGCGCCGGCCTGACCGAGCCGCTCGACCAGCTCGGCTTCAACCTCGTCGGCTACGGCTGCACGACCTGCATCGGCAACTCGGGGCCGCTGCCCGACGAGGTCTCGGCGGCGATCGAGGCGGCCGACCTGACGGTCTGCTCGGTGCTGTCGGGCAACCGCAACTTCGAGGGGCGGATCCACCCCGAGGTCAAGATGAACTACCTCGCCTCGCCGCCGCTCTGCGTCGCCTACGCACTCGCCGGCCGGATGGACCTCGACCTGCTCACCGAGCCGCTCGGCACCGACCGCGACGGCGAGCCGGTGTACCTGCGCGACCTGTGGCCGTCGCAGGCGGAGGTCAACGCTGCGGTCGAGCACGCGGTCCAGTCGGACATGTTCCGCTCCAGCTACGGCGAGGTCTTCGAGGGCGACGAGCACTGGCGCGAGCTCGACACCCCGGAGGGCGACCGCTACGCCTGGGACGACGCCTCGACCTACGTCAAGCGCCCGCCCTACTTCGAGGGGATGCCGGCGCAGGCGCCGGAGGGCTTTTCCGAGATCCGCGGGGCGCGCATCCTCGCGCTGCTCGGCGACAGCGTCACGACCGACCACATCTCGCCCGCGGGCGCGATCAAGCGCGACGGGCCGGCCGGCAGGTACCTGCTCGACCACGGCGTCGAGCAGCGCGACTTCAACTCGTACGGGTCGCGCCGCGGCAACCACGAGGTGATGATGCGCGGCACGTTCGCCAACGTGCGGCTGCGTAACCGGCTCGCGCCGGGCACCGAGGGCGGCGTCACCGTCAAGGACGGCGAGCAGACGTCGATCTACGACGCGGCGATGGACTACCAGGCCGACGGCGTGCCGCTCGGCGTGCTGGCCGGCAAGGAGTACGGCTCGGGATCCTCGCGCGACTGGGCGGCGAAGGGGCCGCGGCTGCAGGGCGTGAAGTTCGCGATCGCCGAGAGCTTCGAGCGGATCCACCGCTCGAACCTCGTCGGGATGGGCATCCTGCCGCTGCAGTTCCCCGACGGCGAGTCGGTCGAGTCGCTCGGCCTGACCGGGTTCGAGACCTTCGACCTGGCGCCGCTCGAGGAGGGCGCCCGGACGCTGCGCGTGACCGCGACCCCGGCCGACGGCGGCGACCCGATCGCCTTCGACGCCCGCGTCCGGATCGACACGCCGAACGAGTGGCTCTACTACCGCAACGGCGGCATCCTGCACTTCGTGCTGCGCCAGCTGCGCTCGCGCTAGCGGGCGGGGCCGCATGGCGTGCCGGCAAGCTCGGCCTCGGCACGGTCGAGCGCATCCTTGATCTGGGTGTCGTGGCGCCGGCGGAAGCAGAGCGGCCAGCCGGGTCGGAGCCAGCCGTGCGGACGGCCGGTCAACTATGACGGAGGACGCAGCGCGCCGCGCTCGCTTGGCACGGGGTGGCTGAGAGGTATCGTCGAGCCTAGAATCTGATTCTAGAATGCTATTCTAGAATCGAAGCTCTGGGGGCCCGACTCGGCCCCCGGGCTCTCCTGTCGCTGCCGCCTGGGCTGTCGCATGCGGTCGCCAGTACGCGGCCAGGCGGACTCCCTTAGAACTCTGTTCTAGAATGGGGTTCTAGGGTCGGGGAGCGGGTGCACCGTCTCCGGCCGCCGAAGGCTGTACGGGTGGAAGGGAGCGGGTGTGGCGAGGGCGATGTGGCTGCGGTGGGGGGACGAGACGCTCGTGCGGCCGAGTGGGAGCGTGCGGCGCGCGATGGAGGCGGGGCTGCGGGTCTTCGACCAGATGGGCTACGAGACGGCGACGATCGAGGACCTGCGGCTCCAGTCCGAGATGAGCGTGGGCAGCATCTACCACCACTTCGGCGACAAGGCGGGCCTCGCGACGGCGCTCTACGTCCAGTCGCTGCTCGGCTATCAGGAGCGGCTCAGGGCGGTCCTCGCCAGTCCCCACGGTAACGCCGAGACCGTCGTGCGGGGCTTCGTCGTCGAGCACCTGCGCTGGGCCGCGCGCGAGCCCGCCCGCGCGCGGCTGCTGCTTCAGCGTCGCGAGATCGAGGTCGCGCCGCTCGCGCAGGCCCGGATCGACGCGACCAACCGGGCCCTGTTCGGCGTGATCGACCGCTGGTACGGACCGCGTGCGGAGCGCTGCGAGATCCGCTTGTTGGCCCAGCCGCTGCTGCACGCCGTCTGGATGGGCCCGGCTCAGGAGTACTGCCGCCTGGCTCTCGGGCCGTCGCGGGGCTGGCCGCCCGACGGCCCGGACCCGCTCGCCGGCGACGAGCTCGCCACCGCCGAGCGCGACCTCGCCGACACCGCCTGGGCCGCCCTGCGGCCCTGATATCCGCCGTCGTCCCGCCGGCCCGCCGGCGCCCCGTCAGGTCATCGCGTCGATGCCCGTCGTCAGGCGGCCGATGATCAGCTTCTGGATCTGCGAGGTGCCCTCGTAGAGGGTGGTGACGCGGGCGTCGCGGAGGTAGCGCTCGACGGGATGGTCGTCGACGTAGCCGGAGCCGCCGTGGACCTGGATCGCGGCGTTGGCGCAGCGGATCGCGGCCTCGGTCGAGAACAGCTTCGCGACCGAGGTCTCGAGCGTCCCGCGCTCGCCGCGGTCCTTCAGCCAGGCCGCCTTCCACACCAGCCCGCGCGCCGCGTGGGTGTCGACGACCATGTCGGCGATCATCGCCTGCACGAGCTGGAAGCCGGCGATCGGACGGCCGAACTGCCGGCGCTCGGTCGCATACGCGGTCGACGCGTCGACACACCCCTGGCAGATCCCGACGCAGCCGGCCGAGACGCTGAAGCGCCCGGAGTCCAGCGCGGTCATCGCGACCTTGAAGCCGTCGCCGACACCGCCGAGCAGCGCGTCGTCGCCGACCTCCACGCCGTCGAGGAACAGCTCCGCGGTGTCGGAGGCGTGCAGGCCGAGCTTGCCGTGGATCTCGGCGCTCTGGAAGCCGGGGGCGTCGGTCGGGACCAGGAAGGCGGCGAGGCCGCGGTGGCCGGCGCCCGGGTCGGTCTGGGCGAAGATCAGCGCGAACGCCGCCACGTTGCCGAGCGAGATCCACTGCTTCTGGCCGGTCAGCCGCCAGCCGCCGTCGATCCGCTCGGCGCGCGTCGAGAGGTTGGCCGCGTCCGAGCCGGTGTCGGGCTCGGTCAGCCCGAAGCAGCCGAGCGCCTCGCCGGAGCAGATGCCGGGGATGAACCGCTCCTTCTGGTCCTCGCTGCCCCACTTGGCGATCGCCGAGCCGACCAGCGACGTGTTGACCGACACCACCGTTCGCGCCGAGGAGTCGGCGCGACCGATCTCCTCGACGATCAGCCCGTAGGTGCGGTAGTCGATCCCGCGGCCGCCGTAGGCCTCCGGCAGGATCGGGCCGATGAAGCCCATCCCGGCCAGCTCCACGACCAGCCCGTGGTCGAAGGTCGAGTTGCGGTCGTTCTCGCGGGCGCGCGGGGCGATCACCCCGTCGGCGAACTCGCGTGCCGCGTCGCGGACCAGCCGCTGCTCGTCGGTCAGCTCGAAGTCGATCACGGGCGCAGTCTAGAGCCGCGGGCGGCTCCAGATCGGCGGGCTATGCTCGACCGATGGGAGGAGAGTTCGCATGGCTGGTCGCCGGCGGGCTGACGGTCTTCGTCCTGATCCTGCTCGCGCTCGGCAAGTGGTATCCCGGCACCGGTGCCGAGCAGGTCGACTGGAAGCCGACCCGCAGCCCCGAGCTGGAGGTCGAGCTCGAGCTCGACGATGTCGCGCAGATGCTCGAGGCCAACAACGCCCGCCGTCGCGCCAGCGGCCGGCCCGAGCTGACCGAGGACGGCCTGCGCGAGGAGGTCGCCGCCGAGGAGGAGCGGCGGCTGCGCGACTACTCCGAGCCCGGCGAGGACGAGGCGTAGGGCTCGAGGTCGCCCGCCTCGAGCGCCAGCGGCGGCTCGAGGCCGGTCGCGAGGAAGCGGTCCGCGAGTCCGGAGACCAGGCCGGGGAGCCGGCCCTCGTCGCGCGCGAGGGCGAGCTGACGCTCGGCTCCGGTCCGTGCGGCGAGCGCCGGCACGAGCGCCAGCTCCGCGTCGCAGCCGAGGTCGCGGGCGTGCGGCGCGCACGCCTCGACGAGCTCGGCGAGGACCTCGACCGCCGCCACCCGCCGGTCGCCGACCGGGTCGATCAGCCGCGCCTGCATGCCGTCGCGGGCCGCGATGAAGCGGTTCTCCTCGAGCGCCTCCTGGGCGCCGATCGCGGCCGCCGGCACGTACCCCTCCTCGACCTCGAGCCTGGCCACGCTCTGCACCAGCGCCGTCAGCGCCGCCGTCTCGGCGACCGTCGTCTGGGCGTCGAGCACGCGCACCTCGATCGTGCCGAAGCGCGGCTGGGGCCGCACGTCCCACCAGAGGAACGTCGGCTCCGGGAACGCGTCGGAGCGGATCAGCAGGTCGACCGCCTCGACCCAGTCCTCGTAGTCGGGGAAGGCGCGCGGGATGCCCACGCGCGGAAACGCCTGGAACAGCGGCGTGCGCGCCGACGCCAGACCGGTGTCGCGCCCCTGCCAGAACGGCGAGTTGACCGAGAGCGCGAGCAGCAGCGGCAGGTGGACGCGCATCCGGTTGAACAGCCGGATCCCCTCCGCCGGGCCGCGCACCCCGACGTGGATGTGCAGGCCGAAGGTCGGCTCGCGCCGCGCCAGCTCGCGCATCGACCCGTAGACCGCCTCGTAGCGCGGCCCGCCCGAGACGACCGTCTCGTGCCAGACCGTCGACGGGTGGGTCCCCGCGCTCGCCGCGCACAGCCCGAGCGACGACAGCTCGCGGTCCAGCAGCCGCCGCAGCCGCAGCAGCTCGTCGGCGATCCCCGCCGGCGTCCCGTGGACCCCGGTCCCCAGCTCGAGCGCCGAGGTGTGAGTCTCACGCGTGACGTGCGCGGCCAGCTCCTGGGGCAGCCGCGGCAGCACCCGGTCGATCTGCTGCGCCAGCGACCAGTCGTGGGGGTTGAGGAGCATGATCTCCTCCTCGGCGCCGAGCGTGTACTCGTTCGAGTGGACCCACTGGGCCCAGCTCGGCAGCCGTCCGCTCACGCGGCGCGCTCCCCGACCGGGACCGTCTCGTAGCGCATCGCGGCGTCGACGAGGCCCGCGAACAGCGCCGCGTGCTCGCGCTCGGCGACCAGGCTCTCGGCATGCCACTGGACGCCGACGGCGAAGTCGCGCGCCGGCGCCTCGACCGCCTCGATCACCCCGTCCGGCGACCAGGCGACGGCGCGCAGCCCGTTGCCGATCCGGTGGACCGCCTGGTGGTGGAAGGAGTTGACCGCCGCCTCGCGGGTGCGCATCACGCGCGCCAGCCGGCTTCCGGCGGCGATCGCGACGTCGTGGACGGTCTGCTCGCCGGGCTCGCGCTGGCGGTGGTCGATCGTCACGCCGGGCCGGTCGGGCAGGTGCTGGTGCAGCGAGCCGCCGCGCGCGACGTTGAGCGCCTGCATGCCGCGGCAGATCGCGAGCACCGGCAGGCCGCGCGCGTCGGCGGCGCGCGCCAGCTCGAGCTCGAAGCGGTCGAGGTCGGGCTCGATCGGCCCGAGCTGGGGGTGGGGGCGCTCGTGGTAGGTGTCGGGGTCGATGTCGGGCCCGCCGGAGAGGCAGAGGCCGCTGAGGCGGTCGAGCAGCGGCTCGATCGCCTCCAGCTCGAGCGGCGGCATCACCAGCGGAATGCCGCCGGCGGTCTCGATCGCCCGCAGGTAGGTCATGCCGAGCGCCATCTCGCGCCGCGGCGGGTCCGCCTGCGGGGTCTGCGACACCCGCTCGGCGTAGCGGACCTCCGATGTCGTGACGCCGATCAGCGGGCGGGTCGGGGTCAGCCCATGAGCCATGTGTCCTTCGCACCTCCGTTACGGGAGCTGTTGACGACCAGCGAGCCGCGCGTCAGCGCGACCCGCGTCAGCGCGAGCGGCAGCGCCGTCGCCGCCGTCCCGACGCCGACCACGAACGGTCGCAGGTCGACGTGACGCGGCTCCAGCCGCCCGCGCGCCACCGTCGGCTCGGCCGAGAGCTCGACGACCTCCTGGGCGACGTAGCCGCCCGGATCGGCCGCGACGCGACGGCGGACCTCGTCGCGGGTGGCGAGGCTGTCGCGCGGGCAGATCACCACGCCCTCGCCACCGTGGCCGGCGCGCGGCTTGACCACCAGCTCGCCGATCCGCGGGAAGACCTCGTCGAGCACCTCGGGGTCGCCGAGGTCGTAGGTCGGCACCGACGGCAGGATCGGCTGCTCGCCCTTGTAGAAGCGGATCATCTCCTCGACATAGGCGTGGACGAGCTTGTCGTCGGCGACGCCGGTGCCGAACGGGTTGACCACCGACAGCGTGCCCGCCGCCAGCGGCTCGGCCAGCAGCTCGGCGATCCAGGTCGGTGCACCGGCGGCGTCGCGCAGGCGGTCCTCGTCGGTGCGGCGGTAGATCACGTCGAGCGGACGCGCGCGACCGTCGGCGTCGCGGGCGGCGAGGCGGCCACCGGCGCGGACGAGGTCGTCGGGCACCACCAGCGCGATCCCGAGCAGGTCGGCGAGCCGGCGGTGCTCGTACCAGGCGCTGTTGCCCGGCCCGTCGGAGAGCAGCGCGACGGCCGGCGGATCGCCCGCCGGGTCGCGCGGAAGCGCCGCGCGCAGCATCGCCCCGAGCGCCTCGACCGCGGCCGCGGGGTCGAGCCGGCCGGGCGGCGGCGGGGAGGGGAGGTGGGCGTCGACGGCCGCCCGCGCCGCCAGCGCGTAGGCGAGACCTGACGGGGTGCGCATGTTGTCCTCGAGCACCGCCAGCCGGCCGGCGGCGTCGCAGACGACGTCGAGCCCCGCCACCCAGCCGAACCGCTCGGGGAAGGCTCCGGCGATCGCCGGGTCGTAGTGCTCGGCGGTCGCCAGGACGCGCTCGGGCATCACGCCGTCGGCGACGATCCGCCGCTCGCCGTGGACGTCGGCGACGAACGCCGCCAGGGCCTCGGCGCGCTGCGCGAGCCCGCGCGCGAGCAGCCGCCAGTCGCCGGCCTCGACGATCCGCGGCACCGGGTCGACGACGAAGGGTGACCGGCCCGCGCCGGCGCCGAAGCAGACGCCCCAGCCGTCCAGCGTCGCCTGGACGGCCGCCGCCGTCGCGTCCAGGTCGAGCGTCTCGATCGCCGCCACGGTGCCGGTCACCCCGTCCAGGCTAGGCCGCCGCGGGCCGGGCGCCCTTGGCCCGGTGGACAAAGATCGGGGGCGCGCTACAGCAACAACGGATCGACGCGCTCGAGCAGCGCCGCGACGATCCGCGCGGTCGCGCCCCACACCATGTGCCCGTCGACAGTGTAGGTCGTCGTGCGGAACGGGACGCCACGGCGAACCAGCCGCTTGCGCTCGTGGCCGCGGCGCAGGTCGGTCAGCGAGAGCTCGAGCACCTGGGCGACCTCGGTCTCCTGCGGGACCCACACCTGTCCGGGCTCGATCACGCCGACGAACGGGTGGACCCGGAAGCCGGTGACCATCGTCCCGACCGGCGGCAGCGCGCCGACCAGCTCGACGGCGTCCGGCGCCAGCCCGATCTCCTCGTCGGCCTCGCGCAGCGCGGTGGTGCGCAGATCCTCGTCGGGGAAGTCCTGGCGGCCGCCCGGGAACGAGATCTCGCCGCCGTGGCGGCGCAGGTCGGCGCGCCGCTCGGTGAACACCGCGACCGGCTCGCCGGCCCGCTCGAACAGCGCCACCAGAACCGCCGCGTCGACCTTGCCCGGCGCGTCCATCGCGGCCGCCTGCTCCGGGGTCAGCAGCAGGTCGCGCAGGTGGTCGGGGTCTGGCATCGCCGTATCATCGCGCCCATGGCCCACGTCGACGACTCCGAGGGCTGGCGGCGGCTGATCGCCAGCCTCGCCCAGTGGTCGCGCACGATCGACGGCGCGTCCGACGGGATGCGCGTCACCGAGGGCGTCGGCTACGTGATGACGGTGACCCCGGCGGTCCCGGAGCGGTCGATCGTCAACGACGTCGTCTACTGGGACGCGGCGGGCCTCGCCACCGACTACGACGCGATCGCCGCCGCCTACGAGGACGCCGGGATCGCGTGCTGGACCGTGTGGGTGCCCGACGGCGACCGCGCGACCGCCGCGCGGCTGGCCGCCCACGGCCACGTCCTCGACGCCGACCCCGAGGCGATGATCCTCGACCTCGACGAGGCCGAGCGCCCGCCCGTCCCCGACGGCTACACGCGCGACCTCGACCCGCTCGCGCTCGCCCGCCTCAACGACGACGCCTACGGCACCCGCAGCGCCTTCGCGCGCGCCCTGGTCAACCTCGAGTCGCGCGCCGGCCTCCACCTCTACGGCATCGAGGAGGCCGGCGAGCTGGCCTCCGGCCTGGTCGCCTTCGACCACGGCGACGACTGCAGCGTATGGCTGGTCGCGACCCGCGAGCAGTCGCGCGGCCGCGGCCTCGCCGGGGCGCTGATGGGCCACGCCGTCGCCGACGCCCGCGAGCGCGGGCGCACCACCTCGACGCTCCAGGCGACCGACATGGGCCGCCCCGTCTACGCCCGCATGGGATACCGCTCGCTCGGCGAGATCCAGATGTGGGAGCGGAGGGCCCCGGGCGGGAGCGACTAGCCCGCCGGGGCGAGGGCGGGCTCGGCGGCGGCCGGCCGGGGAGTGCTCGCGAGCGTGTAGCTGGCGGGGTCGAAGCGGCGCGTCTCCTGGCGGAAGCGCCAGGTGAAGTCCGGCCAGATCGTGCTGTTGGCGCCGTTCTCGTCGATGTACCAGCTCGCGCAGCCGCCGGAGTTCCAGACCGTGCCCGGCATGCGCGCCTGCAGCCGCTCGTTGTAGGCGGCCTGGGCCTCGGGCCGGACCTCGATCCGGTTCGCGCCGACCGCCTCCATCGTCCGCAGCGCGTCCATCACGTAGGCGAGCTGGGACTCGATCATGAAGACGATCGAGTTGTGGCCGAGGCCGGTGTTCGGGCCGACGAGCCAGAACATGTTCGGGAAGCCCGCCATCGCGGCGCCGCGGTAGGCCTGCGGGGTGCCGTGCCAGAGCTCGTGCAGCGTGCTGCCGTCGCGCCCGCGGACGAGCTTGGCGAGCGGCATGTCGGTCACGTGGAAGCCGGTCGCGAAGACGATCGCGTCGGCGGGGCGGAGCGTGCCGTCGGGTCCGACGACCCCGTCGGGACGGACCTCCTCCAGGCCGCCGAAGACGATGTCGACGTTGGGCTGGGTGATCGCCGGATACCAGTCGTTGGACGGCAGGATCCGCTTGCAGCCGATCGTGTAGTCGGGCGTCAGCCGCTCGCGCAGCACCGGGTCGGCGACCTGGGCGGCGAGGTGGCGGCGCGCGATCCGCTCGATCACCTTGGTCAGCCCCGGCCGGTGGACGAGCGCGGGCACGAGCGCCTCGCGGCTCCAGTAGACGCCGCTGCGGACCAGCCGCTGGAGGGCGGGAACGCGACGGTAGAGGAACCGCTCGGCGGCGGTGATCGGGCGCTCGCCGTGGGGCATCACCCAGGGCGGCGTGCGCTGGAAGAGCGTCAGCCGGTCGACCTGCGGCTGGATCCGCGGGACCGCCTGGATCGCCGAGGCGCCCGTCCCGACGACCGCGACGCGGCGCCCGGCGAGGTCGATGTCGTGGTTCCAGCGGGCGGTGTGGAAGACGTCGCCCGCGAAGGAGTCGAGGCCGGGGATCGCCGGGACCGACGGCTCGGCCAGCGGCCCCGGGGCGGCGACGACGAGCTCGGCCGTGACCGCGCCGGTCGAGGTCGCCAGGCGCCAGAGTCCCGCGTCCTCGTCCCACTCGGCGCCCTGCAGCTCGCAGCCGAAGCGGATGTGGGGGACGATCCCCTCACGCTCGGCGACGTCGGCGATGTAGCGCTGGATCTCGGCCTGGGGCGCGTAGGTGCGCGTCCAACTCGGGTTCGGCGCGAACGAGAAGGAGTAGAGGTGCGAGGGGATGTCGCACTGGCAGCCCGGGTAGGTGTTCGCCCACCAGGTGCCGCCGATGCCGCTGTCGCGCTCGAGGACGGCGAAGTCCTCGATGCCCGACTGCTTGAGCTTTATCGCCGTCCCGACGCCGCCGAAGCCGGCGCCGATCACTACGACCCGGAAGTGGTCTCCTGCCCTGTTCTCGTTCATGCGCTGGCCACCAGTATGTCGCCGGATCGCCCGGACGGTGGCGGACCGGCCCTGCCCGGGGCCGTCGCGGCCAGGCGGTGCAGCCCCCACGCCAACAGCGCGAGGAGTGACAGCGCGATCGCGGCGACGACCGCGTAGGCGGCCGCGGTGAGCGGGCCGGCGACGTCGGTGCGCTGCTCGCGCTGGAGGACCTCGCTGTCGGGGATCGCGGTCCGCTCGAAGCTGGCGAGCGCGGGCACCTCCGGCGCGGGGATCGCCGGGTCCTCGGGCAT